>NZ_KV789377.1:0-1944 GCF_001807575.1 Arthrobacter sp. HMSC08H08
TCAAACGGAACAAAACCTGGGACACCTCACAGCATTTCCTTGTTGGCTATGCGCTCCATCTCGAAAACTAAGCGTTGTGACACTAGAACCTCAGAGACTCAGTAGTTTGGATGGACACTACTCCACGTCTTCTCAACGTTTTGTGGAATGATGTGTAATTGACTTCATCTGAGAGTCCTAATAAATGCAGGAGTGCTTGCTCTGCGCGAAGGGCTGAATTGTAAAGACTTATTGGACCCCAGGATGCGCGGATAGGTTCGCGAACACCATCCATTTCACTTAGCAAAATACATTCTTCTGGGGACCTGCTACGACCAGGCATGAAGACAGGACTGATCACAGTGGTATTGAAGCCTGTCGCGCCGAATACGCTGGCGACCCTGTTGTCCCAAGCCTGACAGAGACAGCTTAAAACCGAATTCATACTTGGACCATCAAAGGTCGCCACCACGAAATCCACTTCATGGAAAAACACCTCCGCATTTAAGTCATGAAATGAGCAGAAATGCGTCGTTATTTCAGGCCGTATCGCTCGATCAACTACCCAGTGCTTTGCGACATCCACCTTGGGTCGCCCAATATCACCTGAACCGTAGATGTACTGTCTATTCATGTTAGATGGGCAGACAACATCTGGGTCGATTAATGTAAATTTCTGCACTCCGGCACCAACAAACGCTTGTAAGGCACAACTTCCCAAAGCCCCAACACCGATAATGCCCACACGAGCCTCGGTGATCTTCAAGTGCCCGAGATTAGGGTCTGCGCCCAATGTCACCAGATAATCGTGCTGCCGGGAAAATCGTTCAGAAGCAGCTTGGCCATATTCAGCATTAACGATGATATTTCGAGACTTAAGCTCTTGATAGAGGTTGTTGGGTAGCAAAGAAGCATCCAGAGGCACACCAGTGAACAAATCCGCCGGTAACTCTGTTGCTCCGACACCTCTAAACGTTAACGTGATGATCTCGGATCGTGCAACGAGACTTTGATCAGATTTTTCAAGCGACCATGCTTGTGATTTCTGAACCTTCAAATAAACTCTCCTGAGTTCGCTGATGGACTCAGGAGAGTTGCGTCAACCTGAGTCCATCAGCGCGCTGACAGCATTCTTAGCAGCGATGCACAATCATTTCGGCACCGTCGGTTTCGTTTTCTTCAATTTCAAATTCAATATCAACAGCCACGGTTGTCACCTCCTTCCAGTCTCCAAATAAGCTAACATGTGATCTATGTCACAGCAAGGGGAAATATGTTTACTAACAGAACCTCAGGGTTGAGTTTGAAGAACTCAGTAATACAACACTTTTCAAGTGATGGATTCATGAGCAATGTAAAGAAGGTTCTCGAACCCGACTCTTTAGTAGGGCACGCTGCTCTACCCGAGAGTATGGATTGGAGACAAATCAGTCAGGATATGGCGGCTGACGGCAGGTGGGGTGCGGCGGCTTGGATTCAGAAAGGTACAGAGGTTAGCTCAATAGACCCACAGTCGTTCAACGATCACGACCCGCAGCTTCGGTTTTCATTATCGGAAATTCTGCGAAAACCGGACCCGGAAGCTTTTGGACTCCGCGGTTTCTTAGCTGGTTTACGTTCCAAACCGGTAGTTGGAGCTATGCAAAAGACCACGGGGATCAGAGATATTGAATACAAAGCCGCTTAAATCGCAAGATACCGCCCAGGACACTATCTGCGTAGACATGATGATGTCTTCGACGGTCGAGTATCCGCAACTGTATTTTTCTTGCACACAACCTGGGATGAGTCATACGGAACGCACTTGGTTGCTGAAAACTGGACGGCAGATCTGCAGTCGTCCCTCCATTTCCTGGAACCTACGCGCTAATGAAACTAACGGGCGGGCACTCTGATTCAAGTGTTTGGTTTCACGACATCGTTCACCCCTAACCGCCCCAACCCACCCACAGATCTCTCACGACA
>NZ_KV789377.1:1964-36136 GCF_001807575.1 Arthrobacter sp. HMSC08H08
CCCTTCCAACCATGTCTCACGACATCCTTCGCCCATGTGTCACGACATCGTTCACCGCACCGCAAGACCCGACCGGTCCCCCGACGTTATCCACGTCGAGGCACGGGGCGGCACAGAAACTAGCTGTCCAGCCTGCCACGAACCGTATAGCTATAACGGTGAACAGCAGCCTCAGCGACAGCAAAATAGCCCCGGGAACACCGGGAACCGCCAGTCTGCAGGTACGTTGCCCGGCCGCCTTGGCCGCACCCAAAAAGCGGAACGATGTCCCGACACATAACAAATCAACCGTTCATCCCAACAGGCAAGTTGATATCTGAACTAGTCAGAGCAGAACCTGACGCTTGGGGCGAAGGTAACCGCATAGGTTTCAAGCTCAACCCTCAACGATTAGGGAGGATGTTAGAGCAGTACAAGATACGGCCCGGCAAACTGAACGATATACGCGGCTATTTTCGGCAAGACTTTCTCAGGGCATGGAAAGCGGAGGGGCTCATGTCTAAACCGTCTGAACCGTCTAAACCGTCGACCACGGCCGAAGATGAAGCACTCTTCACAACTGCATAACCACTAACGGGAAGGCCCGGCGCTAAGGAACACACAAGAAACCTTAGGCCGGGTCTTTCCGTGTCTGCAGGCAGGCAGTGCCTCAACCTCACGGCGAGCGCCTAACGCTGTTACGCGTCACAAGAAAACACTGGACACCTGGACACGATCACGAGCCGTTCAGAACCCCACAGGACAACCCCACGGGGTACCCCGTCCCACGCCGTGAGCTAGTCGCCCCCGCCGGCATTGCGATATCTCCCCGGCCGTTTTTCTGTTAGGGGCGGCTATGTCGCTAAGCGCCTCAAACGTTAAAGGTCATAAGAGAACCCCCGATAACAGACTTATAACGCCATTAACTGGGGCTATAGATAAGTTAAGAGGTCATGAGCTTCAGAAGGCTTTACAGGCCCCTATCCCATATCTAGCGAGCGCCTTAGCTATAGAGGCCGGGGCTACAGGCGTTGACCTATGCCCGCTCAAAAGGCCCTGCAATTGCTTCTAAGAGCCATGAAGAATCTGTAATGGTTTTCGCGAGCTCTCTTAGCCCTTCACTAGTGAACGCCGCATAGCTGTTAGTGAGCTCGACCCGGGCAGTAAAACCGTCGTGATTGTTCCACCGTGTTTCAAGGCGTATGCCCCCATGATGTTGCTGAGGTCCTACAAATTCGAAATACCCGGGGGCATCTAGAGATTCATTCTGGAAGATGAATAGCGGGCTATTGGTTAGCGTGTCTATTTGCCCGGGGGTTAGCTCTAGGTTGTGCAGATACTCGCTGAGCATGTGCGTAACGGTTTTCTCAGTGCCTGAGGTGCTCATCTGTCGCTTCTTTCTTGGTAGGCATTTTTCCCACAACTGCAGATGATTAGGCACAGATTAGGCATACGGTTCACGTGACCCTTGTTTTACCGCGTATTTACGGGGTTTGGGTGAAATTCCCTTACCCTCCGCTGGCCTAACCCCGGGATCGTAGAGATTCCGGGGTTTTCCGCTTTAAACCGCGGGACTAGTCCAGCAAAACGGAGCGGGCGATCGCCTCAGCATCCGCGAGCGTCCGGGCACCCACGTGCGGATCACCGCCGGCCTCAGCCGCGATCGCAGTCCCCCACTGCACCGAGGACAACTGCAGACCAATCACGTGCACACCATCGGCGGCGGCACCACTCGTGCCGACCACACGGTGATCGGCGCCCTCAACATCAAGACCAGAGCCGGGAACCTGCTCGCCATCATCGGTGATGCGCACACGCGGACGCGCCAGACCCGATGCCAGCATCGAACGCAACAGCGGCGAATCCGTGATCGCAACACGGTTGGCCGGCATCATCGCCTCAACCATCCACGTCGCCTCCGGCTCCGCGCCACCCACCCACGGCGACACAGCGCGGAACAAGTGGGCCTCCGCATCGTAGGTGTAGGACGGCTCAGGGCCCAGAACCTCAACGATCCCGGCGCGCATCAGAGCGACCATCTGCTCGATACGCTCCAAAGGTGGCCCCGAGGCCAACCCCTCAACGAGAGGCTCAAACCAGCCGCGCACCTGCGCGGCGACGGAACGTTCGTCGATGTAGCGTTCCGCGATCAGTCGCTTCACGATCATGCGACCTGCGTGCAGTGCGCCAATCGCCATGTGCAACGGCGAACCCGTACCCAGCGAGGCGGCGGCGACATCACGCTCCAGCATCTCGATAGTGGCAGCGCGGTAGGCTGCAGCGGTAATCGCGCCATGCCCCGACCACGGCCGCGCCAGTGCCCGGATATCGAAGAGTTCACGGTCAGGGAGCGCACGTGCCAACGCGTCTTTGAGCTTCAGAACCCACACCTCATCGCCGATATCGGTGGGGGCGGCAAGGATTTCGTCCAGCTCATCCAAGAACACGGACGGGGTGGCTTCGAACACCTCGGGAGCGGCGGCAGCGAGCTCGTAGTAGTAGGTGCGGATCACATCCCGGTTCAGAAGCGGCCACACATGACGCTCAAAGTCCACGGTGCCGGGCAACCGGCCGGTCGCGCCTTTTTCAGCAGCCTCAACGATGCGGTCATAGGTGAAGAATTTCAGTTCGATGCCCGGCGGGATGAACGCTGGGATCGCCGCCTTGGCGCGGTACGGGGTTCCACGGCGCGAGCCAGCGATCAGCACCGGTTCCTTACCGCTGGGGACATACTTCAACGCTTGCCCTGGCGGGCCATCGGTTGCTTCGAAGCGGCCGCCCCTGCTCAGGGTGACTTCTGCCATGAGGTCGAAAAAGTTCAGCCCCATCCCGCGCACCAGGACGTTCTGACCGGCCGGAAGTGCGCCATAGTCCACGTCCGTGGAAACGTGCGGAGGAACATAGTGCGCTCCCGGATGCGATGCGCACGCCGAACCCACGGCCTCCTGCTCAGGTGAGATCCGGGCCGGAACGTGCCCCAGAGCCAGCACCACACGGTCCGCATACAAAACCTGGCCCGTACCTAAAACAACGCGGTAGCCACCACCAACATGCGGGTCAACCGAAACCGCCAACGTCGAATGCACATGCGGCCCATCCACATGCTCCAAGCGCTCCAGCTGTGCTGCGACACCCTCCCACACGTGCTGCAAATACCGGCCATAGAGTGGGCGTGGCGGGAAACTACCCGGCCCCAACGCCCCCAGCTCGGCCCGCTCGACCTCGCTCAACTCGGCCCCATCACCGTCAGAGAGACGGAACTGCTCAAAACTCAGCCCCGGATGCTCGGCCCGCCCCACACCGGCCGGACGCTCCGGGGCAACCGTAGGGAACATCGAGGGCGTATTCATCCACAAGTTCCGCGACTGCCTCGGATCCCACACCCTGCCAGAACCGGGAGGGCACGGGTCAACCACATCGATACGCAACGGGCGCGCGGCCAGGGCGTGGCCGTCGTCGGCCTCAATCAACAGGTCAGCAGAAGCCCACGCGGACTGCCCCGACGCGGCGAGCGCGAGCCGTTCCACAACCGAGGTTCCGCGCGGTCCGGCGCCGATCACCACCACGCGAAGGAGGCCGTCATCCTGTGCATGATCCGTTGCTTGTTCCATGTATTTATCTCTATCACTTCAACGTATTCTTAGGCTGTGACTAAACCAACTGACCTGACGCATATTCATTCATTTTTGGACGAGATTCGTGGTGAGGCGGCGCTTGAGTGGGCTGCTGAACGCACGAGGGCGACTGATGAGCATCTAGCTTCTTCGGAGCATGAGCGTGTGGTGGCGCGGATCCAGGAGGCGATGGATGCCCAAGATCGGCTCATCACGGTCAGTAGGCATGGCGAGTTCCACACGAATTTCTGGCAGGACGCCGAGCATCCGCGCGGGATCTGGCGCACTACGGACTGGGATTCCTATGTTGCGGGCACCCCGCGATGGGAGACGCTTCTGGACCTGGATGAGCTCAGCGCCGATGAGGGCGTGAATTGGGTGTGGCGTGGTGCCTCCTGGGAGCCGAAGCCGGGCGGGCAGCCGCGGCGTGCGTTGGTGGTGCTCTCCCCTGATGGTGGGGACGCGGTGGTGGTCCGTGAGTTCGATGCGGTGGACCGCATGTTTGTGGAGGGCGGCTTGGAGTTGCCGTTGGCGAAAACCTCCGTCAGTTGGGGTTTCGGTGACACGTTCTTGGTTTCCACGGTGACCGGCGATGACGATATGACGCGTTCGACCTATGCGCGGTGTGTACGCCGTGTGCGTCGCGGGCAGGATCTGGCCGATGCGGAGCTTCTGTTCGAGGTTGATGCGAGCCACGTGGCGGCTGGGGCCGGTGTGGACACCACGCCTGGATTTGAGAAGACCGTGTTCCGGGATGCTGAGGACTTTTTCACCGGCACGAACTATGTGGCGTTAGGCGATGGAGCTGGTGACGGCGCAGACGGGGGCGCTGGCGGTGGCACCGGTGTAGGCGTGACTGTTCAGAAGATCGACGCTCCGGGGGATGCCCACGTTGGCTTCTTTGAGGACTGGTTGATTATCCGCCCGATGAGCACGTGGGAGGTCAACGGGCAGAGCTACCCGGCTGGAACGGTTTTGGTGGTCAAGACCACTGAGTGGCTGGCTGGTGAGCGGTCTGGTTTGCGTGCGGTATTGGTCCCGGAGCAGTCCGAGTCCGTTCAGGGCGTGGGGTTCACCAAGAATTTTGGCTTCGCTCTCATCATGAGGGACGTCGCTTCCCGGGTAGTGCGTTTGGATCCGCGCAACGATTGGCAGGTGACTGAGTTGCCTGGTGTGCCGGCGTTGTCTTCGGTGAGTATGTGGCCGCTTGATGAGGAAAATAGCGACGACGTCTGGATGGTTTCGGAGGGGTTCCTACAGCCTCCGACGCTGCAGCTCGGTTCGCTCGCGAGCGTGAGTGGCGCTGGCGGTGAAGGTGACGGCGACGATGGTAGTGGCGGCGGTGGCTGGCGGGTCATCGGTGTTGCGCCGGAGCGTTTCGATGTGAGCGCACACGAGGTTTCGCAGCATTTCGCGGTGTCTGATGATGGGGCGCGGGTCCCGTACTTCTTGGTCGCCCCGAAGGACGCTCCGCTGGACGGTAAGACGCCGGTGTATGTGAGTGCTTATGGTGGTTTCCGGGTGTCCCGTACTCCGGTTTATTCTTCGGCGGTGGGCCTTGGCTGGCTTGAGCGCCGCACGGATGAGGGCCGGGCTCCGGCGTTTGTTGTCGCGAATATTCGCGGCGGTGGCGAGTACGGCCCGGATTGGCATGCGGCTGCTTTGCGTGAGAAACGTCCGCGCGCGTACGAGGATCTGGCGGCTGTTGTGCGTGATCTTCATGAGCGCGGCGTTTCTTCAGCTGCTTTGACGGGTATGGCCGGTGGCTCGAATGGTGGCCTGCTAGCGGGCAACATGTATGTGCGCTACCCGGAGCTGTTCGGCGCGATCTCGTGTGGTGTCCCGTTGCTGGACATGCTGCGGTACACGCAGCTTTCGGCGGGGCATTCGTGGATCGCGGAGTACGGCGACCCTGATGTTCCCGGGGATGTTGAACATCTGCGCGATATTTCAGCTACCCATCGGCTAGCTGATACAGCCAACAGCGAGGGTGAGGTTACGTGGCCTGAACTATTGGTGTGGACTACAGCGTCCGATGACCGTGTGGGTCCTGTGCAGGCACGTCACTTTTATGCGTTGTTGGAGGAGCTCGGCCACCGTAACGCGTGGTACCACGAGGAGGTGGATGGCGGACATTCAGGTTCAGTGGACCATGCGTCCGCTGCCCGGACTGCGGCCCGAAGCTACAGCTTTATTTGGGGCGCGTTGACCCGCCAATAGCCGTGGCCTGGGACCGTGTGAACGGTTGCGGCCAGGTGTTCACTTTGATGTGAACGCTTGCCCTCGGCTAAACTATGGGATGTTGCCCTTTGTGAGGGCAATGTGGAGACGTGCCAGAGTGGCCGATTGGACTTCACTGCTAATGAAGGGTCTGGGTAAAACCGGACCGGGGGTTCGAATCCCCCCGTCTCCGCTTTTGTTATGTGTCGGGACATCGTTCACACGATGTCCCGAGAATTTTTTATGCTCTGGGGCGTTGATGTGTCGCGTCATCGTTCCGGCGCTGGGGTCTCTAAAGAACCCCGCGAAACGATTTTCTTACCTTGCAGCTCCGATACTCCCGGGGATCGTCCTGTTGCCGTTACATCTGTTGCACGTGACTACTGGGGTAGCAATTTTCTGTGCCACCCTGTCGCGACGTGGGCTACGCAGATATGTAGAAAAATGTCGTAAAGCCATATCGAAATCCATTGGACACATTTTATGGGATAATACTGTTGTAAAGAAGGGATAAATGCATATTCATCTTGGAGGTTCATACGTGTCAGACCATAACTCCCCACAGGTGCCACCAGCGTCTGAGCCGGGTGACATTCCATCCTCGAGCAGCTCCCCCGCGACTACCAAGAAAAAGTCGCTTTGGACCCGCTGGTGGATGATTGCCATCTACGTCGTCCTCGGTATCGGCATCATCAATGCATTGGCTAACGGAGGTGACGAGAACGCCTCACCGGCCGGCTCCTCGACCCCATCAGCTTCAGAGACGCATAAGTCACAGACAAGTGACGGTGAGAAGTCGAGCGCCTCTACAAAAACTGACAAGCCAACTGAAAAGACAATTCCGACGGAATATAAGTCAGCACTCAGAACTGCGGAGACCTACTCCGATACGATGCACATGAGCAAGGCCGGAATCTATGAACAGCTCACCAGCGAGTACGGTGAAAAATTTACTAAAGAAGCAGCTCAATACGCGATAGACAATCTCAAGGCAGACTATAAAAAGAACGCCCTCGAAACAGCCAAGAATTATCAAGAATCGATGGCTATGTCTCCAAGCGCAATTCATGACCAATTGACAAGTGAACACGGTGAAAAGTTCACCAAAGAAGAGGCCGACTACGCCATCGCTAACCTCGACTAACTGTGTTTTCAGGTAACTAGTGATAGACCGTCTTAGCCCGGCACCCTTTAAGGGTGCCGGGCTAAAGCCATATTAGAAGCATGCTTCTTGTACTGAAACGCTTACACCTCAAGCGACTCCTGACGCACCCAGAAGGTAGCCCACGAGGTACGTGAATCCGAGCGCGAGCGCGCCACCAACAACCACGCGGATAGCGGCCTTGCCCGGCGAGCTACCACCCAGCTTGGCTCCAACCGCCCCCGTCAACGCCAAAGCAACCAACGTCGCCGCGAACGTGCCCACAATATTCGCGCCATGCGGGAGCAGAACGATCGTCAACATCGGCAGAATCGCACCAGCGAGGAACGCAAGCATCGAAGCGAAAGCCGCATGCCACGGGCTCACGATGTCATCCTCATCAATGTTGAGTTCCATCTGCAGGTGCGCCTTCAACGCATCCTTCTCAGTCAACTCAACCGCAACCTTCTCCGCAGTATCCCGCGAAAGCCCCTGCTGCTGATACAGCTGCGTCAGCTCCTCAAGCTCCCCCTCCGGATCCCCAAGAAGCTCACGTTTCTCCTTAGCAACCAACGCCTCCTCCGCATCCTTCTGCGAAGAAACCGAAACATACTCGCCAAGCCCCATCGACACCGCGCCACCAATCACAGCAGCAGCCCCAGCCGCTAAAATCGGGCCGATCTGCGTTGTCGCCCCAGCAACACCAACCACCACAGCCGCAACCGAGACGATGCCATCATTAGCGCCCAAAACACCGGCACGCAGCCAGTTCAGTTTCTGCGCATACCCCGAAACCTGATGCGGTTCCAGCCTATTCTCATGTCCCACATTCGTTGAACTCATATGAACAGTTTCCTCCTCCCCACCTCTCAGCGCTAGCAAAGCTAGGCTACGCTTACTAAGCACCCCCTAAGATTAGCGATCCTTAACAGAGCCCAGCCCCATCAGCGCAACCCAATCACACCACCAGACAGTCTGAGGCTTTAACTCAACGAGGGCGGCCCCGCAGCTCACGCCACGAAACCGCCCTCAAAAACAACTCAGCCCCTACAGCCGGGAACCACGCTGAAACCTAGGCTGGGATCTCCCCGTTGACCACCATGGTTGCCCGGCCCAACGTGTGCCCGAACATCATGAAGCCATGCTTAGCCGGCGACGTATCCCCATCCACACCAAGATCCTCAACATCCAAAGCATGCACCGTAATCACATAACGATGCGGGCCATGCCCCTGCGGAGGCGCGGCACCAATGAAGCCCGGCTGGCCGCCATCGTTACGCAGCTGGAACGCACCCTCCGGAAGGTCCAAGCCGTTACCGGCACCCTCATCGAGCTCCGTGACCGAAGCCGGGATACGCGTGAGAACCCAGTGCCAGAAACCCGACTGAGTTGGGGCATCCGGATCAAACACTGTGACAGCAAAACTCTTAGTGCCCTCAGGCGCGCCAGACCAGCTCAACTGCGGCGAAATATCCTGGCCACCCTCGATACCGAAAGCACCCGAGTACTGTTCGGCCGGCCACATCCCGCCATCCTTAACCGTGGTAGACGTCAGCTCAAAGCTTGGGACCTCACCCAAACCAGCAAATGGATCGTTTCCGTTCGGCGCCAATGCCATGTCACCCTCCTAAAGCGATAAAACCGACTATTCAAAACTCAAAAGCGGACATCTCAATACTGCACAACTGATATGCGCAAAACAGCTACACCAGCAGACCTACCGTCCACGCTTATACAGGTGCGCAATCTGTTGCAGCACCTCCCGAGCGTGCTCCTCATCAACACCGGTGTGACGCATGAAAATATCCATCGCCGCGTCCACATCTTCGGTGCGCATCGCCATCATGAACGCGTCCTGCTCCGGCTCGCTCAAATGATCCGTGCTGAACGTGACCGTGCGGCCATCCTCAACATTGACCTGCAGCGTGATGCCATCGCTCGTGCCAGCCGACGTGTTCGCTTCCAAAGCACGGCGGATCATCTCCTGGTTCAGATCGATGTGGCGCGCGATGATCTCGGCCGCCTCATCGAAACGGCCATCGCGCATCTTGGCCATGAACTGATCCCGCTCGGCACCAGTAATGTCCTGGGTACTAAACGAATGCTCCCGCACGCCATCGTTGTGTGTGAAGTTCATGTGCCGTTCAGAGGCAGCCGCCTCATCACCGTACTTAACCGCCCAGTCCTCAGGGATCGCCCAATCCTGGTCACTGCCCAGGTCAAGCTCGCTACCGGCCCCGTCCTGTACCCCGGAATCCACAGAAGACTCCGACGACTCGGTACGGGACGCGCTGGATCCCGATGTTTCCCCGTCCCGCGACTGCCCTTCCCAAGGCGCCCCAGTCCCCGGCGACTCAAACTCAGGCGTCTCGATCTCACGCAACGCAGGTTCCGTCTTGATCTGCGG
Organism: Arthrobacter sp. HMSC08H08; assembly: GCF_001807575.1. Classification (NCBI taxonomy): domain Bacteria; kingdom Bacillati; phylum Actinomycetota; class Actinomycetes; order Micrococcales; family Micrococcaceae; genus Arthrobacter; species Arthrobacter sp. HMSC08H08. The sequence continues at coordinate 11,326 of NZ_KV789377.1, forward strand.
GTATTGTTGCAACGCCACCACGTCAGTGACGCAATCCATGTTGGAACGGTTCGTGGCGCTCTTGATCAACTGGGCGGCACCCATCAGGTCATTTTGAGCGATCCTCGCATACACCGCCTTATGGGTTTCGGTGTCCAGAAGCTCAGAAACCTCGCGGGCACGCTCAGGTGTGGTGTTGGAGCGAAGCTTATTCTGCGCACGCTTAGCCATTGACCGTAGCCCCAGCACAACCACGACCACGACAACAACGACACCCAAGACTAGAAACGTTGGATCCATATAACTAAGTCTACGAACCTCCGCTAACCAACAACCGCCAAAGCGAACGGCAACACCCCTGGAGCGCCCGCCTGCCGCAAGGTTGCGGTCGCGCTCGTGATCGACCACCGCGAATCCACCACGTCATCCACGAGCAGTAACGGGCCCGGCGCAGAAGCCACCGCCTCACCCATTGCAGACGGCACCACGAACGCGTCACGCACATCCGCGAACCTGTACGCCGAGTTACCGCCCGGCCCAGACCGCGGCGGAGCACCCGAATATTCGAGCGCACCCATGAAGCGCATCTGCCCAATCCGAGCCAACTCAGACGCCAAGCTATAGATCAGCTGCGGATGCCGCGTAGACGGCATCGCCACAATCCCCACCGGACGCTCAGAAGACGGCATGCCCTCGGGGCCCATCCAGCCAGCCGCAGCCGACCACTCCCCCACGACCTTAACGCACGCGTTCACCACATCGGGCGCCACCGGCGCATCCGGGGTCTGCTGTTGCAGTAGCTCACGCAAGCGTGTGCCCCACCCCAAATCAGTGAACCTAGCCAACGCGCGCCCCTCACCGGCCTGAAGCTCAGCAGGGATCCGGCCCTTCACATCCAAACCCAACGCCGCAAGCCCCGTCGGGTACATCTTCCGCGGCACAATCTCAACACCAACTCGGTTCAGACCACCCTGAGCCAGTTGCGTCGCCTCGTCCCCCACCTCGGTAGGGAACCAGCGGCCAGCGCAGTTATCGCATATTCCACAATCCTCCGCGTGCGGGTCATCCAACTGCTCAGACAAGAAACGCATCCGGCATTCCTCGGTCTGCTCATACGCAAGCATTGCTTCCTGCTCAGCCTCACGCGCCGCCGCCACCCGCTCATACCGTTCACGGTCATACACCCACGGAACACCGGTACCCACCCAGCCGCCCTGGACCCGCTCAACCGCGCCATCCACAGCCAGCACCTTGAGTAACAGGTCCAGCACGGTCCGGCGAACATTGACCCGCGCCTCCAAAACAGGAACCGAAACCGGCCCACCGGCCTCAGCCAACGCATCGAGCACAGCGCGGGCCACGGACTCTTGCGGCATCGACGCAGACGCGAAATACCGCCAAATCTCCCGATCCTCAGGCCCGGGCAACAACATGACATCCGCCCGGGCAGCGCCACGCCCAGCACGCCCTACCTGCTGGTAATACGCGACCGGGGAACTCGGAGCACCCACGTGCACCACGAATCCAAGATCAGGCTTATCGAACCCCATACCCAGCGCGGAGGTCGCAACCAACGCCTTGACCTGATTATTCTTCAACGCATCTTCAAGCTCGTGCCGCTCATCCTGATCCGTGCGCCCCGTATAGGCCCGCACGTTCAGGCCCGCCTCACGCAGCATCTGAGCGATGTCCTCGGCCGCGGAAACCGTCAAAGCATAAATAATCCCGGAACCGGCAAGTTGCCCCACATGCTGCACGAGCCAACCCAACTGCTTACGCGGGCTTGCCATCCGCAAAACACCCAAACGTAGCGACTTCCTCGCCAACGGGCCACGCAACGTGAACACATCCTGGCCACCCGCGGCCAGTTGCTCCTCAACGTCCCGAACAACGCGCTCGTTCGCGGTCGCGGTAGTCGCTAAGACCGGCACATCCTGCGGAAGCTGCTCGATGAGGTCCTTGATCCTGCGGTAATCCGGCCGGAAATCATGCCCCCAGTCAGAGATACAGTGCGCCTCATCCACCACGAGCAGCCCCATCCGCTCAACCAGCTGCGGAAGCTGCTCTTCACGGAACCGCGGATTATTCAACCGCTCCGGAGACACCAACAAGACATCCACTTGATCTGCGGCGAGCTGACCGCGGATCTGTTCCCACTCCGTGGCGTTCGCCGAGTTGATCGCTTGCGCGCGCACACCAGCCCGCTGAGCCGCCGCAATCTGATCACGCATCAGCGCCAACAGCGGAGAAATAATCAGTGTTGGGCCGGCTCCCTGAGCCCGCAACAGCGCGGTCGCCACAAAATACACGGCAGACTTACCCCAACCGGTCCGCTGAACCACCAGCGCCCTACGCCGACGCCCCACAAGCGCCTCGATCGCTTCAAGCTGCCCCGGATGGAACTGGACACGCTCGCTGTCTGTGCCTTCCCGGCCCACCAGACGGCGTAACGCGGCAAGAGCCGCATCCGCATCGAAGTCAGCAGACAGGGCATCGTTACCTGTAAATTCCATCCCACGCCTCCCGCTGTTTCCGTGAGTCTGACCATTGAGCAAAGCGTGACAGCGTAGTCTGACACTTATGACCACGATCAATCTCAGCGATTCATTCAAAGCTTATGACGTACGCGGTATCGTCGGCGAGAGCATCACAGAAGAAACAGTAGAAGCCACCGCCGCGGCTTTCGTCGACGTGCTCGGACTGGCAGGGGCCACCGTGCTCGTCGGCGGCGATATGCGGCCTTCCAGCACACAGTTCGTCAGAGTTTTCGCTGAGACCCTCGCCGCGCGTGGCGCACACCCGCTGGTCCTCGGCCAGATCTCTACCGATGAGCTCTACTTCGCTAGCGGCTCCCTCGACGCCGCCGGAGTGACTTTCACCGCCTCACACAACCCGGCCGGCTACAACGGCATCAAAATGACGCGTGCCGGCGCTAAACCGATCTCTGCTGACACGGGCCTCGAGGACATCCGCATCCTCGCCCAGAAGTACCTCAACGAAGGCCTCCCTCAGTCTCTCAATGCGCGTGCTGAGATTGAACACCGCGATGTGTTGCCTGATTACGCCCGGCACTTGCGTTCGCTCGTCGACCTTTCCCGTATCCGCCCCCTCAAGGTGGTTGTTGATGCGGGCAACGGGATGGCTGGCCTCACGACCCCGGCCGTACTGGGCGATTCCGCGCTGGATCCCCTCCCGCTTGAGATCGTGCCGCTGTATTTCGAGCTGGACGGCTCCTTCCCGAACCACCCGGCCAACCCCATCGAGCCGGAAAACATCGCAGACCTCCAGGCGGCCGTGAAGAAGCACGGCGCAGACCTTGGGCTTGCTTTCGATGGCGATGCGGACCGTTGCTTTGTTGTGGACGAGAACGGGGATGCCGTCTCCCCTTCCGCGATCACCGCGTTGGTTGCCGCCCGCGAGATCACCCGCGCGAAGTCCGAGGGTGAAGAAACCCCGGTGGTGATTCACAACCTCATCACGTCCAAAGCAGTGCCGGAAACGGTTGAAGCGGCCGGCGGCCGGGCGGTGCGCACGCGCGTGGGGCATTCCTTCATCAAAGCTGTGATGGCCGATGAGAACGCAGTATTCGGCGGTGAGCACTCCGCTCACTACTACTTCCGTGACTTCTATTTCGCAGACACCGGGATGCTGGCCGCGATGCACATTCTTGCCGCGCTCGGCGGGCAAGATAAGCCACTTTCGGAGCTGGTCGCCAAATACCACCCGTACGTCGCGTCCGGCGAGATCAACACCACGGTCGCCGACGCCGCGGCCGCAACCCAGAAAGTTGTTGACGAGCTCGCTTCCGGTGACGACACCACAATCGAAACCCTCGACGGAACCACCGTGAGCGCATCCGACGGCTCCTGGTGGTTCAACCTGCGGCCATCCAACACCGAACCTCTGCTTCGCTTCAACGCTGAAGCCGCAGACCAAGAAACGATGGAACGCATCCGCGATACGGTGCTCGGAATCGTCCGCGGCTAAGGCGTCAGGGGCTACAGCGTCAAGCCTGAGGGCGTTGACGTAGCCACGCAGCTACGCACCACCGCATAGCCGCGCTACACCTCACGGCCACGCTGCACCGTATGGCTGCGTTGCACCGCATGCCCCGGGGTTTGCGCGGGATACTTGAGTATCCTCGCAGGCTCCGGGGTTTTGCGTACACCACGGAGTGGTTCCCGGGAATCTTCCGCGATGCGCGCTCACCCACGCATATACACGGTCCGCACACCACCGAAGCGGCGGGAAGCGATACAGGTTTCGAAAAATCCGCGTGCCCATCGCGACATCCAACGCAATCGCCGCAGCACCGGCACCACGTGAAACCATGACGCGGCCTTCGCCGGTAACCACGTGGAATCCCCAAATCTCAACATCCGTTTGAGCCTGCGTGAGGCCGTACGCTTGACGCACCCCGTGCTCTTGCGAGGCCCTCAGCTGGATCCGGCCACCCCTATCAAGCCGCCGCAACCAACCCGCAGCCCGCGTACACACACCACAGCGGCCATCGAAAATCAGCGTCAATTCCGCCACGGGGCCCACCTTTCTCTGCAGACAACAACGATGCCGCAGTCACCTCACACAGTGACTGCGGCATCGTTATCAGTTCACAGCATCAGCTGAAGCCGTGCGTGCGGCTTCAGCTGATGCTTGGCGTTTAGGCTCCGAGGCGTTCGCGCAAAGCGTCCAGCTCGGCGCGCATAGCGGTTGGTAGGTGATCGCCGAAGTTCTCGTACCACTGTTCGATAAGTGGAAGCTCGTTCTTCCACTCTTCAACATCGAAGCGGGTTGCGGCTTCGAGGTCCTCATCGCTGATCTCCAAACCAACCAGGTCCAGCGAGCCCTCAGCAGGGATCAGACCCAGTGGGGTCTCTTCAGCTTCAACCTTGCCTTCGATGCGGTCGCAGATCCACTTCAGAACGCGCGAGTTCTCGCCGAAGCCAGGCCACGCGAACCCGCCTTCAGCGTTGCGGCGGAACCAGTTGACCAAGAACACGGCTGGCAGGTTCTTGCCGCCCTGAGCCGCTGGAAGGTCGCGTAGCTTGTCCCAGTGGTTGAGGTAGTCGCCCGCGTCGTAGCCGATGAATGGAAGCATTGCCATTGGGTCGCGGCGGACAACACCCACAGCACCTTCTGCGGCCGCGGTCGTCTCAGAGGAGAGAGTCGAGCCGAAGAACACGCCCTGGGTCCAGCTGCGAGCCTGGGAGACCAACGGGATGGTGGTTTTGCGGCGGCCACCGAACATGATCGCGTCCAGCTTGACGCCGTCCGGGTTGTAGTACTCCTCGGAGAGCATGTCAGCCTGGCTGATCGGCGTGCAGAAACGGCTGTTCGGGTGGGCCGCTGGACGGCCTGCGTCCGGAGTCCAGTCATTACCTTGCCAGTCGATCAGGTGATCTGGGGCTTCGTCGGTCATGCCTTCCCACCAGACGCCGCCCTCGTCAGTGAGTGCGACGTTGGTGAAGATCGTGTTGCCCTTAGCGATGGCGCGCATCGCGTTCGGGTTGGTGGACCAGCCGGTGCCCGGTGCTACGCCGAAGAAACCGTATTCAGGGTTGACCGCACGCAGAGCGCCGTCTTCGTCGAAGTTCATCCAGACGATGTCATCGCCTAGGACTTCGGCCTTCCAGCCGTCCACGGTTGGGTCGATCAAAGCGAGGTTGGTCTTACCGCATGCCGATGGGAACGCAGCGGAAATGTTGAAGGACTTACCTTCCGGGTTGGTCAGTCGCATCAGCACCATGTGCTCCGCGAGCCAGCCCTCATCGCGTGCCATGACGGAGGCGATACGCAGCGAGTAGCACTTCTTACCGAGCAGCGCGTTGCCGCCGTAGCCGGAACCGTAGGAGACGATCGAGCGTTCCTCCGGGAAGTGCACAATCCACTTCTCTTCGTTGCATGGCCACGCAACGTCCTCTTGGCCCTCTTCAAGCGGGGCGCCGACCGAGTGCAACGCCGGAACGAAGAACGCGTCCGTCTCCTCCATCTTGCGCAAGACCTCGTTACCGATCTTGGCCATGATGCGCATCGAGGTCACGACGTATGCGGAGTCAGAGATCTCAACACCGAACTTAGGGTTCTTCGCGTCGAGGTGGCCCATCACGAACGGGATGACGTACATCGTGCGGCCGCGCATCGAGCCTTCGAAAAGGGTGTTGAGTTTAGTCTTCATCTCAACCGGATCCATCCAGTTGTTCGTGAAGCCTGCGTCCTCTTCCTTCTCGGAGCAAATGAACGTACGGGACTCGACACGCGCGACGTCGGCAGGGTCAGAGTTCGCGAGGTAAGAGTTAGGGAACAAGTCCTCGTTGAGCTTGGTGAACGTACCGGTGTCAACAAGGAGCTGTTTGAGCTTGAGGTCTTCGGATTCGGAACCGTCTACCCAGTGGATAGCATCCGGCTGGGTCAGCGCTGCCACCTCGGACACCCACTGCGCCAGCTTCTGGTGAGAAGTGGGTGCGGACAAGCTGGTCTGCTCAGCGTTCGCGGTCATAAGACTATGCCTCCAAATGGACTGTTGCGTCTCCATCAAGAGTAACCATGAGGGCTTACAGAATGCAGATGCAGGCAGGACGTGACGTGAGGCGTCCCACGCGGACAGGGCCCCACGAGGCAAGTGAGCGGTCTAAGTTCCTTGTATTTCCGGGGTTTTTTGAGCTTCGGCTGGTAACACACGTCAAATAGACCGGTCTATCTTTTACGTGGTACTGGACTGCCGATTTGCACACCCGCCAAAGTCTCGGTAATCTTATGCAGGTCGCCATCGATGAGAACCGATCAGGTGAACATCAGATGAAAACTGAATGCGCCCTTAGCTCAGCTGGATAGAGCGTCTGTCTACGGAACAGAAGGTCAGGGGTTCGAATCCCTTAGGGCGCGCAAATTGTTAGGTCTCGGGACACCGTTCATGCGGTGCCCGAGACCTTTTATATTCTCGGGGGTTTCATCTCCTGGCACACTGCCTTGAATGTTGCTTACTTAAAGGTCTTGAACCGCTCCAGCGCCGCATCGCGCCCGTCAAGCTCAGCCCACACACCATCAAAGTGGAACACACATAACGATGCGGGCGGGTAATGCCCCGCCATGTCCATGACCGCTTGTTCATCTGACTCAGCTGACGCCAACCGCATTGCAGCATCCTGCACCGCAGGCATGTGCCCGACCACAATCAAACGGGACACCGTTTCCGGCACATGATTAATCGCGGCAATCAGGCCCACTGCATCAGTCAGATACAAATCAGCATCGAGATACGCGCTCGGGGCATCCTCGCCCAGCACCGAAGAGAACATCGCATACGTCGCCCTCGTACGCACCGCATCAGACACCAAGGCTGCATCCGGCACGAGCCCCTGCCCCAGCACATACTCCCCCGCCCGGCGCGCTTGCTCGCATCCGAACTCGGTGAGCTGACGCATTCGATCCTCTTGCCCCCACGGAGCCTCAGCTTTTCCGTGACGCATGATCAACAGAGTCTTAGCTGCCATCTGAATCCCTCGCTTGACATCCAACCGAACCACTTACTCAACACCATTAAATGCGAGCGGGGCAAGGCATCAAGCCTCGCCCCGTTCACACCATGGATTGGTTCTATATTAGATGGAGTATTCCGGAACCGCCCACACGGTCACCTCTGGGTGATCATAAAAGCGGTAGCCCTGGCCGCGGACAGTCCGTACCGTATTGGACAGACGCCCGAGCTTGGCGCGCAATCGACGGATATGAACGTCGATCGTACGCTCATTCGGGATCTCGTCGGCGCCGCGCCACAGACTCTCAAGCAGCTCCTCACGCCCCACAGTGCGGGAACCGTTCTCAACGAGGTAGTTCAGAAGTTCAAACTCTTTATGAGTGAGGTTCAGGATGTCGCCGTCGAGCTGCACTTCGCGGCGAGAAAGATCAATCAATACACCCACGGTGTGACGCGCTGGATCAGCGACAGTCGGGACCGCGCGAGCCGGAGCGTTGCCGCTGACAGTTGGGTCGCCCAAGCACTGGCGCACAACGTCGATGTTGCTACCACCGGCGCTTGCGGGCGCCAGCGCTACTGCCGCGTGAGTTTGAGCGTCCGGAACCAGGGTCTGGAGGAACGTCGTGACCTGCGAGGACAAACGCGAAAGCGACGTGCCCGCGTTTGCTGCGGTCTCTTCATCCAGACCCACATAGAGCACGAAACCGCGCGCCGATGTCTCACCGCCGGATTCTGCAGGGTTGTTATGCCTCATAGCTTGACCGGGCATGGGATGCATCCCGTTCTGCCCTTGAGGTACTGGAGCGAGGTTACCCCAGCCGGCCCGACCTAACTCAGCTGCTCGGCGAGCTGCTGCTGCGCGCTTTTGTGCGGCGCGGACAGAGATGTGAACGTATCCGGGGTTGGTGGACATACCTGCTCCTTAGACGCAGCCCCGACACCTTGCCGCCCCGGGGCCCTGCCAACCAAAACTCCAACGCCTAAAAACATACCAATGCGAAAATGACACGATATAACAGAGCGATTTTCACAATGGTCCGAAATTCTGGAACGTTATATGTTTCGGCTCATTTCCTTGTATGACAAGATATTGCTCGCAATATTTCGATATCGCAAGCAAAGTTTATGCAAACGTCTCAGCATGTGAGATACACGCCGATTTTAGTGACGAACCTCACTCCCGGAGGCACTTTGAACCTAAGGCTTTGAATTATCAAAGAGTTTTTGCACACCCACGAACCGGCACTATGCAATCTTCGTCACCATGCAACCCGCAACCTTCAGGCCTCAAGACTGAGAATCAGTGCCGGTTGGTGAATATTGATTCAATCAGTTGCATATAATTCAGATGCTGTCTTGACAAGAAGAAACAGCTGATGTAGAAGCGTTACACAGCATTTACATAGGTTTTCCATAGAATTACCTCACCTCTCTCAGGAAAAGTGGTTACATGAGCACTTCTCGTTTCTCCCCTCAAGAGCTACCGCGCCTTGAACACCCAGACGGTTCCCCTATCCGCGCTCTCGTCGTCGATGACGAGCCAACCCTCGCCGATCTCGTAGCGATGGGAGTCCGCATGCTTGGCTGGGAAGCCACTGTGTGTCACGACGGCCTCGAAGCCGTCCAGATGACCCGTGACGTCAACCCAGACATCGTTGTCCTCGACTGGATGTTGCCAGGAATCGAAGGGCCTGAAGTGCTCAAGCGAATCCGCGGATTCAAGCCTGAACTGCCAGCACTGTTCTTGACAGCGAAGGATTCCGCCAACGAACGAATCGAAGGCCTGGCAGTCGGCGGCGACGACTACGTCACCAAACCCTTCAACCTCGAAGAACTCCTCCTGCGCTTGCACCGTCTTGTGCAACGCTCCGGCGCAGCAAGCGCCGACGAGACCGAAATCGTGGTCGGTGATCTCAGCCTCAACACCGCTTCGCACGAAGTGCACCGCGCTGGCGAAGAGATTCAACTCACCGCAACCGAATTCGACCTTTTGAAATACCTCATGGAGAATGCTCGTCGGGTAGTGTCCAAACCACAGATCCTAGAATCAGTGTGGAACTATGGTTTTGACGGACAAGCTAATATCGTCGAGCTATACATCTCATACTTACGCAAAAAAATTGACACAGGCCGCTCGCCAATGATCCACACCGTTCGCGGAGCTGGTTACGTCCTCAAACCTGGAGCGTGATTATCACGTGCGTCACCGCAAGCGCCACCTAGCACGCAAGAATACGCGCATGTCTTTGCGCGTACGCTTGGTGGTCTTGCTAACCCTGATGCTCGCCGCTGGATCCATGATCATCGGCGGGCTGACGCACACCCTCATGGCCGCAAAGCTGTGGGGGCAGCTCGACTCGAGCCTCGCCGCGACCATCGACCGCGCGACCTCCGCCAGCGGGCACATGCCGGTCACCGACGTAAGCAGCCAGCCCGTTGGAACCGTCGTCGCCCTCGTTGCCGACGGCAAGTTCCGTGCCGGCCCCGAAGTCACCGACTCCGTTACCGGCGAGCCTACAAAGCTCTCAGAAGCCGACCGGAAAACCATCATCACCACAATCGACGAGTTCGAGTACAACCCTCAAAAGACTGAAGGCATCACAGCCACACTCGAGATCGGGGACTACCGGCTCCTCATTGAGCCTGTCGCCTCACGCGATTTGCCAGCATCAACAGTGATGGTCGCAGGACTGCCCGCTAAACGCACCTACGCAACCCTGCGGACGCTCGACCTCACGATGCTGGTGGTCTCCACCATCGGCGTCGTGTTGGTGGGCGCTGTAGGCGGCGCGGCCATACGAGCCACGATGCAGCCGCTCCACCACGTAGTGGATGTCGCGGACTCCATCGCGACCCTCCCCCTCACAGAATCCGATGTTCATGTGGATCAGCGGGTGAACCGTAACCTTGCCAGCAAACCTACAGAGATCGGGCGCCTCGGTGGAGCTCTGAACCGTTTGCTCGACAACGTCGGAGACGCATTAGAGACCCGCGCCGCTTCCGAAATGAAGATGCGCCGCTTCGTGGCCGACGCATCCCACGAACTGCGCACACCACTAGCCTCGATCCGCGGTTACGCCCAGCTGATCCACGTGACCCACGAGCTCACCCCCGACGGGGAACGCTCACTCGAACGCCTGATCGGCCAAACCGAGAACATGACCGAACTGGTCGAGCAGCTCTTGCTTCTGAACCGACTCGAAGAAGGCCACGCCACGACCATCGAAACCGTGGACATGGTCCAAATCGCCGCGAACGTGTACCTGGACTCTCAAGCCGCGTTCGGCGAGCACACATGGGAATTCGACGCGTTCACCGACGGCGACCCCGCCTACGTCGAAGGCGACCCGTCCCAGCTCGCCCGGGTTCTCAGCAACCTTGCCTCCAACGCCGCGAAACACACCAGCGCCGGAACGCAAGTCGACATCACAGTCGGCATCGAACCGACACAGCTCACCCATGTTCCAGCGCTGTTCAACGCAAGCACCACACAAATGCACGCGGAAGAACGGGCACGCTCGCACAACAGCGGCTACGACGTCGTAGTCCGTGTCCACGACACCGGCGAAGGTATCGACCCAGAATTCCTGCCGAAAGTATTCGACCGGCTCGCCCGCGCCGACAAAGCGCGCTCCGGTTCAACATCAACCAGCGGCCTCGGCCTGGCCATCGTCAAAGCGATTGCAGAAGCCCACCAAGGCACCATCAACGTTGAATCAGAGCCCGGCAACACCGTCTTCACCATCCGGCTGCCATACTGCCCACCACCGGCGGCAGGCGCGGCAAAGCACCGCGCTGAAACCACACAGCTCGAAGCGCAAGCCCCAGCTGATGCCCAGGCCGCGATAGAGACGCAAACACCAACCACGGCGCAGTCCCCAGCCACGCGACAGGAACCGAAGGTTCAAGAGCCTGCCAACGCTAAGGAGCCGGTCTATTCGGCGAGGCCGTACAGGCGATCTCCTGCATCGCCGAGACCAGGCACAATGTAGGCGTTCTCATCCAGCCCTTCATCGAGCGCCGCGATGTAGAGGTTGACGCGGTCATCATCGCCGTAGGCCGCGTTCAGGCGCTCAACGCCCTCCGGGGCAGCGATCAAGCAGATACACGTGACTTGATCCGCTCCATGCTCAAAGAGGTAACCGATCGATTCCACGAGGGTTCCGCCGGTAGCCAGCATCGGGTCGATCACGAAAACCTGACGGTTCGACAAATCATCAGGCAGCCGCTCGGCGTACGTGATGATGTCAAGCGTCTCCTCGTTACGAGCCATGCCTAAGAAGCCCACCTCAGCGGTAGGCAACAGCCGCATCATGCCTTCGAGCATCCCCAAACCAGCGCGAAGAATCGGCACGACAAGCGGGGTCGGCTTTGCGAAAGCAACCCCCTTGGTTGTCGCCACAGGCGTCTCAACCGTGACTTCACGGGTGCGGACGTCCCGGGTCGCTTCATACGACAGCAGTGTGACAAGCTCCTCAGTCAACTGCCGGAAAACCGGGGACGGGGTCGTCTTGTCACGCAGAACCGAAATCTTGTGGGCCACGAGCGGGTGCTCAACAACATGTACGCGCATGAAAACAGGATACCGTCCGAGCAACAACGCCGCCGCCACTGCCGAGTACGCGGCGGGAAGATTCATGGTTTACCGTTGTGAACATGCCGATCAAACCACCCGACGGGGCCAACGCATGGATGGGGGCCGCCCTCGAAGAAGCCCGCGCAGCCGCCCAGCACGGCGACATCCCCATCGGCGCGGTCATCGTGGGTCCGGACGGGAGAATCGTTGCCCGCGGCCATAACATCCGCGAACGCGACGGCGATCCGACCGGGCACGCCGAAGTCGTAGCGATCCGTGAAGCCGCACGCGCCCTCGCATCCAACGCCGGCAACCCCACCGGTGGCGACGCTAGCGACAGAGGAGACGACGATGGCGGCGATGGTTGGCGGCTCACTGACTGCACGCTCGTGGTGACGCTTGAACCGTGTCCGATGTGTGCCGGGGCAATCGTGCTCGCCCGCATCCCGCGGGTGATATTTGGTGCATGGGACGAGAAAGCCGGAGCAACCGGCTCCGTGATGGATATTCTGCGGGAGCCGCGGCTGAACCATCGCGCCGAAGTTTTCGCGGGCGTCCAAGCCGGAGAGTGCCAAGAAATACTCCAGGAATTCTTCGCCACAATGCGTAGCGAGCCGTGAACGCTACGTACCGAGACACCACTTCGGTTTGGAAACCGGCCGGGCTATGACATAGAGTGTCCGGAGTTGGTAGCGTGTCCGAGCGGCCGAAGGTGCAACACTCGAAATGTTGTGTGCAGTGACCCTGCACCGTGGGTTCAAATCCCACCGCTACCGCCACAAACAAGAGGTCCCAAGAACACCAGTTCTTGGGACCTCTTGGCTTAATCGATGTCTATCTTATGCACCGTTTGTCTGATGCGCCGCCTGCTTGTCCGCTTTACCTCGCGGCGCGGAAGCCTCTCTTCGCTCGCCCGGTTGATCTCCCGCGACCACCAGTGCGAGCGGGCCCACACATCGACCGAAATCATGATAAACCCGATCGCCGCACCCAACATGGCGCCGCATTGGACATCTGATAGCCAGTGCACACCCATATAGACACGGGAGAACGCCATCGCGAACATGTAAGCCACACCGAGGATCACGGTGGCCCACCGCAGCCAAGTGCGCACTGCCCACCGCAGAACCATTGAGATAGACACACTCACGAGGGCGAACGCGTTCAAAGTATGCCCCGAGGGGAACGACCCGGAATACTCGTAAGGTTGTAGCTGGGTTTCAAGGGGTGGCCGCTGGCGGTTGAACACGTTCTTGATGATCACCGTGGCACTCACCGACAGCGTTGCCGTGAGAGCGAGCATGATCACCGGCCACAGCGACCGTTTGAAATACGCGATAGATCCAGCAAACACGATCATGATGGGCGTGAACACCGGCGTACTACCGATCATGCTGAACACAGGGACGATGTGGGTCCAGGGCTCAGAGCGGGACGCTACGATCCAGTCCAAAATATCTCGGTCCACGGGTAGGCCTGTTGAGTTACGGCCTACATGCCCCAGCAACGTGATGGTAGCTACCAGAGGTATGAGCGCGCTCAACCACAGGATGGAGATGTTCCAACCGGGAAGAGGCACCGGGTGAGGTGCAGGCCGCCCAGATATAGGGCTGAACACTCCGCGGTTGCTCACACGATCACCCCAACCTGTATTGAGGGCTTCAGACTCGTCTTCACTTGGGCCTTCGCCTTGTCTTTCATAGTGGCCTTCACGCTGGTCGATCACCAGGTGATGTCAAGTTCCGTGGTTTCTGGTGCCGGGTCTGTCACCAACCGGCCGCTTAAGTGAACGTCGATACGTTCCCCTTTGACAAGGAACTTCTTCCTTTCGACCCCTTCCGGGATGAATCCGGACAGGGCGGCAACCCGTTGAGAGCCCGGGTTGTTGGCTCTGTAACCTAACTCGAGCCTTTCATATCCTCCGTGATCTAGAGCCCAGTTCGCAACTGTTGCGGCCGCTTGCGAGGTCCAACCACGCTTCCGTGTTGCAGCGTGCATCCAGTACCAGAACCAGCCAACCTTGTTGGCCGCATCGCGGTTTATACCAACAAGCCCCCACAGGCGGTCATTGTCATCCACGACCGCGAACGCGTCCTTGTCATCGCAAGCGTCCGTGGTGTCGCCGGCGGTTTCGGTTGCGGGTTCATCCGTGGTTTCGGGGTCAGCGCTGGAGTCCTCGTTGATGAGCGCGGCTACATAGCGGGCCGCTGAAGCGGCATCGGTGACGTTGCCTTGGCGGATCATCTCTGGGCACGAGGCGAACGCTGCAAGCACCGCATCCGCATCCCCTGCCCGCAAACGGCGAAGACGTGGATGGGTTCCAGGTTCAGGCTCGTGAGAATGACTCATAGGGTTAAGTCTTCCACACGCATGCCAGGATGGTTGTGTGAGTATTAGGGTTCTGGCCGTGGGCCGCAAACATGAGTCGTGGGTTGAAGAAGGCATCGCCCGTTACGAACGCCGGTTGCGCAAGCCGTGGGATGTGCAGTGGGACCTGCTACAGCACAGTTCCAAAGCCGACGATGTTGCACGGGCTGAAGAGTCAGCTCGCCTGCTGAAGAAGATCGGCCACGGCGACTATGTTGTGCTGTTGGATGAGCGCGGGAAGATGCTGAACTCACCTCAGTTAGCGAAGGCGTTGCGTGGCCCGATCGACCAAGGTAAGAGAGTGGTTGTGGTGATTGGTGGCGCTTTCGGTGTTGATCAGAGCGTGCACCAGCGGGCGGACCTCGTATGGTCGCTCTCCAACTTGGTGTTCCCGCACCAGCTTGTGCGGTTAATGCTCGTTGAGCAGGTGTATCGATCACAAGAGATCATGGCCGGTAGCGGATACCACCACGTGTGAGGAAGCCGTGCGGATCTTCCGTTATCCACAACCGCGAACGCTCCGTTATATATCCACAATTTTGATAGGAATGTGGTCTACGGCACGTTCTTGTCTTAGGCTCATATCATGCCTGTCGATGCACCTGGGATGCCGCTTCGTTCGTACCGCATTCACCGTTATGTGAATGCGTTTTGTCCCGTATGCCATGAGGAAGACCCTCATAAACCGCTAGCCCAGGTTGAGCGGCTCACCGGTTGGCTTGCCGAATACCCTGACGGGCAAGTGTGGCTGGAACGCGGTTGCCGCAAACACGGTCTGCAGCGGACGCTGTATGACGAATCCGGTGAGATCCTCACCTATCTTGAGCAGTGGACGGCTCCCACCAAAGTGCATACCCCGGACCTTGAGAACAACTTCCTACCGGTTCCGGAAGCCTACGAATATGGTCTTCCCACGATGCAGACCCAGCACACCTGCATCTTGTTGGAAGACATCACAGACCACTGCAACCTCAAGTGCCCCACGTGCTTTGCGTCCTCTTCCCCTGCTGAGTCCTCTGTTGCTCCGCTCGCGGAAGTCCTCGCCTCCGTCGATACGCGTTTGTCCCGCGAAGAGAACCGTATCGACGTGCTCATGCTCTCGGGCGGCGAACCGACGCTGTATCCGTGGCTTGAGCAGCTCATCGAGGAACTTGCTGCACGCCCGGTAGTCCGGATCCTGCTCAACTCCAACGGACTGCGTATAGCCCAAGACCAGGAATTCGTTGATTTCCTAGCCAAGCACCGCGAGCGCCTCGAAGTGTATTTGCAGTACGACGGCGAAGAGGAATGCTCCGTGCGTTACCACCGCGGCGGGGACATCCGGAAGATCAAGTTCGAGGCCCTGGACCGGTTGTCTGAGGCCGGGATCTTCACAACGCTGACCATGACGGCGGCTTTAGGAGTCAACGACCACGAGATCGGCACCGTGATCCGCCGTGCGCTCGACACCCCGTTCGTGGGTGGCGTGACGATCCAGCCGGTCTTCGGGTCTGGACGTTCCGCGGGCATCGACCCGAACAACCGTTTAACGCATACAGGGGTTCTTGCCCGTCTTGAGGAACAGACTGATGGCCTCGTCACGTGGCGGGACATGACCGCGCTACCGTGTTCCCATCCGCACTGTTGCTCACTGGGATACCTACTCAAAGACGATTCGGGCGAATGGTCTTCACTCACGAGCCTCGTGGGCCTTGAGAAACTGAAAGAGTTCCTTGACCTGAACCCTGACATGATCGCCAACCGCATCGCGGATTCCGGGGTCAATAAGACCCTCAAGAAACAGGTCAAGCAATCACTTCTGGATCTGTTCTCTGAGCAGTCCTCGCTGTCTCACCCGTCGATCGGTTCGCTGTGGCGCGACATCTGTGTGGGGTGTGATCTGGGGATCGGAACGCTCGCCAAGCTCGCGGCTTCTTCCCTGCCGGGGCAACAACACCGGCTACGCCAGTTCATGGGTGAACGCGTCAAACGCATCACGATCAAACCGTTCATGGACATCAACACGATGATCGAAGAACGCCTCACCCAATGCTGTGTACACGTCGCGACAGTGCGTGAAGGCGCCGACGAGGATGGCAACGCGATCCACCAGTGCGCGCCATTCTGCGCTGTGCAGGCGTGGGCTCCGCTAGGTGAACGCCGCATCTCCACCGCCACTGGCAAAGCAGACACCGCAAGCACGCCGGCTCATGACTCCGCTGGCCGGCACCGTCTCCCTGTGTCAGTGAAAGTTCCTGACGGAGTGACACGATGAGGGTGCATCATGACTAATAGGGCACACGAGGCGGAGCATTCGTTCATGACGCCGAACACCCCGGCGTTGAACCAACGTATCACAGACGGGTTGCCGGAACCGGCTCAGCCTTTCGACCCGTTGCGGTTGTGCATCTTCGCCACCATCGCTTTACTGACGTGTATTTTCGGCCCGCTTTCGCTTTTGTTCTTCTCGATTCTTGGGATTCGCGGCTACGCGAAGGCACGTCGCGAAGGCCTCATGAAATCCAAATGCAAACTAGGCGACACTAAACGTGTGATCGCCTACCTCACCACACTTGCCGTGCTCGCAGCAGCGCTCACACCGCTGTGGGTCATGGCATGGATCAAGATAGTGAGCTGACCATGTATCCACATTTATCTGATTTGATCGGGTTCGAACTCATCCCTGGGGTCCCGTTGGATACCCACTCGGTGTTCGTTGCTATCGCATTATTGCTCGGTTCCGTGGTGTTCTGGATTGAGGCGCGCAGACGCGAACGCCTCAACGAACGCACAGGCGTGCTTGTAGTGGGCGCACTGGCTGGTGCCGCCGTGTTCGCTCGTCTTGGCACATGGGCGCAACACCTGGACCCGCGCGAGAATCTGGGCCTCGCAGAGCAGCTAGCTTATGGCAATGCATCCTTCCTGTCTGCGCTGGTGGGTGCGTGGCTTGGCGTCCATGTTGCGAAGAAGATCATCGGTTATAAAGCCCGCAGCGGTGACTTGTTCGCACCGGCTGTGGCGCTTGCGATGGCTTTTGGGCGTTGGGCCTGCTATTTGACGGAGCGGCCGGGAACCCCCACGGGGAGCGACTGGGGTGTTGTGCTCAACGAACAGCAAGGGGCTCACCTGCACACCCCGGCGGGTGTGGGTTTGCATCCGAGCTTCGCTTACGAATCCGCGTTCCATCTGATCGCATTCTGTGTTCTGTGGTTCTGGCTACGGTTCAAACCGATCGCACCGGGTGAAACCCTCACCCTGTATATCGGGACGTACGCGGTATTCCGGTTCTTCGTCGAGTTTGTGCGCGGCAACGAGATCGCCTGGATGGGCCTCACCAGGCCGCAAATGTTCCTGCTCGTGACGATCCCGATCTTCGCGATCCGCATTATCTACCTCATCAAACGCGGCAAACTCTGGGTCACCGAAACCAGCCGTGATGCTGCGGCTGCTCCACGTCTGGCGGCTGTTCACGATGCCGCGGCAGAACACGCTCATGGCCACGTGACGCAACCTGCGCTTGAGGGAGAAACTACCCGTGTGGCAGCACCTGTCCACGCAGGAAACCGCGCGCCTGAAGAAAATGAGGTGCCGGCATGAGCACGAACAACAACACCAACGGCTACGGAGACAGCGAAGACAGCGGCGAACACCACAACGAGAGCAACAACCAGCAGTATGGCATGCCTGGCACTAGCGACGGTTACGGTCCCCCTCGGGATGATGAGCGGGGCAACGATGTGGGCGGATGCGGGCTCATGTTCGCCGGCGCTGTTGTTGGTGTTTTCTTCTCGGTGCTAGTGTCTCCTTTCTTCTTCTTTATGAACCCATTCGTGGGCCCATTGATTCCACCGATAGGGTTCATCCTCATCGGCATCTCCCTAATCCTGAAAAACGAAAAACACAAATCATTCGGATGGGGGCTCATTGCTGGGCCTTTGGCCAGCATCATCATCTTCTTTGGTCCGTGCGCCCTTATGGCCTTTTCATAGGCTCAGAATGTCCACGTATAAAACTCACTCACCAGAAACTCACAGTCTCCCTGCACTCAGTAGGGTTTCCCACAAGGGGTGATCCGTGCACGAAAACATCCACACACCCAAGCAGACCGAGAAACGACATACAGACCGTCGCGGCGCCTACATCGGTTTTGCTATCGGTTTCGTGGCAACCGGCCTCAGTATGTATGTGCCGCCATTCTTCGCTAACGGGGATATTCTTCCCCTCTTGCTCTTGTCCCCGCTCGTCTACGCAATCATCGGCATAACGATAGCCACGCTGAGCTCTCGTAAACGCCTCGGCTGGGGCATCTTCATAGGAACTGTTGCAGGCTTCATCGTTGTCATCGTGCTCCTGCTCTACTTCCTCGGCAACAGTAAAAACTGAATTAGCTAGCACAGCCACTGTTGCATCTAAACCACCGCTATACCTGCTAGATCTCTTTCCACAAAGGTTGAAACATGAACGAGAACAATCCACCTCCCGAACTGCACACCACACCAGCTCCGGCCCACCAAGAAACCCCATCTCCACGCACACCAAAGCAGACCAAACATCGCCGCCTGGCTTTCCGCCGTACTTTCCTCGGGTTGGCTACCGGTTTCGCACTCTTCCTCCTGTACTATCTTCTGTCGCAGCTAGCCATAGGCCACTACGTATTTCTGCTTCCTCTAGTTTCATTTGGAATCCCAGTGATAGGCATACTGATTGCTCTGCTGACGCCTCACAAACACTTCGGTTTGGGTCTATTCGCCGGATTCGCCATACCCTTCGTTGTAATGTTCATATACGGGGCTTACCTGCTCGCCGACTACTTGAACTGGCCTAACTAACACAGCCCCGCCAACACTTACATTTGCTGGGCTTCTTCCCGCGAAGGTTAAAAATGAACGAGAAGAGTACCCCACCCGAGCCACATACCACCCCGTCCCAGGTGCACGAACAAACCATTTCGTCACATGTAGCGGAGCTGGTCGATGAAAATCGCAAAAAACGCCGCAACGTCTACATCGGTGTTGCAGGCTTCTTGATCGGTTTCGTCCCAACCGTCCTCGGCATGCATCTTCCATGGTTCATTGACCCCGGCGAGACTCTTCTCCTAGTCCCCATGGCCCCGTTCATTCTCGGGATCATCGGCCTGCAAACCGCTTTGTTTACTCCTCGAAAGCACCTCGGCTGGGGCATCTTCGCAGGAACGGTGATCGCGTTCATGGCCTCGATCGCATTCTGGAGCTACCTTATAGGCATCAAGTACTAGCTACCAGCGGGGGATAAACTCGTAACGAGTGGCACCACAAACACCTAACACAGAAACCATCCTGGGCCGGTTCTCAGAACCCACCAGCACCTGGTTCAACGGTGCCTTCCCACACCCCACGGCCGCCCAACTCGGCGCCTGGGACTCAATCTCACGCGGCAACCACACGCTCGTCATCGCGCCCACCGGCTCCGGAAAAACACTCTCCGCATTCCTCTGGTCACTCGACCAACTCCTCCACGGGAAACAGCACCAAGCCGCCGGCGAAAAGCCACAGAGCAACAAGACACAGAGCAACAAGACACAGAGCGACAAGACACTGCGCTCAGAGAAAGAAACCAAGAAGAGCCGGAGCAAAAAGAAACGCACCCGGGTCCTCTACATCTCCCCGCTCAAAGCGCTCGGAACCGACGTTGAACGCAACCTCCGCGCGCCCCTCATCGGAATCACCCAAACCGCCAAACACCTCACCCAAGCCGCTGACAACGGCACCACAACCGACATCACCGCAGACAACGCCGTTCTGGACACCAACACCACCCCGGAGATCACGGTAGGGATCCGCACTGGCGACACCCCCGTCAACCAGCGCCGCAAACTCATTTCCAGCCCGCCGGATATCCTCATCACCACCCCGGAATCCCTCTACCTCATGCTGACCTCCAAAGCGCGGGAGACCCTCAGCAACGTAGAGACCGTCATCATCGACGAAGTCCACGCACTCGCCTCAACCAAACGCGGCGCCCACCTCGCCGTCTCACTTGAACGCCTCGATAGCCTCCTGGCCAAACCCGCTCAACGCATCGGGCTTTCAGCCACAGTGGAACCGCGCCAAGAGGTTGCCCGCTTCCTGGGCGGAAACCAGCCAGTCACGATCGTCGCCCCGCCAGCAGAGAAAACCTGGGACCTCCGCGTCACCGTCCCCGTGCCTGACCTCTCAGACCTCGCGACCGCACCCGCACCCCAAACAGGCCTACCCACCGACGTCGCCAGCGCAAGCATCTGGCCCCACATCGAAGAACGCGTGCTCAGCCTCATCCGCGCCCACCGCTCCACCATCGTGTTCGTCAACTCACGGCGGCTCGCAGAAAAACTCACCACCGCACTCAACGAACTCAACACCCGCCACGAAAACGAACGCACCGGCACAGAAACACCTGTGCCGGACATCGTGATGGCCCACCACGGCTCCGTATCCAAAGAACGCCGCGCCGCGATCGAAGAATCCCTCAAAACTGGGGCGCTCACATGCGTCGTGGCGACCAGCTCGCTCGAACTCGGTATCGACATGGGCGACGTCGACCTCGTCATCCAGATCGAATCCCCCGGCGCCGTATCCGCCGGACTGCAACGCGTAGGCCGAGCCGGCCACCACGTCGGCGCCGAATCCCACGGCCACTTCTTCCCCAAACACCGCAACGACCTCGTCTCCACCACCATCACCGTGCAACGCATGCGCGAAGGACTCATCGAAACCATGGCGATCCCCGCCAACCCACTCGACGTCCTTGCACAACACACCGTCGCAGCCGCAGCCCTAGACACCCTCGACGTCGAAACCTGGTACGACACCCTCCGCCGCAGCGCCCCCTACGCATCCCTACCCCACTCCGCCTACATCGCCGTGCTCGACCTTCTCGCCGGCAAATACCCCTCCGCCGACTTCGCGGAACTGCGGCCCCGCATCATCTGGGACCGCGACGAAGGCACCATCACCGCCCGCCCCGGCGCGCAACGCCTCGCCGTCACCAGCGGCGGAACCATCCCAGACCGCGGACTCTTCGGCGTATTCCTCGCCGACGGCGACCAAGCCGGAACCGGCAACAAACGCGTAGGCGAACTCGACGAAGAAATGGTCTACGAAACCAGGATCGGCGAAGTCATCCAACTCGGTGCCAGCGCGTGGCGCATCCAAGACATCACATTCGACCGCGTCCTCGTCACCCCAGCCGCCGGAGAACCCGGCAAGCTACCGTTCTGGCACGGCGACGACCTCAGCCGCCCCGCCGAACTCGGCCAAGCACTAGGCGCATTCCAAGCCCGCATCGCACACCAACCCGAAACTGAAACCCACACCGAACTCACCAACACGGGGCTCGACGAATGGGCCGCGACCAACCTCATCCGCTACATCAAAGTACAGGAACAAGCCACCGGGCGCGTACCCAGCGACACTCACCTTGTGATCGAGCGTTTCAAAGACGAACTCGGCGACTGGCGGCTCATACTGCACTCGCCGTGGGGTAAAGCCGTCCACGCGCCATGGGCGCTCGCGGTCGCCGCCCGGATCGAGGAACGCTACGGACTCGACGGGTCCGCGATGGCAGCCGACGACGGCATCGTCGTGCGGCTACCGCTCGCCGAAGACGAACCACCCGGGGCCGAAATCTTCATCTTCGAACCCGAGGAACTTGAAGAGATCGTGACCGAACGCGTCGGCGGTTCCGCGCTCTTCGCCGCCCGCTTCCGTGAATGCGCTGCCCGCGCCCTCCTGCTGCCCCGCCGCGACCCGGGCCGCCGCACACCGCTATGGCAACAACGGCAAAGAGCCGCCCAGCTACTCGCTGTAGCGGCGAAGCATCCGACGTTCCCCATCGTCATGGAAACCGTGCGGGAAGTCCTCCAAGACGTCTACGACATGCCGGCACTGCGGGTGCTCACCCAGAAGCTTGCGTCCCGCGCGGTGCGCATCACCGAAGTAGAGACCCGCGAACCCTCGCCGTTCGCGCAAAGCCTCCTGTTCGGGTACGTCGCCCAATTCCTGTATGAAGGCGACTCCCCGCTCGCGGAACGCCGCGCTGCCGCGCTCAGCCTGGACCCCAAACTGCTCAACGAAATCCTGGGCCGCGGCGAACTACGCGAACTGCTCGATGCGGACATCATCGCCGCTGTCGAAGCCGAAGCCCAACGCCTCACACCATCACGACGCGCGTGGGGGCTCGAAGGCGCCGCGGACCTCCTGCGGGTGCTCGGCCCACTCAGCACAGAGGAGCTCGCGGCCCGCCTCAACCCACCGGATGGCGGCACGGCTTCCGCACCGCACGTTCCAGCACCGCACGCTTCGGTTGAGGACGCGGCGGCGTGGGCTGACGAGCTCGTGGCTCAGCGGCGTGCACTCAAGCTCAGGGTCCGCGGGGCTGAGGTTTATGCCGCGATCGAAGACGCGGCACGCCTCCGAGATGCGCTCGGCATCCCGCTACCTATGGGTGTCCCGGTCGCGTTCCTCGAACCGTTCGAAGCGCCGCTGGAAGACCTCGTGCTCCGCTATGCCCGCACCCACGGCCCCTTCACCACAGAACAAGCCGCGCGTACGCTGGGGCTGGCCAACGCCGTCGTAGTCCAAACTCTGCGCAGGCTGGTGCAGGACAATCGCGTCGAAGCTGGCGAGTTCACACCCGGACGTACCGGCGGCGAGTGGTGCGACATCGAGATTCTGCGCCGCATCCGCGCCCGCACGCTCGCCGCCCTTCGTAGCGAAGTCGAACCCACCCCGCAAGACGCCTACGCCCGGTTCCTGCTCGACTGGCAAGATGTCGCAGCAGGCGCAGGACAAGGTATGCGGCACGGCGCTGACACGTTGCGTGGCGTGGACGGCGTCTACACCGTGATTGAGCAACTGGCCGGTGTCCCGTTGCCGGCGAGCGCGTGGGAGTCCTACGTGTTCCCGGCCCGCGTGGCGGATTATGCGCCGGCGATGCTCGAGGAGCTCCTCGCTTCCGGTGATGTTGTGTTCTCCGGAGCGGGAGCGCTCGCTGCTGATGACGGTTGGATCGCTTTTCACACCACCGACACAGCCGCGCTTTCGTTGCCGTTAGCGATGCCCGATGCGGTGGCCGCCAGCGCGGACGCAACCGGCGTAGCCGATGTAACGGACGCAACCGCCGCAACCTATGCAACGGACGCAACCGACCCAGCCGCCCCATCTACCCCAGCCGGCGCGGCCGTCCCATCCGACGCGGCCGCGCACTCGACTGTTCATGAGCGTGTGCTTGAGGTTCTTGGTTCCGGTGGCGCGTTTTATGTGGGTCAGATTGCGCAGGCGTTAGCCGCCGATGGTGGGGATCCGGTTGCGGAGTCTGTTGTGGGTTCGGTTTTGTGGGATTTGTTGTGGTCTGGCCGGGTCACGAATGATTCGTTCTTGCCGGTTCGATCGCTGTTGTCGCAGGGTAAGGCGACGCATCAGTCTCGTTCACGTGCGCGTGCCCGGACCGCGCGGGTGGGGCGCGCTGGTTTGCGTGGTTTGCGGTCGATGTCCGTGTCCAAGCCGGCTGTGTTGTCGACGGCTGAGCGGTTGAATGCGGGCAGGTGGGCTACGTTGCCTGCCCCGGAGACGGACCCGACGCTGTTGGCTGCCGCTCGCGCCGAGATGCTGTTGGCCCGCTACGGGGTCGTCACGAAGGGCGGGGCCTCAGTTGAGGGCGCTAGTTTCGGAACGCTGTATAAGGTTTTCCAGCGGCGTGAGGAGACCGGGACGGTTCGCCGCGGCTATTTCGTGGAGAAACTCGGGGCGGCCCAGTTCGCGTTGTCGGGGACGGTAGACCGGCTACGTGAATTTGTCCGCGACAACGATGCACCCGCCGCTGCCCCGTCCGCAACCTTTGCCACGGGCACACCTGCATACACTGCGGTGACGCTCGCGGCGACTGATCCCGCGAACCCTTTCGGCGGGGTTCTGCCGTGGCCAGACCCGCCCGCGAAAGCACGACCGGGCCGGAAGGCTGGTGCCCTCGTGGTCATGGTGGATGGTCACGCGGCACTGTATGTGGAGCGGGGTGGTCGGACCGTCATTTCGTGGATCGATGAGCTCGCGCACCATCTCACTACCGCAAGCGGCGCGGTGCCTGCCAGCGCATCGGCGGCCGATGTGCAGTCAGCGTTGACCTCGATCGTTGCAGTCTCACTGGTTGAGGCGTTGCGGCGTGCCCGGTCGCAGGTCATCACGCTCCAGAAGGTCAACGGCGAAGACATCCTGGGCACGAATCTGGCTGCGGCGCTCCTCGGGGCAGGGTTCTCTTCACTGCCGTCGGGCGTGCGATTCCGCCCGGATTTCTGAGAACTCGGCAGTTCCAAAGCAGTAGAGGTATAGGATCGGACCTATCCGAACACCGCCTAGACCTGACGTGGGACCCCGTGACGACTTGGTACGAGATACGGCTCTGTTGCAAAGATTGGCGGCAGTCAG
>NZ_KV789378.1:0-881 GCF_001807575.1 Arthrobacter sp. HMSC08H08
GGGCTCTGTTGCAAAAATCGTGAAGCTTGAGCATGCTTGGCGGAGATTGGACGGACGGAACGATGACGGATTTCAAGTGGCGCCATTTCCAGGGTGATGTGATCCTGTGGGCGGTGCGCTGGTATTGTCGCTATCCGATCAGCTATCGCGACCTTGAGGAAATGCTGGCGGAACGCGGCATTTCGGTCGACCATACGACGATCTATCGCTGGGTCCAGTGCTACGCCCCGGAGATGGAGAAGCGGCTGCGCTGGTTCTGGCGGCGTGGCTTTGATCCGAGCTGGCGCCTGGATGAAACCTACGTCAAGGTGCGGGGCAAGTGGACCTACCTGTACCGGGCAGTCGACAAGCGGGGCGACACGATCGATTTCTACCTGTCGCCGACCCGCAGCGCCAAGGCAGCGAAGCGGTTCCTGGGCAAGGCCCTGCGAGGCCTGAAGCACTGGGAAAAGCCTGCCACGCTCAATACCGACAAAGCGCCGAGCTATGGTGCAGCGATCACCGAATTGAAGCGCGAAGGAAAGCTGGACCGGGAGACGGCCCACCGGCAGGTGAAGTATCTCAATAACGTGATCGAGGCCGATCACGGAAAGCTCAAGATACTGATCAAGCCGGTGCGCGGTTTCAAATCGATCCCCACGGCCTATGCCACGATCAAGGGATTCGAAGTCATGCGAGCCCTGCGCAAAGGACAGGCTCGCCCCTGGTGCCTGCAGCCCGGCATCAGGGGCGAGGTGCGCCTTGTGGAGAGAGCTTTTGGCATTGGGCCCTCGGCGCTGACGGAGGCCATGGGCATGCTCAACCACCATTTCGCAGCAGCCGCCTGATCGGCGCAGAGCGACAGCCTACCTCTGACTGCCGCCAATCTTTGCAACAGAGCC
>NZ_KV789379.1:0-75344 GCF_001807575.1 Arthrobacter sp. HMSC08H08
AAACCCAAAAACTCTAGAAATTTGAAATAAAGTTAAACGCAGTGTAATGGGTTCATTTCGTGCCGCAACTGGGATGGGAACTTATCTGGCGCAGCCACATCCTTCACCCGTTTGTCACGACATCCCCCGCGTGGAGACAAAGGTCTAACTGGTGCGGAGACGTAGCCCACGTTGAGGCGGGGCGGGGCAGAAGCTACCTGTCATAGCGGCCGCAAACAATAGATACAGATGAGGCGACACATCAACGCCCCGGAGCATAAAAAATGTCGGGACATCGTGTGAACGATGTCCCGACCACATTACAAACGTGCGCGGAGGGGTATTTGGTTTCACGACATCGTTCACCCCTCACCGCCTCAACCCACCCACAGATCTCTCACGACACCCTTCCAACCATGTCTCACGACATCCTTCACCCATGTGTCACGACATCGTTCCCACCACTGCATGACGCGACCGGTCTGCCGGCGTTATCCACGTCGAGACAGAGGTTGCGCAGAAATGCGCTTGTCCCGGCGGCCATGAGCCGCCACAACACCGGTGAACAGCAGCCGTAGCGGCAGCAGAATAGCCCCGGGAACACCGGGGAGCCGCCAGACGGCAGGTATGTTGCCGGGCCGCCTTGGCCGCATCAAAAAAGCGGAACGATGACCCGACACATCCACCAAAAAAGCGGAACGATGACCCGACACATCAAAGCCCCTGGACATAAAAAATGTCGGGACATCGTATGAACGATGTCCCGACACATTACAAACGTGCGCGGAGGGGTACTTGAACCCCCACCCTCTTATGCGAGGACTAGCACCTCAAGCTAGCGCGTCTACCTATTCCGCCACCCGCGCGAGCGGCTTTGGCCAGTCTATTGTGTTGCACTGGCCGAAGACAACAGGAAAGACTCTACACATGGATTTCGAGAATGCCAAAACGAGGGGGCCTCTATATGTCACGTGGATGGCCTGCCAGTTACCTCGCGTGAGCTGCTGGCTCTAGAATGAAAGCCGTTCCATGGGCTTATTTGCTGGCTTTAAGCGAGCTAGGTTCCGCTCGTGCCCCTGTTTGGTTTGTTCCCGTATTCCGCCTGGAGTGTGACTAAATGCACGTTGCTGTGATCAGTATGCACACCTCGCCGCGTGCAACAGCAGGTGGAGGGGACGCCGGTGGTCTCAATGTTTTCGTCGATCAAACGTCGCGTGCCCTCGCGGCCGCCGGCGTGAGGGTTGATGTTTTCACACGAGGTGAGACGGGAAGCATCGAGGTGACCCCTGGCTACCGTGTCCACACCCTACCGGCCGGGCCAGCCGGCGCATCGAAAGAAGACCTACCGCAGTACACGGATGAGTTCGCGCAACAGTTATCTCAGCATCCAGCTTTTATGGCCGCAGATGTGGTTCACGCCCACTATTGGCTCTCAGCCGACGCCGCCCTCAAAGCCGCTCACGGCAAGCCGGTTATCGCAACCTTTCACACCACCTCCGCGCGGAAGCGGCATCACGGCCACACCCGGACTGCCGTGGAAACCTTCCGTGAGCAGACGGAACAGCGCATCGCCGCCGAAGCGTACGGGCTCACAGCAAATACCGTGACAGACCGGGCGGAGCTCAGTGACGACCTACGGGTCCAGCTTGAGAAGATCACGATCGCCCGTCCCGGGATCGACCGCAGCGTGTTCCACCCAGAAGGGCCTACGGCTTCCTGGCCAGTAGAGCCCGGAGCACACCGGAGCGGGCTCAAGATGTTGTTCGCTGGCAGGTTCCAGGACTATAAGGGCCCGGATGTCGCGCTAGATACCCTGGCTGCGCTGAAAGATGCGGGGTGTGAAGCGAGCCTGGTCATGATCGGGGATCAGTCTGGGCCCGGTTCGATGGACCTAGCGGCACGGGCACGCGCGCGAGGCGTCGAGGATCGGGTTGCGTTCAAACCCCCGATGCCCCAGGAGCTTCTCGCGTTGATGTACAGGGCCGCTGACGTTGTTGTGGTGCCATCTCGCCACGAGACATTCGGTCTTGTAGCGGCCGAGGCACTGGCTTCCGGTACCCCTGTTGTAGGGCATGCCGCGGGTGGCTTACTTGATTTGATTGACGACGGCGTTGACGGCTTGCTGATTCACTCACGTGATCCACATGAGTGGGCGCAGGCGTTGGCTCCTTGGGCTAAGGGCGGTGTCCCCCACGAGGTAGCGCTCGCGGCCGCAGATCACGGCCGGCACTTCTCGTGGGAGTCCACCGCCTCAACGCTTCTGGGTCTCTACCGTCAGGCGGCTACACACCCAAGGGGCGCACGTACCCTGTGAAGTGGATCCGCGGCTTCTTCCGGGTACTGAATCCGGTGAAGCCAACAAGCCCCTCAACTTCCTCTCCCGTGTTTCCCTCACCAAAATCTGCGTTCTTCACCGCAGTCTGGTTGAAGCTGATGCGGGATGGGATCGGAACGGGCGCACCGAATTCGATGTGCCACTCATAGCCGCCGCAAGCAGTTGCATCAGCCGGTTCAACAGCAGCCAGCGCGTGTGCTGCGAGGTCCGCGCCGTGAACGATCGCGGTTTTCATGCCCAACAGTTTCGCGCTCACGTTGGAGAGGTGGATCGGGTTGTAATCCCCCAGGATCCCGGCCCACCTACGGCCCTCCCCCGGAGCAAAGCTCCATTGAGCGTTCATCTGTGGAAGGTCAGGCGCTTCCCGCTCAGGCCGTTCGGGCTTCTGCGCGTCCTCGAGGGTGACCCCCTTAGCGAGGAACACACCCGTCCCCGTCCAGACCACGTCGCCGCCGTCATCGAGCACACGCGTTTCGATTTCGCACGCCACACCGGCGTGATGCGCATCGAGTGAAAGCGGCCGGACCTCGAAAGTGAGCTTCTCCCCTGGCACGATGGTGCGGTGATGCTCAACCGTGTTGGTCAAGTGGATCATCCCGAGCATCGGCAACGGGAACTCCGGCTGCCGCATGAGCTCGATCAGTAATGGGAACGCTGTACCGAACACGACGATGCTCGGTACGGAATCTCTGGTGGGCGCCCCGACGTGACGGTTGACGGCGTTGACGGTTTCCCGGGAGATCGTGACCCCACGCACGCCGAGCCCATCACTCGGGAGGCTATCTGCAGAGACCTTCTTTGGCCGCTTCTTAAGCGCCTCGGTACCCGCTTGCGCATAGATCTTCCCCAGGCTTGGTAGCGCGTCGAGATAACGGATGGACATACTCACGCTCCGATCAGGCTCTGGCCACATACACGCAAGGTTTGGCCGTTGACACCACCCGCGCCGTCGGATGCGAGGAAGCTGATCGCTTCGGCAACATCCACGGGCAAGCCTCCCTGTTGAAGGCTTGGCATCACGAGCCGGCCCACCACACGCGGGCCGAGTGGGATCTTGGCTGTCATGTCAGTTTCGATGAAGCCCGGAGCGACCGCGTTGATCGAGCCACCGTGGGCCGCGAACCTCTCGGCTTCAGCCGCAACCATCGCGATCACGCCAGCTTTCGATGCTGCATAGTTAGTTTGGCCTCGGTTACCGGCAATACCGGAGGTTGAGGCGAGTGTCACTACACGCAGGCCATCGAGCCCCGCCTCCTGGAACTGCTTGTTCATGCGCAACTGGGATTCCAGGTTCACTGCCATGACGCTGTTCCACCGTGACTCATCCATGTTGGCCAGCAACTTATCGCGCGTGATGCCCGCGTTATGGATCACGATGTCGAGGCCGCCGTGTAGCTGGCGTGCATGCTCGATAATGCGCTCGCCAGCGTCTGCAGCCGTGACGTCGAGCTGGAGCGCGGTTCCCTTGATCTCGTTGGCCACTGTGGTGAGCGATTCGGATGCCCCTGGCATGTCGATCGCGATGACGCGTGCGCCGTCGCGAGCCAAAACCTTAGCGATCGCGGCGCCGATGCCACGGGCCGCACCGGTGACGGCTGCGACTTTACCTTCTAGTCGTTTCTCCGGGTTCTCTGGCAGTGTTCCAGCGGCACTGCTGACTTCGATGAATTGGCCGTCAACGTAAGCCGAGCGACCCGAAAGTAAGAAACGTAGCGCCGCCTGGACGCTCGTTGCATCCACATCGACGGAATTATCTAACACGATGCCGTTGCCGGTCGATCCCCAACGGAGCTCGCGAGCGAGCGAACGCATCATGCCGGTTACGGCGCCGCGGGCGCTAGCTTGGGCTGTGGATGTGGCTTGATCCGCTCGGCGCATGAGGGCCACAACACGGCCGGTGCGTGCGAGCTTCTTGACCAGCGGGGACGCGGTCATCGCTATGCTGCTCAGCTCTTCTGGGGTATTGATTTCTTCGGTGCACAGGATGATGGCACCGATCTCACCGCGCACAGAATCAGGGTGGGTTGTGGCGTTGACACCCCACGTTCCGAGTAGGTCGGCGATCCGTTGGACGCTTTTGCTCCGGGTTTCCAGTTGTGTTTCCACCCCGAGCACGACCGCCGTGCCAGGCACGAGCGGCGCACCTTCCTCAAAGCGGCGCAGCGTGGTTGGCCGGGGTAGCCCGAGCTTCTTGCTCAGGAATTTACCGAACCCTGCTTGGGTGAATTGCATGTACTGATCAGCCATATTAGAAAGCCTCCACGATAGCTACAGCGCCCTGGCCGCCTGCCGCGCACACGGATACGAGCGCGCGTGCCTTGCTGCCCTTGGCGTGAACCATCTTGGCGGCCGAGGCGATGATGCGCCCGCCGGTTGCTGCGAACGGGTGGCCGGCTGCCAGGGAGGATCCGTTGACGTTGAGCTTGGAACGGTCGATCGAACCGAGCGGGGCCTTCAAGCCGAGCTTGGTGGTGCAGAACTCTTCGTCTTCCCATGCCTTCAGGGTCGAGAGCACGGTACCGGCGAAGGCCTCATGGATCTCGTAGAAATCGAAGTCCTGAAGCGTGAGGCCGTTACGCTCGAGCATGCGTGGGACGGCGTAGGCAGGAGCCATGAGGAGGCCCTCTTCACCACCAACAAAATCCACGGCACCGAGCTCGTAGTCAACGAGCTTGGCCAGCTTCGGCAGGCCCTTCTCATCAGCGTATTCAACCGAGCTCAACAGAACAGCTGATGCGCCGTCGGTCAGAGGGGTCGAGTTACCGGCGGTCATCGTTGGTTCCGATTTCAGGCTCTTGCCGTAAACGGTCTTGAGCTTCGCGAGCTTCTCAACCGTGGAATCCGGGCGCATATTGTTATCGCGAGTGAGCCCCTGGAATCCGGTGATGAGGTCGTCGAAGAAGTTCTCGTCGTAAGCTTTCGCGAGGTTGCGGTGGCTTGCAGCGGCAAGCTCATCCTGGGCCTCGCGAGTAATTCCCCAGCGTTCGTTCGTGATCGCCTGGTGCTCACCCATCGACAAGCCGGTGCGAGGCTCGGCAGTGCCCGGCGCAACTGGCTTGAGGTGGGATGGTCGGATCGATGCGATCGCCGCGAGCTTCTGCTTGACGGTCTTCGCTGTCGTGAGGCGCACCAGGATCTTACGTAGCCCGTCCGTGACAACGACCGGAGCGTCGGAGATGCTGTCCACCCCGCCTGCCACGCCGACGTCGATGCGGCCGTGAGCGATCTTGTCGGCTACGGAGCCGACGGCTTCAACGCCGGTCGCGCACGCCATCTGAACATCGTGGGCAGGCGTTGCCGGGTCAAGCTGGGAGCCCAGAACGACCTCGCGGGTCAAGTTGAAGTCCTTTGGGTGCTTCAGTACGGCACCAGCGGCCACGGCGCCAAGCCGTTCCCCTTGCAAACCAAAGCGGGCAACGAGCCCATCGAGGGCGGCAAGCATCATGTCTTTCTCAGACACATCGGCGTATGCGGTGTAGGCGCGTGCGAACGGAATGCGGTTACCACCAACAATCGCAACCTCACGAGGCGCAGATACACCTGGGTTCTGCGGCTTAGGCTCAGCTTTACTTACTGCTTCTGCCTTGTTTGCCGGGGAGTTTTCTGGGGACTTGTTCACGGACTTGTGTCCTCTCTAGTGGAGTCTCTATTCGAGCTTGAAGCTAACAGTGCCTCATGTGATTCAACCAATACTCAGCGTACCTGATACGATCGGTATCGTGAAACACCTCACACAGTATTCAATGCGTTACAAGCGAGGCTGACCCATGCACAGCGATCAAGCCGAAGGCTCACTCGCCATACATGATGATGAGCACCGCACAATTGATGAACACCAAACTGATGAGCGCAGTGCTGACGAGCGCGAAGGCGACGGACGCGCAACACGTTGGGAGGACCACCGCAGGCAACGGCGCGAAGAACTCCTCATAGCCGCCCGCCGAGCCATCCACCACGGCGGCCCACAGCTATCGATGGACGAGATCGCAGCAGCCGCGCAAACATCCAAGTCCGTCTACTACCGATACTTCGGCGACAAAGACGGTCTACGTGCTGCGATTTCCCAAAAAATCATCACGCGTGTGAGGGCACACGTGATCGACGCTGGCCGCCGAGCCACCACACCCGAAGGCGGACTCACAGCGATGATCCGCGAATACCTCGACCAAGCACAAAGCTCCCCCGCGCTCTATGCGTTCGTGATGCACCCCGAAAACGCTGCCGGCGTCATGCCGACCAGCAGCTCAATCGAGACCGATGTAGCGGCCAAGGCCCGCAACGACATCACATCGCTCATGACGTCCGGGCTACGCCAAATCACCCCGCATCACAGCAGCGAGCTCTTTGACACCCTCTGGGCTGAATCCGCGCTCGGATTCATCCTCTCCGCAGTTGACCACTGGCTGACCCACCAAAACGAAAACAGCACCCCAGCTGCACAACTAGCTCAGGCAATCAGTACGTGGCTCACCCACGGGGTCCTCTCCCCCATCGACATGGACAACCAAACCGAAACACCCGCCGCAGCACTAGGAAAGGCACACTGACCATGAGTAGCACCAGCATCAACGTAGACCGCTTGAATCAGTACCTCTTGGGCAGCTTTGCCGAAGCACGCACTGAAGCACGCGAACGCGTCAAAGACACACGTCTGCACAAGATCGAGGGTCAGGTCCTAGCTGACCAGCGCCAGCACGTTTTCAACAACCTCAAGATCCTGGTTGAACAAGACGCGATCTCCCGCGCGTTCCCAACCGAGCTCGGCGGCCGTGACGACCACGGCGGCAACATCTCTGCTTTCGAGGAGCTCGTCATCGCTGACCCTTCGATGCAGATCAAAGCCGGCGTTCAGTGGGGCCTGTTCGGCTCAGCCGTGCTGCACCTTGGGACCGAGGAACACCATCGTAAGTGGATCCCACAGATCATCAGCCTTGAGCTCCCCGGTGCGTTCGCGATGACCGAGGCTGGCCACGGCTCAGACGTTGCAAGCATCGGCACCACCGCAACCTATGACGAAGATGCCGAAGAGTTCGTGATCCACACCCCGTTCCGGGCGGCTTGGAAGGACTACCTCGGTAACGCAGCTCTGCACGGCCGTGCAGCCACCGTCTTCGCTCAGCTAATCACCAAGGGTGTCAACCACGGTGTGCACTGTTTCATGGTTCCGATCCGCGATGAGGACGGCAACCTGCTTCCAGGCGTTGGCGCAGAAGACGATGGCGTCAAGGGTGGCCTCAACGGCATCGACAACGGCATGCTGCACTTCACGAACGTGCGCATTCCACGCACCAACTTGCTGAACCGTTACGGCGACGTCGCGGCTGACGGCACGTATTCTTCAAGCATCGATTCCCCGGGGCGCCGCTTCTTCACGATGATCTCAACCTTGGTTCAGGGCCGAGTGTCTCTCGATGGCGCTTCGATCGCCGCGTCCAAGGTCGGCTTGGGTATTGCGGTGACGTACGCGAATCAGCGCCGCCAGTTCGCTGCCGCCGGCAACCGCGAGCAGCTGCTGCTGGATTATGGCCGCCATCAGCGCCGCTTGATCCCTCTTCTGGCCAAGGCTTATGCCGGAACGTTCGCCCACGATGAGCTGCTACTCAAGTTCGATACGGTGTTCTCCGGCCGCGAAGACAACGACGAAGCCCGTCAGGACCTCGAAACGTTGGCTGCGGCGTTGAAACCGGTCAGCACATGGGATGCGATGGATACACTGCAAGAATGCCGCGAAGCATGCGGTGGCGCGGGGTTCATGGCCGAGAACCGATTGACCTCCCTGCGCGCAGACCTGGATGTTTACACGACATTCGAAGGCGATAACAACGTTCTGCTTCAGTTGGTGGGCAAGCGCCTACTGACCGAATTCGCCGGCCAGCTCAAGGGTATGGAGCCGCTGGGCTTGGCGACCTTCGCCGCGAAGTCTCTGGCGGAGAACTTCTATTCACATTCCGGTTTGCGCAACGTTGTTCAGGATGCCCTGGATACCGCATCAGAGCGCCGCACAGCTAAGAACCTCAAGGATCCGCAGGTTCAGCACGCATTGCTCTCAGCACGCGTTCGCATGGCTGTCGAAGAGATCGCGAAAGCGCTCAACGCGGTACGCAAAGCCTCCCCTGGCGATCAAGCCGATGTTTTCAACCAGCATCAGAACAGCCTCGTGCTTGCCTCCAAGGCTCACGCCCGCTTGCTTCAGTGGGAGGCATTCACTCGCGCGATCGAGGCGTTCGAAGAAAAACACGGCGAGTCGTGGGACGGCACCGCGCAGGTTCTGACGTGGGTACGCGATGTTTTCGCGCTCACCGTGATCGAGGAGGAGCTCGGCTGGTACATGATGCACGGCCTTATTTCTCCTCACCGCGGCCGCACCCTGACCGAGTACCTGGATCGTTTGATCACCCGTCTGCGCCCGCACGCTCAGGACCTGGTTGATGCGTTCGGTTACACACAAGAGCACTACCGCGCACCGATCTCTTCTGGCCGCGAGCAGGAACGTCAGGACGAAGCGCACGCCTACTACGAGAAGCTGCGCAAGGACCCGGACGCCCCGGTGTCAGAGAAAACGCTGCGCGCTAAAGAAAAAGCCGCCAAGTAAGACCACGCTGAGCCGAGCCAACTCAGCCAACTAACGCCGCGTATGGCCTGCGCCGATGGGTGCAGGCCATACGCGGTTATAGCTGGTTAAAGGTCTGCACGCTAATGATGTTTGAATATTCACATGAGTAATCTGCGTGCTTCCAACGAAAATCTGTCCCGCAACGACGCGCAGCAACGTTCGCGCACCGTGCAAGCCCACACGTACCAGTTGCATCTTGACTTCATGAGTGCGGTGAGTGAGAACCCCACACACTTTGGGCTCACAACCACCTTGCAGTTCACAGCAGTTGCCGGTTCCGAAACGTTCCTAGACTACGTCGACGGGATCGTTGAGCAGATTACCCTCAACGGCCGCGAGGTTCCGGTCAATGATGCTGTCGATGGGGCACGCATCTACCTGCGGGGCCTTGAAGCCGAGAACACGGTGACGATCCGTTCGAAATCCGCCTACTCACGCTCGGGTGAAGGCGTCCACTACTTCAAAGACCCAACCGATGGCCAGGTCTACCTGTACTCCCAGAATGAGCCAGCTGACTGCCGCCGCATCTATCCGTGCTTTGACCAGCCGGATCAGAAGGCCCGCTTCAGCGTATCCATCACCGCGCCAAGCGACTGGCATGTGGATGCTAACGGTTCGCTCGAGGCAACCGAGGATCACGGCGACGGTAGCGCGACCCGCTCCTTCACCACAACCGAGCCGATGTCGACCTACATCACGACGTTCCTCGCCGGGCCGTACGCGACCTGGCAGGACCACTACAACGGGACCACCGCATCGGGCGTTGAAGTCTCTGTTCCGTTGCAGTTGGCGTGCCGCGCGTCCATCGCTGAACACCTGGACCATGAGGAACTGTTCACGCTCACCAAGCAGGGGCTCGACTGGTTCCATACCCACTTCGACTACGCATACCCGTGGGGTGACTATCACCAGGTGTTCGTACCGGAATACAACCTCGGCGCGATGGAGAACCCGGGCCTGGTGACGTTCACGGAAGCCTATGTTTTCACCTCGGCGCCGACGCTGGCTCAGCACGAGGGACGCGCGAACACGATCATGCACGAGATGTCACACATGTGGTTCGGCGACCTCGTGACGATGACGTGGTGGGATGACCTGTGGCTCAAGGAATCCTTCGCGGACTACATCGGCACCCTCGTGGTCGATGAAGCAACCCGCTTCGCAACCGCCTGGACGACGTTCGCCTCGCGCCGCAAGGGCTGGGCCTACACACAGGACCAGTACCCGACGACCCACCCGATCATGGCCGACATCGTGGACCTTGAAGCCGCGGATCAGAACTTCGACGGCATCACGTACGCTAAGGGCGCCTCGGTCCTGAAGCAGCTCGCGGCTTACGTGGGTCAGGATGCGTTCCTGCAGGCATCGCGCACGTACTTCCAGCGCCACGCGTGGGGCAACACGACCCTCGACGATTTCCTCGTGATCCTTTCCGAGGCGTCCGGCCGCGACATGCAGGCGTGGGCTGAGGCGTGGCTCAACACGTCGGGCCCGTCAAGCCTGTGGGTTGAAACGGAAACGGATGCCGATGGGGTTGTCACCTCCGCTGTTGTGAAGCAGCAGGGAACGGACCCGGTGACGGGCAAGGAGGTGGTGCGTCCGCAGGTGCTCAAGGTTGGCTTGTTCGAGGCTGGCGACGCCGCTGATGCTGATGCGGTTGAGCAGGCTGCCGAACCTGCACGTCTGGTTGAGGCGTTCGAGGTTCGCCTTGAGGGTGAGTCCGCACCAGTTCCTGAGTTGGTGGGCCGCACCTTGGTTGCGGGCCGTAGCGCCGTGTTGCCGAACCAGGGTGACCTCACGTATGCGAAGGTCCGCCTGGAGGGCGCTTCGCTTGATGTCGCTTTGACGGTTGGTTTGGATTCCGAGCTGGACCGTGCAACCGCGCTTGCTGCCGCATGGAACATGACCCGTGACGGCGACCTACCTGCCGAGCGTTTCATCGATGGCGTAGTCGCTAACTCCGCGTTGATCGAGGACTCCGGCGTCTTGGCTACCGTACTGGGGCAGGCGGGTATCGCTGTTCGCGGCTACACGACCAAGGACCAGCGCGCCGAGATCGCACAGCGGTGGCTCACGTTCTTGCTGACTCAGGTTCTTGAAGAAGAGGTCGGCTCTGACCGCCGCCTCGTATTCACTCGTTCGCTGCTCTACACGGCTGCTCGGGTTTCCGAGCTTCCAGAGGGCCTGCTCGACGTGGTTGAGTCCTGGCTTCAGGACAAGGAGACCCTGGGCGAAGAGCTGACGTGGGCCTCGCTGACAGTGCTCGCCGCGCACGGCCGCGCTACCGCTGAAGACATCGAGGCTGAGCACCACCGCAAGCCAACTCAGGATGCTGCATGTGGTTTGCGTGAGGCGCTTGCCGCCCGCCCGGATGCTGAGGTCAAGAAGGAGATCCGCGCGAACGTGTACGTAGGCAAAGAATCCGACGGCACGGTTCTATCCAACGACTACCTGCAGGCCTACGCAGACGGTCTGGGCATCGACCCGGCCCACAAGGATCAACCTGAACCGGCCGAGTACTGGGAGCGGATCGAGAGCGTGTGGGCTTCGATGTCGCAGGGCCAGGCGACCCGCGTTGTTGAGGGCCTCTTCCCTGGCGCGGTTGAACTGGCCGACGGCGACCTCAAGTACAACCCTGAGATCATGCGTGCACGTAGGTGGCTTGATGGATCCAAGGACGCGCCAGCTGCGTTGCGTCGCCTCGTTCAAGAAGAGCTTGATGATGCTGAGCGTCGCCTAGCCGCGCAAGCAGCTAGCTCGAAGGCATAGAAAAACAGAGGCTTAGCACAGCCTCTCTCACATAAAATAGTGGGCACGTCACCAAGAGCTTGGCGACGTGCCCACTATTCTACTGCTTCCTTCACTGGCCGAAAATGCTTACTGGGTTCCTGGCTGGGTTCCCGACTGGTCGATTAGCTCGGAGCAATCTCCATCAAGGAGGCTTTCAAGCTCCTGGTCCGCTTGGAGTGCCGCCTTGTCAGCGTTGGTCAGCGCGGTCTTGATCTCTTCGCCGTTAGCTGGCCAATAACCGGCTTCTTCTGCCTGTTTGAGGTTGTTGAGCCCGGCCTGTGCTGCATCGCGGGCTTCACCGTTAATGTTGCGGGCCGACTGAAGTGGCTTCACGACCCCCGAGAGATCAGTCAGCTTGTCGTTGTATGCATCGGTGGTTTCAGCTACCGCATCAGCGGCTTTCTTTTCCGCCTCCTTGGCTTCGTCACCTGAGATCTCTCCATTTTCTATCTTCTCAACGATCGCATCATAGGCCTGGATGGCCTCGTCACGGTCTGCTTGAGCCTTGGACACAGCCGCATTCAGGTCTTCGAGGCTTCCGTAATCCTCCTCCGCGATCTGCAGAGCCGAGGAGACCAACGTCTTGGCCTTTTCGCTCTTGACATGAGAGAGCTCGATATTTTTCTTCAGGTCAGCCGAATAGTTGTTGGACTGGTAGTCCTCAGCGAGGAGTTTCTTCTCCGCTACGTTGAGATTGCCCAGCGTAGCTTCGATGTTCTGCTGGATAGTTAGAGTCTGCGTGTTTGCTTCTGCAAAGCACGAAGCGGCACTCGCGCCCTTCTCTGGCGCTACGGTGCTAGCTGGGCTGGCAGTGGCAGTTCCCCCAAGTGCGAGCCCTCCGATGAGTAGTCCGGTTGCGGTTGCTGTTGCAATATTCCTTACGGTCTTCATGTGAACCTCCAACATGATGCATTGTCGCCATTGCTGGTTGTTTCTAGACGTACCGCGACGATTCTCGTCCACGGCTCCTTATCCGGTTCTCTTGCAACACAGGCACGGGTTATTTGATTCTCGCTCTTCGGGAGCTATAAGTCACCGGGCCTGACATTTCTAACGGTAAGCACATGTAAAGGCCCGTGTAAAGAGGCTGCCCTCTACGGCAAACGAGCCGTCCACTCTGGATCCTGGAACTTCTGCTCGGCCAGGCTCCGCGCCTCCGCCAGTGTTTCCTCATCCAAGTGGACGCGCCGAGCCCCATACTTTCGCTCGAAGGCACTCATCATGACCTCAAGAATGTCTTCACGGGCAGTGTTGCCAGTCTGACGTTTCAGCGGGTCAACTCGTTTCTTCGCCGAAGCAATCCCCTTATCGGAGATCTTCTCCCGCCCAATGCGTAAGACCTCCATCATTTTCTCAGCGTCGATGTCATAACTCATCGTCACGTGATGCAGTAAGCCACCGCCAGCCAACCGTTTCTGGGCAGCGCCGCCGATCTTCCCTTGCTCGGTAGCAATGTCATTCAAAGGAACGTAGCGCGCCTCGACCCCCAGCTCGCTCAACGCTTCCATGACCCACGCATCCAAAAACGGATACGAGTCAGCGAAACTCATGCCATCAACCAAGGTCGCCGGCACAGTCAGCGAATAGGTCACACAGTTACCCGACTCCATGAACATGGCTCCACCGCCACTGATGCGACGCACCACAGTGACACCATGCCGCTCGGCTGCTTCAACATCGACTTCATTCGAAAGCGACTGGAAAGAACCGATCACTACTGCCGGCTCATTCCATTCCCACAAACGCAACGTAGGTTTACGCTTGCCTGCAGCCACCTGACGGGTCAAAACCTCATCGAGTGCCGTGTTCCACGAGATCGGATACGCGACCGGCTCAAGAATTTCCCACTCGTGATCAGCCCACGTTGTTGAATGGCCCAGGGCCCGGCGGACCGCCGTCGCAACCGCGTGAGCATCGAAACCGAACATGACCGCGTCCTCGCGCAGTCCAGCCTCAACCGCTTTAACCAACTTCGAGTGGCTTACATCTGCCGCCAGACCAGTGAGCGCATGATTGATGTCAGCTAACGCCTCATCAGGTTCCAGGAAAAAGTCGCCGTTGATCATTGCTTGCTCGATGCGTCCGCCATCAACTACAAGGTCGGCAACCACAAGTTTTCCGCCTGGAACCTTATATTCGCCGTGGTGAGTAAAGGCTGGCCCACGATTGCTGTTCACGATGTTACTCATGCTTCTACCCTAACGCTGGCAAGCTAAATGGGGCTGACACCCGTAGGTGTCAGCCCCATTGAATGCGCGCTGCACAGTGTGCGCGCCGCAATGCTTGCGATGCAGAACTTAGCGCTTGCCGCCGAAGCCCTTGAAGCGCTGGTTGAAGCGCTCCACACGACCAGCGGAGTCCATGATGCGCTGCTTACCCGTGTAGAACGGGTGCGATGCCGCAGAGATTTCAACGTCAACAACCGGGTAGGTGTTGCCGTCCTCCCACTCGATGGTCTTATCGGAAGTCATGGTCGAGCGAGTCAAGTACTTCTCGCCGGAAGCCAGGTCACGGAAAACCACGGCCTCGTACGTTGGGTGAATTTCAGCCTTCATATATCTGCACCTTTAAAGATCTAGTGCGCCTGGATTTTGCCAGTCGCGATGGTTTCGGTGGCGTTCAGGCACGCGCACGTGCGTGAACAGCTTTTCAAGTCTACATGCTCAGCTAGCAGATAGCACACTCAATCTGAGCGCGTTGCCTATACGAAGAGTTTGATGAGCATCGTGACTACAGCCACCGAGCCGATCACCACAATGGTCCCGCGCAGGATCGTGGGGGACAGTTTGCGCCCCACTCGCCCACCGATCCAACCGCCTACGGTTGAGCCTGCCGTGACCATCAGAACCACGGGCCACGAAATCCTGTCCCAGGCAAACAAGAGATAGCTCAACGCAGCAACGATATTGACCGCCAAGGTCAGAACCACCTTGAGCGCATTGGATTGCTGCAAAGAGCCGAAAAGCATGACTCCGAAAATCGCGAACAGAATCACGCCCTGCGCCGCGGTGAAGAACCCCCCATAGATACCCGTAAGGAATACGAGTACGTACAGAAACGGTGACAACTGCTGATGATCAGGCGTACGCAACTGCGTTGAACCGGTACGGGCTTGAACTAGGGCAGAGAGCCGCGGCTGGAAGACAACCAAAAACAACGCGAACAGAATGAGGGCAGGTGCAACCCAATCGAACACGTCGTCAGGAACGTTCAAAAGTAACGCTGCACCGCACAACCCGCCCGCAACTGAGGCAGGCAGAAGCCGCAGAAACGTGCGCGGAACAGTCTTCAGCTCTTCGCGGTAACCATAAGCGCCAGAAAACCCGCCGGCCACCAGCCCCATCGCGTTAGAAACCACCGCATTCACGGGGTTCATACCCATCGACACCAAAACAGGGAACGTCACCAACGTGCCCGAACCCACAACCGTGTTGATGGTTCCAGCCCATAAGCCAGATAGAAAGATCAGCCCTAGCTGCCAGAGTTCCCACTCACCCACAGGAGCCGGACCTTCTAGCGTGCAAACGCGCTATAGCGGCCCTGCTCGGTCCGGGTCAGCTTAACGTCCACGCCGAACGTCTTCTTCAGGTTCTCTTCGGTCAGCGTGTCTTCGATCGAGCCCTTCGCCGTAACCTCGCCGTCTTTGAGCATCAAAACATGCGTGAAACCAGGAGGGATCTCTTCAAGGTGATGCGTCACCAAGATCAGGGCGGGCGCGTACGGGCTATGCGCGAGCTCGGACATACGCGAGACTAGATCTTCACGCCCGCCCAGGTCCAAACCATTCGCTGGTTCATCCAGCAGCATCAGCTCAGGGTCAGTCATGAGGGCACGGGCAATGAGAACGCGTGCCTTTTCGCCGCCAGACAACGTGGCAAACCTGCGTGACATCAATGTCCCGGCACCCCAGTCCTGCAATAGCTGGAAGGCGCGGCGCTCATCGTCCCTATCATATTTTTCACGCCAACGGCCCGCCATACCATAAGCAGCAGAAACCACCAGATCCAGGGCCTGCTCGCGCTCCCGCACCATCGACGCAACCGAGCTCGATGCCAATCCGATCGATGGCCGCAGATCCGCAACGTTAACGCGCCCCAAACGCTCACCCAGAATGTCCACTGTGCCGGCGGAAGGGAACATCTGCGTTGCTGCGATTTTCATCAACGTCGTTTTACCTGCGCCGTTCGGACCCAACACAACCCACCGTTGGTCTTCGCTCACCTGCCAATTAACGTCTTTAAGCAGGTACTTCCGGCCGCGCCACAGGCTGACATCTTCCAGGTTCAAAACGGAGCTCATGCACACCACTTTAGGACACATCGGCGTCATTCTTATGCCACAGATAAGCAACATCGGCCCAAGATTCGAAACAATGCCATCATGAGCATTCCACTCTCAGCCTCCCCCACCGTGATTGTCGTCGCGCCACAAGGCTTTCTCGCGTCCGCACGCAGGCAGGTTGCTGACCTTTTGGGGTCACTCATAGTCCAGGAGAAGCCGGCGCCTCGAACCGCACCTGATCTTGGCGCTGCTGCCTGGACGTTGGCCTCCAACAATGCGGTAACTGTTGCGCGCACACGCTTGCGGGACTGGGTCGTCGCTGACGGCCCGGCACAGACTACCGACACCGAGGCCGCGGACAGGGAGACCGCGGACAGTGGGACCGCGGACACCGAATGCGCATGGGCCGCGTGGACGAGCGAACAGATGGCCGCATGGAACGAGCCAGCCGGGGCGATCGTGACAGACGTCGATTCAACACTGATCGAACAAGAAGTGATCGAAATGCTCGCCGCCCACATCGGCCTTGAAGAACAGGTCGCCGCAGTCACCGAACGCGCCATGCGCGGCGAACTCGACTTTGAACAGAGCCTGCGCGAACGAGTCGCGGTACTCAAGGGGCTAGACGCCCAGACCATCGAGAACGTCTCAAAGAAAACTACGCCAACAGCGGGCGCACAACTCTTGATCGAAACCGCTCATGCACGCGGCTGGAAAACCTATGCGGTATCCGGCGGGTTCCAACAAATCCTCGACCCGCTCGCCGCCAGACTCAACCTTGACGGAGCCGTAGCTAACCACCTCGAAGTCAACGATGCCGAACTCACCGGCCGCGTGACAGGGCCGATTATCGACCGCCAGGCGAAAGCCAAGCATCGTGCACAATGGACATCGAACAACCAGTTGCCTTCGCTCGGGCTCGGAGACGGCGCGAATGACATCGACCTCCTCACAACCGCAACCGGCGGTCTCGGGCTGCAACCCAAGCCAGCCCTCAAAGCCGTCGCTGACGGCACCCTCTCGCTCCGCCGGCTTGACGCCGTAGCCGCGCTGCTTGGCTGGGACGTTGCCACCGAGCAGCAACACTAAGACGCAGGCAACATCACGAGTACAGCACGAGAGGTACACCACAGCTGTTGACCGCAAGCCCGCTCAAGAAACCTTGTGAAAAGACTTAGAATGTTGGGAGGCTTTCAACAGTATTCCAACAGGCGCATGCGCCCGTGTGCAGCACAGAAGGGTTTTCATGAACGCAAAGCTTGGATCCGACGAGACCCCCGAAGACGAGACGCCTCAGGAGCAGACTGCCGAAAACGAGGCGCCTCAAGAGGAGACTACTCAGGAGGAGGCGGCGCAGGAAGAAACCTCGCAGGAGGAAACTCCCGAAGACGAGACGCCTCAGGAGGAATCGACTCAGGACCAACCGGCTGAGGACGAGGCGCCTCAGGATGAGACGCCGCAAGAGGATGTCTCTCAAGAGGAGACTCCTCAAGACGAGACCATTCGGGACGAGTCAGCTCAGGAAGAGACGGCTCACCAAGAGCAGGAACCCGCCGCGGCTTCCACCGAATCGGTCCCTGAGCCTTCCACTGAGCCTTCGACGGAGCCTTCCTCGGAATCTACCGGTGACTCCCCCGCTGAATCCTCCGCTGAGCCCTCGGCTGAGGCTTCGGCTGAGGCTTCGGGTTCAGCCTCGGCCGCAGCTTCGGCATCGTCGACCGTTTCGCCGTCCGCTGCCTCGGCTGAGAAAGGCGGCCGCAAGCGAAAACGTCGCGGCCTCGTCGCAGGTTCCATCGTCGGTGGCGTTCTTTTACTCGCGGCTGGCGCCTACGCCGGAACCGTCTGGTTCACCTCAGATAAGCTCCCTGCCCACATCACGGTGAGCGGGGTCGATATCTCTGGCCTTTCCAGCCAGGAAGCCGCCGTGAAACTAGAGAAAGAGCTCGGCGGCAGGCTCACCAAGAAGCTGACGCTCACCGCTGGGTCCGCGACAGCGTCGGTGACCCCCGCTCAGGCCGGTGTCGGAATCGACGTTGAGGCGACACTTGCAGATCTGTCTGGGTGGACGTGGAACCCGAAGATCATTCTCGAACGTTTATCCGGAACCCAAGAGCTCGAGGTCAAGCAGACCCTCGATGAAGAAGCCCTCACGACCAGCGCAGAGAAGATCTCTGATGCACTCACTAATGACCCGGTCGAAGGAAAACTGAGCCTCACCGAGGGCGGCCCTGAGTTCACTCAACCGAAAGACGGCCACGACGTCAGCGAGCAGCTCGCCCGGAATAGCATCACCAAGAACGCGTTTGCCGAAGAACGCAAAATCGAGGTCGCATCCAACGTCATCGAACCCGACGTCACCACCGAAGAATGGAACGAATTCATTAAAACCACGGTGGACCCATACCTCTCTGGCCCAGTCACGGTGAAAGCCGGAGGCGAGCGGGCCAAACTGGGCGTGGCTACCCTCGCTCAGGCTACCGTCGTAGACGTCAAGGACTCCTCCCCCGAACTGAAAACGGACGATGAGGCGTTGAAATCCGCGGTAGAAAAAGCCAACCCTAAGCTCAACACCACGGCACAAGACGCAAGCCTCAAACTGGTCGGGACAGGCTCGAACGCGAAAG
The DNA here is from genome assembly GCF_001807575.1 of Arthrobacter sp. HMSC08H08. Classification (NCBI taxonomy): domain Bacteria; kingdom Bacillati; phylum Actinomycetota; class Actinomycetes; order Micrococcales; family Micrococcaceae; genus Arthrobacter; species Arthrobacter sp. HMSC08H08. The sequence continues at coordinate 18,623 of NZ_KV789379.1, forward strand.
CGGAGATAGTACCGGGCAAAAGCGGTAAAGGACTAGATAGTGAGGAGCTAGGCAAAAAGGTCCGCGAAGCCGCCGCATCCACGTCTGATCGCATCGCGGACGTGCCGTTCAAAGCCCAGGAACCATCCGTAACCACCGCGCAAGCGAAAAAGTGGAACGTTACCAAGGTCGCTGAGTTCGCAACACCGTACCCTTATGACCCAACCCGGACTAAGAACCTCGAAGCCGGTTCACGACGCATCAACGGTAGCGTCATCCTGCCCGGTGAGTCTTTCGATCTTGCCACCAAGTTCGGCCCAGTTACGGAAGCAAACGGCTATTACTCATCCGGTGTGGTGGTCAACAGCGTCTCGACCAAGGCAGTCGGTGGGGGCCTTTCACAGATCGCGACGATGGCGTATAACGCCGGATACCTCGCAGGCATGGACATCCAGGAGTGGAGGCCACACAACCGTTGGTTCGACCGCTACCCAGCTGGACGTGAATCCACATATTGGGAAGGCTCGATCAACGTCAAGTGGAAGAACAACACCAAGGCTCCCGTCGTGGTCGCGATGTGGCTGGAGAACAACAAGGTTAACACCGCCGTGTTTGGCCATAAGACCTGGAAAGTGAAAACCACCACGAGCGACTTCTACGACTACACGTCTGGCCCAACGCTGACCTCGGACGATCCGAACTGTATCCCGGAATCCAGCGGCAAGAAGGGCTTCACCGTTAATGTCACGCGAACTCGCACCAACGTTGATACCGGCGAAGTTCTCGAGGACTCCCAGACCACACGTTATGAGGGCTGGCCTAACGTAACCTGCAGCAAGGACTAGGCTGTAGCACAAGATAGGCAGCCGCAACGAGCTCAGCAAGCAGTCCTGCGGAACAGCGTGAAGGGGCGACCACTTTGGACAAGTGGCCACCCCTTCACATGTGCTAGCCCCTACGTTGAGGCCTAAGGGCCTTCGTCAGCGGTTATCCCTTAGAGGTTAAAATCTTTATCGAGGAAGCCTTTAGCGCCGCCGACGTATTCGGTGTGCATGTGCTCGACGTCATCCATAGCCATCCGAGCAACCTCTTGAGCGAACTCAGCAACCGAGTACAAGCGGCCAGCTTCCTCGCGGCGCGCTTCGATCGCACCTGGCTCAACGCGGTCCAGAAGCGTTGCGGTGATGGTGCCTTCGATCATGTCCCCCGAGACCACCACGAACGTGATATCGGCTTCAGCGAACTCGTGTTCACGCTCTCTCAACGCGGTCTCACCTGCGCGCTTCGACTTGGCAACCATCTCGTAGGCCGGAAGCGTTGGGTGGGTTTCGATGAAGTGGGCCTGATTGCTGGTCACGAACACTACGCGGCCGCCCGGGCGGATCGACGGGAACGCGGCATCGAGCATACCCACCTGAGCGTCACGGTTCAGGCGCATCGCGTAGTCTTCGCCACGGTCGGACTCCATACCGCCCGATGCGTTGAGCACGAGAATGTCGAGGTGGCCGAAGTTCTCTACAGCGGCTTTCACGAGCGCCTCACGATCCTCTGCGACCGTGAGGTCCGCCTTGACCGCTACCGCGCGGCCACCGGCTTCCTCGATGGCTTTGACAACCTTATTCGCCCGCGGCGCTTTATCGCGGTAATTCACCACGACAGCGGCACCTTCAGCCGCGAGAATCTTCGCGGTATCCGCACCGATTCCACGGCTGGAACCAGTAACGATCGCTACCTTGCCTTCAAGCTTGGACATGCAAACCTACTTTCAGTAAAACGTCTCAGAGCAAAGAGAATCTAGGCCGGGGCCTAGTGCCCCATCCCCAGCCCGCCATCGACGGGTACAACCGCGCCAGAGATATAGCCGGCGTCTTCCGATGCCAGCCACACTGCGACCTTGGCTACTTCTTCAGAGGAAGCGAAACGGCCCGCTGGGATCTGTTGCTTGTACTGCTTCTTCAGATCCTCGTCAAGAGCCTCAGTCATGTCTGTCTCGATGAAGCCGGGGGCGATCACGTTCGCGGTAATGCCGCGCGAACCCAGTTCACGAGTAACGGAACGCGCAATCCCGACGAGCCCGGCTTTCGATGCTGAATAGTTGACCTGGCCTGCCCCACCCAGCAAACCAACAACAGAGGATATGAGGATCACGCGGCCGAAACGAGCCTTGACCATACCTTTCGTGGCGCGCTGAACCACACGGAACGCACCCGTGAGATTCGTGTCCACAACATCGGTGAAGTCGGATTCGCTCATCCGCATCAAAAGAGTGTCGCGAGTAATACCTGCGTTGGCAACCACCACGGTGATCGGGCCGAGTTTCTGCTCAACCTCAGCCATCGCGGCATCAACGCTGCCGCTATCGGTCACATCGGCCTTGACAGAAAGAATCCCCTCAACCGGTGCAGGCTCAGACCGAGTTGTCACCGCCACCTGGTAACCGGCTTTGAGGAACTGCTCAGCGATCGCCAAACCAATCCCCCTGTTACCACCGGTCACTAATACAGTGCGTGCGGGTGTATCCGTGGTTTTCGTGGTCGCGGCACTCGCGCTCATGCATCTCCTTGAGCAGGTCAGCGCACACCCGTTCCCTGGGTGTGCAATAAGCCAATGTGATGTACGTGTTCAGTCTACCGAGTGCGGTGCGCAAGCTGGCAGGAAGCCAACACCCGTGATGCGTACCTAGGATGCCGGCATCGAACGAGTGGGAGTCCATAATAGATACGATGGCTAAAAAGGATGCGACCGTAGCTGCGGAATACTCGATCACCGACGCCCAAGAGGCGGCGTCGCTTGAGGCACGCCATCGTCACCGTATGTACGCGCTCAAGATGACTCTGCGCGTCATTTGCTTCCCGCTCGGCGGTATCATCGCCTACTACGGGAACCTATGGGTGGGCCTTGGTCTTCTACTGTTCGCTACCGTGATCCCCTGGTTCGCCGTCGTGAGCGCGAACGCGATCCAGCCTTCCGACACCGCTGACCCCACGTGGGCAGATCAACAGGCACCTACTGAGTTGCCGAGCACCTACGTCGAAGACCAAGAGGATAAGGCCTCCGAACAGGTCATCCAGGTTCATAGCGAGCAACACCAACGTTCACAAGCGGCTGGAAACAACGATGCGGGGCATGCCTGATTATGGATGTGCTCGGTTTTCTATCAGGTCAGCACAAAGACGATGATGCAGCGGCGCAGGAAGCCTCAAAACTCACGTGCTCCCGCAAAGGCTGTAAGGCGGAAGCGAGCTATGTGCTGGAGTGGAACAACCCGAAGGTCCACTCCCCTGACCGCCGCAAACAATGGCTTGCGTGCAATGAGCACCGCGAGTATCTCAGCGAATTCCTCAACGCTCGCCTATTCCTCAAAAACGTTGTCCCTGTAGCGACATTGTACACAGCGCAGCTGCACGCCTCGAATGAAGACTCAGCGACTCAGAGGGAGGAGCCCTAGGTGTATAAGTTTTTAGCTTCCACTCGCTGGATCGGCTGGCTTCTGATGGTCCTGTTCTTCGCAGCGATTTGCGCTGGGTTGAGCTGGTGGCAGTGGGACCGCCGGGCCGATGTCGCGCAAACGAACCGGCTCATCGAACAGAACTGGAACGCTACCCCGATCGAGCTAGCCCCTGATAGCCCGTGGCTTGAGTCCCTGCCAGAAGACAAGCAGTACACTCCGGTTAGGCTCGAGGGCCGCTACCTGAGCGATCAACAGCTCATGGTGCGTATGCGTTCTGGCAACGGTCGGGTCGGTATGGAGCAACTGGTTCCATTCGAAACCAATGACGGCGTGATCCTCGCTGTTGACCGCGGTTGGATGCCCAACGGCGACGGCCCTGACCAGCACCCCGACAACGTGCCTGCACCTCCCCGAGGCGAGGCGAGCATCGTGGTTCGTTTGGTGCGTGGTGAACCTAATATTGGCAGGGATGCCCCTGCCGGGCAGATCGCCTCAGTTGATCTGGTTGGGGCCGCCCAGCTGACGGGACTGGATATCGCCCCGGGCGCCTACGGTTGGCTTGCTTCGGAAGAGCCGAGCGTTGAAACTCCAGCGCTACTGCAAGAGCCGTCCGAAGACGAAGGCATGCATTGGTCCTATGCCTTACAGTGGATGGCTTTCGGCCTCTTGTTCTTCATCGGTTTCGGATATGCGGCACGACAACAGGCCAAAATCAACGCTGAACGCAAGCAAGCCCAAGCCGCCGGTGCTACAGGGGCCGATGGCGAGGGCACGTCTGAGCCGATGTTCCAGGCCCGGCGGGTGGCTCAGAAGAAACAGCGCCGCCCGCGCCGTGACGGTTCGGCACACGATGAAGACATCGAAGACGCCTACCTCGACGCGCAAGGTTATGAGGATGAAACTCCCCTAGCCGAACCGCAACGAGAAGACCACACGTGGATGTCGGATAAGACCTAGCCCTCCGTTCAAGAGCTAGGCGTCCGTTCAAGAGCAAACGCATCCAGTTGTTTCTTCTCTATGCTAAGGAAACGAGCTCGAGGTATTCGTCGTTGAACAAGTCCTCGGTGCCATCTGGCAAGAGCAGGACCCGTTCAGGGTTGAGCGCGGCTACCGCTCCCTCATCGTGGGACACCAGAATCACCGCACCCTCATAGGTGGCCAGCGCACCGAGGATCTGTTCACGGGAGGCCGGGTCAAGGTTGTTGGTGGGCTCGTCCAGGAGCAATACGTTCGCATGCGATGCCACGATCATCGCCAAAGCTAGGCGGGTTTTCTCGCCACCCGAGAGTACGCGGGCCGGTTTGTCCACGTCGTCACCGGAGAACAAGAACGAACCAAGAATCGAGCGGACTTGTGCATCCCCGAGGTGGCTCGGTGCGGTGCGGCGCATGTTCTCCAACACGGTTTTCTCGCCATCGATCGTGTCGTGTTCCTGAGCGAAATAACCGATCTTGCATCCATGCCCGTAAACGACCTGCCCAGAGTTCGGTTCGTCAACCCCGGCGAGCAGGCGCAGCAGCGTGGTTTTACCGGCACCGTTGAGACCCAACACGACCACACGGGAACCACGGTCGACCGCAAGATCCAGGCCAGTGAAGATCTCGAGCGAACCGTAGGAACGGCTCAAACCTTCCGCTGAGATAGGAACTTTCCCGCACGGGGCCGGGTCCGGGAAGCGAAGGGCCGCAACCTTATCGGCTTGCCGTTCAGGCTCGATGCCCCGCAGCATGCGTTCCGCACGTTTGATCATGGACTGCGCCGCCACAGCCTTGGTCGCTTTAGCACGCATCTTATCTGCCTGAGCTAACAACGCCGAGGCCTTCTTTTGAACGTTGGCGGCTTCACGGCGGCGGGCCCGCTCGTCGGTTTCCCGCTGTTCCAGGTATTTCTTCCACCCGAGGTTATATTGGTCGATCGTGGCACGGTTGGCGTCCAGGTGGAACACCTTATTCACAACCGCTTCCAGCAAGTCCGTATCGTGGGAAATGATCACGAACCCGCCCTCATAGGCCTGTAGGAATTCCCGCAACCAGATGATCGAGTCTGCATCCAAGTGGTTGGTTGGCTCGTCCAATAGCAACGTGTCGGCTTGTGAGTACAGGATGCGGGCAAGCTCAACACGGCGGCGTTGACCACCCGAGAGCGTGCCGATCGGTTGCGCCAAGACCCGCTCAGGTAGGTCGAGGTTATTGCAGATGGTTGCCGCTTCCGATTCGGCCGCATAACCTCCCGCGGCTAAAAACTGGGCCTCCAAGCGGTCATAGCGGCGCATCGCCTTCTGCGCAATAGCCGGGTCATCACTCGCCATCTGTGCTTGCGATTCACGCAACTTGGTTATGACGCTATCGAGGCCACGAGCCGATAAGATGCGGTCGCGAGCCAGCTGCTCCATATCCGGAAGATGGGTGTCCTGCGGAAGATAGCCGATCTCTCCGCGGCGTTCGATGGTGCCCTCGGCCGGGAGCCCCTGACCGGCCAACACCTTCGTTAACGTTGTTTTGCCCGCGCCGTTACGCCCCACTAAGCCGATCTTGTCTCCGCGGTCAACCCTGAACGAGACCTCGTCCATGAGCAGGCGCGCGCCCACGCGCAGCTCCACATTGTCCACGGAAATCAAGACAACCCCCAATACGGCTGAAAACGAACTTTCCTAGTCTACCCAGGCGTTAGCACGAAAACGCTGTGCCCCTCACCGCGCGGGCACCTTCACGCGTGGCTTCCTCATCGCTGCTAGTTAAAACTGTGCGGGGTTGAGCACCTTTCAGGTGCTCAACCCCGCACAGTTGTAGCTCAAGCGAGAGACTCTAGATAACGCTCTGCTTAGATGTTGAATCCGAGCGCGCGCATCTGGTCGCGGCCGTCTTCGGTGATCCGCTCAGGACCCCAGGGCGGCATCCACACCCAGTTCACGCGGTATTCGTCAACCATGGTGCCAATAGCGGAGTCGATCTGATCTTCAATCACATCGGAGAGCGGGCAGGCCGCCGTGGTGAGCGTCATGTCGATCACGAGCGCACCCTCGTCGTCATATGCCATGCCGTAGAGCAACCCGAGGTCAACCACATTGACGCCAAGCTCCGGGTCAATCACCTCATGCAACGCCTCGGTGACATCCTCGATGGGTGCCAGATCTTTTGCGTTCTCAGCCATGAGGGATCACGCCTTAGCGAGGTACTTGTCGTACCCCTCTTCTTCAAGCTTGGTAGCGAGCTCTGGGCCGCCCTGATCAACCATGTGGCCGTCAACGAACACGTGCACAAAGTCAGGCTTGATGTAGTTCAGGATGCGGGTGTAGTGCGTGATCAGCATGACACCCATGTTGTTGCTTTCCTGGACACGGTTCACACCTTCGGAAACGATGCGCAGAGCATCGACGTCCAAGCCGGAGTCGGTCTCGTCAAGTACCGCGTACTTCGGCTTGAACAGTTCCATCTGGATGATTTCTGCGCGCTTCTTCTCGCCACCTGAGAAGCCTTCATTGATATTGCGGTTCGCGAACTCTGGATCCATCTTGAGCGCTTCGAAAGCACTCTTGACGTCCTTAGCCCACGTGCGTAGCTTCGGTGCCTCGCCGTCGAGTGCAGTCTTGGCGGTACGCAGGAAGTTCGTCATAGTGACACCCGGCACCTCGACTGGGTACTGCATCGCGAGGAACAATCCGGCCTTAGCGCGCTCATCAACTTCCATCTCCAAAACGTCCTCACCGTCGAGGGTGATGGAGCCGCCGGTCACGATGTAAGACGGGTGGCCTGCGATGGTTGCAGCGAGCGTGGACTTACCGGAGCCGTTAGGGCCCATGATCGCGTGGGTCTCACCTGGCTTGATGGTCAGGTTGACTCCTTTGAGGATTTCCTTGAATCCCTGATCGGTCTCGATGCCGACCTTCAGGTCTTTGATTTCAAGAGTGTTCATGAAAAGTCGATTCTCCTTATGAGAAGTGAAGGTCAGTTATCGTTGACGGCCAGCTCGGCCTCGATGGTCGTGTTGAGGGAATCCTCAATCTCTGGAACATCGATCTTCTGGATGATTTCGTTCAGGAAGCCACGGACCACCAAGCGGCGCGCCGTTTTCTCGTCGATACCGCGGGCCATGAGGTAGAACAGGTGCTCGTCATCAAAGCGACCCGTGGTTGCCGCGTGGCCTGCACCTTCGATGACGCCGGTCTCGATTTCGAGGTTCGGCACCGAGTCGGCGCGTGCGCCTTCGGACAGCACGAGGTTACGGTTGGCTTCGTAGGTTGTGGTGCCTTCACCGGCAACCGGGATGAGGACGTCGCCAACCCACACCGAGTGCGCACCGTCGCCCTGCAACGCACCCTTATAGAGGGCATCGGACGTGCAGTTGGCGGATGCATGGTTGATGAACAGGCGGTGTTCTTGGTGCTGGCCCGCGTCGGTGAAGTACAACCCGTAGACGTAGGCTTCGCCTCGTTCACCCGCGAAACGTACCGATGGCGTCAGGCGGACCAGGTCTCCACCGAAGGTCACCACCACGTGCTTGAGTTTGGCCTCAGCGCCGAGGCGTGCCTGCATGTTCGCAGCATGCACGGCGTCGCCTTCCCAGTTCTGTAGCGAAACGATGGTCAGCTCAGCGCCGTCCTTGACGTCGTATTCGATGTGCTGGGTCAGAACCGCCGAACCTACGTGGTCAAACACGACGGTTGCCTTGGAGCCGGGCTCGGCTACAACCGTGATGTGCTGGCCTGCCGGGTCCTGATGCTCACCACGTAGCGTGAGCTTGGTGACGAGCCCGTCGGTTTCAGCGGGAACTGTCACGAGATCCACGTGTTTGGCGGCTGCGTAGGCGTTCGCCGAGAGCCGGTCTTCTGGCTCCATGAAGGAAACGGCCGCGTGATCCTGGGCGACCTGTTCGATGCGGACCTCGCCGGTACCGGTGAGGACCTCTTGGTTCAGGCTCGGTGCAGTACCTGTCAGATCATCCTTGTGGAGGCCTTTCAGGCGGCGCAGTGGGGTGAAGCGGAAATCCTCTTCACGGCCGGTGAGCTGCGGGAAGTCTTCAACGTTGAAGCTCGTGGCGCGGCCGGCACGCGAAGAATCGTTAGCGCCGCCCCAGCCCTCGGCTGCCCCGCCGTGGGAGTGGCTCTTCACGGCAGCCCCTGCGATGGGGCTACCGCCGTGAGCCTGATCAGCGTTCATCGGGGATAGGTCTTCGCCTTCCTCCGTGAAGCCCGCGATCAGTGGTGCGCCCTGTGGACGCTGTGTGGAAGTCGTCTCAGACATATCAGCCAACAGATCCTTCCATCTGAAGTTCAATTAGACGGTTGAGTTCAAGCGCGTACTCCATCGGGAGCTCGCGGGAGATCGGCTCGACGAAGCCGCGAACGATGAGCGCCATCGCTTCGTCTTCAGGAATACCGCGGGCCATGAGGTAGAACAGTTGGTCTTCGGAAACCTTCGAAACTGTGGCTTCGTGGCCCATCTGTACGTCGTCCTCACGGATGTCGATGTACGGGTAGGTGTCCGAACGCGAGATCGTATCGACCAAGAGCGCATCACATTCGGTGTTGTTCTTGACACCGTGGGCACCTTCACGCACCTGCACGAGGCCGCGATAGCCGGAGCGGCCGCCGTTACGGGCGATCGACTTCGCGACGATCGAGGACGAGGTGTTTGGTGCGATGTGCACCATCTTCGAGCCGGTGTCCTGGTGCTGGCCGGCACCAGCGAACGCGATCGAAAGGGTCTCGCCGCGGGCGTGTTCACCAGTGAGGTAGACAGCCGGGTACTTCATGGTGACTTTGGAACCGATGTTGCCATCGACCCATTCCATGACCGCGCCTTCTTCGCATACTGCGCGCTTGGTGACGAGGTTGTACACGTTGTTCGACCAGTTCTGGACGGTCGTGTAGCGAACGCGGGCACCCTTCTTCGCGATGATCTCAACCACAGCGGAGTGCAGGGAGTCCGACTTATAGATCGGGGCCGTGCAGCCTTCAATGTAGTGAACGTAGGAATCCTCGTCAGCGATGATGAGGGTGCGTTCAAACTGGCCCATGTTCTCCGTGTTGATGCGGAAGTAGGCCTGCAGCGGGATCTCGACGTGTACACCCTTCGGGACGTAGACGAAGGAACCGCCGGACCACACTGCGGTGTTGAGTGCCGCGAACTTGTTATCGCCAGCTGGGATCACGGTGCCGAAGTACTCTTCGAAGAACTCCGGGTGCTCTTTCAAAGCGGTGTCAGTGTCAAGGAAGATGACACCTTGTTCTTCAAGGTCCTCGCGGATCTGGTGGTAGACAACCTCGGATTCGTACTGGGCGGCAACACCGGCTACGAGGCGGTTGCGTTCTGCCTCTGGGATACCAAGCTTTTCGTACGTGTTGCGGATATCTTCTGGAAGGTCTTCCCAGGTTTGGGCCTGGCCTTCGGAAGCACGGACGAAGTACTTGATGTTGTCGAAGTCGATGCCGGAGAGGTCTGGGCCCCAGGTTGGCATCGGTTTGCGTTCAAAGTACTTCAGTGCGCGCAGACGCCTGTTGAGCATCCATTCGGGTTCGTCCTTCTTAGCCGAGATGGAGCGCACGCGGTCTTCGTCGAGGCCACGCTCTGCGTCCTGTCCGGCGGCGTCGGAGTCAACCCAACCGTATTCGTAGTTACCAATACCCTCGAGTTCCGGGTTCGCCTCGAGGATTTCGGCGATTACACCTGGATCCTTTGCGCTAGGCGCCTGTTGATCCGTCATCGCGTCCTCTTCTCTGCTGGCACTCGCCAGCGTCGGGTCACTGATGTTTGTTCCAATGAGATGTTTTCCTCTGACGCCGATACCAGTGCTCGGCGTCTGCGCCCAGATACGCTGTCAACGTTGAGCGCGCGAGTTGCCATTGCGGTACAACGGTGGCGGTGTGGGATTTATTCCGCCCCGCAGCCCAAAAAACTGAATTACCGAAGTTAACTGTTGCGTTATTCGGCATCTGCGTCAACTAAGCCACACCTCAGTTCATTCATGGGATATACCTACCGCGATCCGCTGTGCTGGCGACCACTATGCTCGCGATTCGCTGTGGTCACGATCCGTCATGCGCTGTCCAAGGCCTACTTATCACCCGATGGGCGCCGCGGCCCAGCCACGCGGGTGACTTTCTCCCGCGGAACGGGCGTACCCCTACCGGCAGAGCCGCGCTCAACAGGCACGTGGGTGGTGCAGACGTGCCCGCCGGCCGCCATCGTCGACAACCGCCGCACATCCACACCTAAGACCCGCTGGAACATTTCCGTTTCCGCATCACAAATCGCGGGCACCGCCGCTGCGATATCCACCACCGGGCAGTGAGCCTGGCAGATCTGTTTAGCCCGCATCGGGGTCCTGCCGGCAGGGATCGAGACGTCCCGTGTGAATCCCATGTAGCCGTCGGCGGCGAGCGCGCGGGCTAGTGCCTCGATGCGCTCGGGCCCTTTTTCGGTGCCTTCAAGCATCGCGGTGTAGCGGGCTTCTTGTTCGAGTGCGAGTTCGCGTGCGAACTCTTCTACTGCGCGTTCCCCGCCTAGTGCGTATAGACGGGATATGGCTTTGATCGCTACATCCGCGTTTCGGGAGCCCCACTGGGATTGGCCTTGTGGGTTGACCACGTAGTGGCGTGCGGGGCGTCCGGCTCGGGATGGCTTGTGCCCCATCTCTTTGACTTCGATGAGGCCTTCTTCTTCGAGTTTGTCGAGGTGGCGGCGGATCGCGGCTGCGGTGTGGCCTAGTTCTTTGCCGAGTTTGGCCGCGGTGATGGGGCCGTTCATCATGACGCTATGCAACACGCGGTCGCGCGTGGATTCTTCCGGGGCAAGGTGCGGCTCGCGTTCAGCGGCCCCATCCCGCGTATCGCGATCAACAGCATCGTTGCTCGTCTGGGCAGAGTTGCTAGCTTGGGCAGAGTTGCTGGACTGAGCAGAGTTGCTGGACTGGGCAGACATGAACGTTTGCCACCTTTCCTCGTTGAGGGTTAACGCAACTGTCCACCATCGTAACTACTCGATCCGGGATCGCGCGCGTGGCTCGATACGATGGCACCGTGGCCCAACATCATTTACCCCAGGTTTCCGCGCCCGAAACGCAGGCTGCGGATGTTGCCCTCGAGGTTTCGGGGCTTGCGAAAACTTTCGGTTCGAAAACCCGCCCTATCAAGGCAGTTCAAGGCGTGTCCTTCACCGCGACGCGTGGGCAGGTGACGACCCTGCTCGGAACGAACGGTGCAGGTAAATCCACAACACTCGCGTGCTGCCAGGGCTTGCAAAAGCCTGACGCCGGAAAGATTTCTTTGCTGGGCCAGAACCCTTGGGGTGCGTCTGCCACATTGCGCTCCCGTGTAGGCGTCATGTTGCAAGACGGTGGACTACCACCAGCACAGACCCCACTACGTCTGCTCAAACACGTTGCGGGCCTGTTCCAGAATCCCCGCCCGCTGCCTGAGCTCATGGAGCAACTCAACATCGCGCACCTCGCGCGCCGCTCCATCCGGCGCCTCTCAGGTGGCGAGAAACAGCGGGTTTCCCTCGCGATGGCGATGCTGGGGCGGCCCGAAGTTCTCTTCCTCGATGAGCCAAGTGCTGGGCTTGACCCACAGTCACGCCTGCTTGTCTTCGACATCATCAAAGAACTCACAAGCGATGGCGCGGCGGTTGTTCTCACAACCCACCTGCTCGAAGAGGCCGAACGGCTCTCCGATTACATCCTCATCATGGACCGCGGACGCGTCGTGAAGCAGTCGAGTGTGTCTGACCTCTTAGACGCCGACTCAACGGCAAGCCTCAGTCTCACTCTCCCCGAGGCCGTTGACCTCGCACGCATCCTTGACCAAACCGGCGTGCACCTCACCGCAACCAACACAAGACCAGGCGCATGGACTATCGAGGATGTGACGGCTCCCCAGCAGCTGCGCGAACTAGCATCTGCGCTCGAGAAGGCAGACCTCATGCCCACCAGTATGCACCTGGGACGCCGTAGCCTCGAGGACGTTTTCCTTGAGGTCGCATCGCAATCCACCGAAGGCGAGGCCTGACATGACTACGACTGCAAGCCTTCCGGCTCCCGCGCTCACCCGGATCCTGCGCCATGCCGGCTACGAAACCCGGATCATCGTGACCAATGCGGAACAACTCCTGGTCTCCCTCATCCTGCCGCTACTCGCACTCGGGGCTCTGACCACCACATCGGTACTCGACGGCATCGCGGACACCCGCATCAACGCTGCAACCCCGGGCGTGCTCGCCCTCGCACTCGTGAGCGTGGGCTTCACTGGGCAAGCGATCCAAACCGGCTTCGACCGACAGTACGGCGTGTTGCGTGCGCTGGCCACAACTCCCCTCGGCAAGTCAGGGCTCATCCTCGGCAAGATCACGGCCGTCGCCATAGTCGCGTTACTCCACGTGGCCGTGCTCAGCACCGTCGCGGTGTTCCTCGGATGGCAACCAAAAGCAACCTTCGGATGGGCCGTTCTCATCGGGGTTCTTGGCGTCATCACATTCACTGCTCTGGGCCTGCTGATCGCTGGAACCGTACGAGCACAAGCAACGCTCGCCATCACCAACATCGGCCTCGTTCTGATCGCTGCGATCGGCGGCGTGCTCATGCCCCTGACCCGCCTGCACGATGCGCTCGCAGGTTTCGTACAGCTCTTGCCTTCCGCAGCGCTCGGCGAAGGAATGCGCGACGCGCTTGCACACGGCCACATCAACATCCAAGCCACGATCGTGCTCGCCGGGTGGGCCCTGATCCTCGTCGCGGCCGCAATACGCAACTTTAGGTGGGAGAATTGACGGTGCGGCATTGCGCTTCTTGATGATGAGCCTGCCCCATTCGAGCCCACAACCGAACCTCACACCGAGCCCCAGAAAGGAACCGTCATGACAGCGACCACCTCGTCGCCAACCCAGCCGACTGGCTCACAAGCCAGCGGCTACCAGCCGGTGACGAAAACCGCTCACGGTCTAGCAATCGCTTCCCTGATCTCACAGATCGGGATCATCGTGACCGGTGGTGCCGTCCGGTTGACCAAATCCGGCCTCGGTTGTTCAGAGTGGCCCAAGTGCACGCCTGAAACCATGACCCCTACCCCGGAAATGGGTATCCACGGTCTCATCGAATTCGGTAACCGCACCCTGACCTTCGTGCTTGCGGCGATCGCAGTCGCGATGATCGTTGCCGCGTGGCGTTCCCGCAAGGCTCACAAGAACATCTTCGTGCTGTCCTGGGCGCTTCTAGGCATCATCCCGGCACAGGCTGTGATCGGCGGCATGACGGTTCTCACCAAGCTCAACCCCTGGGTCGTCTCACTGCACTTCCTTGCATCCGCCGCGTGCGTGGCTCTCGCGGTTCTGCTCGTCAACCGCACCGGCCGCGCCTACCGCAACCCAGGCGTCGAAAGCTCTGTAGCCCTCAAGGAAAACGTGCCGTTCACTCCGCAGCCAGTGTTTGGCCCGCTGCGTGTGGTCGCAGCGACTGCGTGGGCTCTGGCCGCTTGGATCATCGTGATGGGAACTACCGTGACCGGCACCGGCCCGCACGCAGGTGACGAAAGCGCGCCACGACACACGTTCAACGCCCTCATCGTGACTCGGATGCACACCATCCCCGTCTACGCGATGACGTTGCTGATCATCGTTGGCCTTGTCATTGTGATGGGTCGCAACATCTCGAGCCTCAAGAACGCCTACCTCATGGCGATCGGCGTGATCCTCATCCAGGCAGGCATCGGCTATTGGCAGCACTTCTCAGGCCTTCCGATCGGCCTGGTTCTGGCACATATGCTCGGCTCGGCACTACTGCTCTCCGCGGTGACCAACGTGTGGGACCGCACCGTCAACTAGGTGGCACCAGCCGCACGGCAACACCAGCCAGGCGGAACCCAACCAAACGAAAGAGCCGCACTTCACTCAGCGAGTGAAGCGCGGCTCTTTCTGTAAGTGAAACTTGTTCTAGCCCAGAAGTGGCGAGCCGACGAACGGGTCGATCGCCAGGCCAATGAACAGAAGCGTGAGATACATGATCGAAAGGTGGAACACGCGCATCGCCTTGCGGTTGAGACTCTTCGCGCTGTGATCCTGTGCCGCCTCACGGTGGAGAATATGGGATTCCCAAATGAACCATCCACCCGAGGCCAGCGCAACCACTGTGTAGACAATGCCGGCGTCGCCCATCGGGATCAGCAACAGCGAGCACGCGACCGTAGCCCACGCATACACAACAACCTGCGCCGACACCGTGCGGCCTTGGGCCACAGCACCGAGCATCGGCACGTCAGCGCGTTCGTAGTCCTCCGAGTACTTCATGGACAGCGGCCAGTAGTGCGGCGGGGTCCACAAGAAGATGATGAGGAACAAGACGATGGCAGGCCATTCGATCGTGTTCTTCACGGCTGCCCACGCGATCAATACGGGCATGCATCCGGCGATGCCACCCCACACGATGTTTTGGGTGGTCTTGCGCTTAAGAATCAGCGTATAGAGGACCACATAGAAGAGGATTGCGGCAAGCCCCAACGCGGCAGTCAGAAGGTTGGTTCCAGCCCACAACACCGCGATCGAGGCAACACCTAGGATCCACCCGAACACCAGCGCGGCGCTCGGCGTGATTTCCCCGGTCACCAGTGGCCTGTTCTTCGTCCGGTTCATGACCTTGTCCATGTCCCGGTCGAAATAGCAGTTGAACACGCCAGCGCTACCGGCAGCCATCGCGCCACCGATATTGGTGGCCAGCATCGCAACTAGGTCCGGCCAGCCGCGTTGAGCGAAGATCATGGTCGGCAACGTGGTCACAAGCAACAGCTCGATCACGCGCGGCTTGGTCAGAGCCAAGTACGCTTTAG
Organism: Arthrobacter sp. HMSC08H08; assembly: GCF_001807575.1. Lineage (NCBI taxonomy): Bacteria > Bacillati > Actinomycetota > Actinomycetes > Micrococcales > Micrococcaceae > Arthrobacter > Arthrobacter sp. HMSC08H08. Next base: position 33,862 of record NZ_KV789379.1, read on the forward strand.
CCTTGCGCGAGAGGAAGACGCCACGCGTCTCGCCGGGCTGGCGCTGATGGCGCGGCACGGCGGGAGTAGACGTTTCCTGATGGCTCAAGGTGGACATTGACTGTTACCTCATGACGTTGGGTCGCGCCATACCACGGGGCGCAGTGATGCGGGGCACAGGAAGAGAGGATTCCTGCATTCTTCCACCTATTCTACCGCCCTATGCGCTCGATTCCCTGACATCTGCGGGTAGGCTTAGATACAGCCTCGATACGTCACCGATCATCAGCGTTAAGTGACCGTTCTGTTAGCGAGTAGTTCGAAAGGACCATTAATGCCTTCGGCGAGCCAGACCTTCACCTGGACACAAGAAGATGCCGCCGCGGTAGATACCGCACGAGTTTTGGCCGCTGATGCGGTTGAGAAGGTGGGCAATGGTCACCCAGGCACCGCCATCTCGCTCGCACCCGTAGCCCACCTGCTTTTCCAGAAGCATATTCGCCACAACCCTCAGGACCCTCAGTGGGCGGGCCGCGACCGTTTCATCCTCTCCCCTGGCCATACTTCGCTGACCCTCTATACTCAGCTGTTCATGACCGGCTACGGTCTGAGCCTTGATGACATGAAGGCTCTTCGCACTTGGGATGCTTTGACCCCGGGCCACCCAGAGTACGGTCACACTGCAGGCGTTGAATTCACCACGGGCCCACTGGGCCAGGGCTTGGCTTCGGCTGTTGGTTTCGCTTACGCTCAGCGCCGCATGCGTCGTCTATTCGATAAAGATGCCCCTGCTGGTGAGTCGCCGTTTGACCACCGGATCTATGTGATCGCATCCGATGGCGATCTGCAGGAAGGCGTTACATCCGAGGCGTCTTCCCTGGCTGGTCACCAGCAACTGGGTCAGCTCGTGGTGATTTGGGATGACAACGAGATCTCTATCGAGGACGACACGAACGTCGCTTTCACTGAGGACGTCGAGGCCCGCTACCGCGCTTACGGCTGGCATACCCAGCGCGTCGACTGGTTGCGCACTGGCGACTACGTCGAGGACATGAAGGCACTGAACGAGGCGATCGAGGCCGCTAAGGCAGAAACCGACCGGCCTTCGTTGATCGCTTTGCGCACCGTAATCGGTTGGCCTTCCCCTACCAAGCAGAACACCGGCGGTATCCACGGCGCCAAGCTCGGCGGCGACGAGGTCGCTGGTTTGAAGAAAGCGGTGGGTTTTGACCCTGAGCGCAGCTTTGTTGTTGACGATGCAGTGCTTACCTACACGCGCAAGGCTCAAGAACGCGGTGAACAGTTGCGTAAGGAATGGGACGCCGCGATGGATGCGTGGCGCGCGCGCTCCGAGGGTGACACTGTAGCGCTGTATGACCGCCTTGAGAAGGGCGAGCTGCCTGAGGGCTGGACTGAAGCCCTGCCTCACTTTGAGACCGGTGAGACGATCGCTACCCGTGCCGCCTCCGGCAAGGTCATCAACGCACTGGCCCCTGTGCTTCCCGAGCTGTGGGGCGGCTCAGCGGACCTTGCAGGTTCGAACAACACGTTCATCAACGGCGCTAAGTCTTTCAACCCGTCCACGTGGGCTACCGGCATGTATGAGGCGTGCCCGGGCGGGCGCAACCTGCACTTCGGTATCCGTGAGCACGCTGCCGGTGCGATCGTCAACGGCATCGTGACCTCCTCCCCGACCAGGGCCTACTCAGGCACGTTCCTGATCTTCTCCGACTACATGCGCCCTGCAGTGCGTTTGTCCGCGCTGATGGGTATCCCCGCGATCTACGTGTGGACGCACGATTCGATCGGTTTGGGTGAGGACGGCCCGACCCACCAGCCGGTCGAGCAGCTCGCTTCCTTGCGCGCGATCCCGAACCTTGATGTGATCCGCCCAGCGGACGCCAACGAGGTCTCAGTCGCGTGGAAGAAGATGCTTGAGACCACCGATCACCCGACCGCGATCGTCTTGACCCGTCAAGGTGTAGAGACCCTGCCGCGTGAAGAAGATGGTTTCGCCGCAGCCGAGAATGCTGAACGCGGCGCATACATCCTGCGTGAAGCGACCCGCGACGGCGAGGACGTCACCCCGGATGTCATCCTGATCGGTACAGGCTCCGAGGTTGGCCTCGCCGTGGAGGCACAGAAGACGCTGGTCGAACGCGGGATCGCCGCCCGCGTGGTTTCGATGCCGTGCATCGAATGGTTCCGCACCCAGGATGCCGAGTACCGCGAAAAGGTCCTGCCATCTGAGGTCACTGCGCGTGTAGCGGTGGAAGCGGCTCACCCGATGAGCTGGTACGAATGGGTTGGTAGCAACGGCCGCATCGTTGGCTTGGATCACTTCGGCGCCTCCGCGGACGGTGACACGCTGTACCGTAAGTTCGGTATCACTTCTGAGGCTGTTGTCGAGGCTGCAGAAGCCCTCGCTGCCCGCTAACGATGGAATAACGTGTGTGCGCTCGCCCCGCGAGCCGCAAGCACGCCCGAGAGGCACGCGTGTGTGCCGGGCGCTCACCGCTGTTTTTACACTTGAACTGTTCTTGATTCAGGAGTTGTCCCCGTTCATGTCTAACGTTCATACGCAGGCCCTTTCCGATGCCGGTGTTTCCATTTGGCTTGATGATTTGTCTCGTCACCGCATCACGAGCGGCTCGCTGGAATCTTTGATGCGTGAGGTGAACGTCACCGGTGTGACCACTAATCCTGCGATTTTCGCCTCCGCGCTTGCTGATTCGGAAAGCTATGCCGCTGACATCGCTGAGCAGGCCGCTCAGAACGCTTCAGTCGACGATGCGGTGGTTGCGATCACTTCGAAGGACGTCGCGCAGGCCGCTGACTTGTTGCGGCCTATCTATGATGCGACGGACGGCGTGGATGGTCGTGTCTCGATCGAGGTGGATCCACGCCACGCTTTCGATACGCAGGCAACGATCGATCAGGCAGTAGCGTTGTGGGAGTCCCTGAACCGTCCCAACGTCATGATCAAGATCCCGGCAACGGATGAGGGTCTGCCTGCCATCACCGAGTGCCTTGCCCGCGGTATCAGCGTCAACGTGACCTTGATTTTTGGTCTGCAGCGTTATCGCGAGGTTCTCTCCGCTTTCTTGCGTGGCCTTGAGAAGGCCCGGGATACCGGGCTGGACCTGGCCAGCATCCATTCCGTTGCGTCTTTCTTCATTTCCCGTCTGGATACGGAGGTGGATGCGCGCCTGGATGCGATCGGTTCCCCTGAGGCTCTTGCGCTGCGAGGTAAAGCGGGGCTGGCTAACGCGCGTTTGGCCTACGAGATTTTCCGTGAAGTATCGCTGACCCAGCGGTGGAAGACACTCGCGGCTCAAGGTGCGCATCCGCAGCGTCCCCTGTGGGCTTCGACCGGGGTCAAGAACCCCGACTACGCAGACACGCTCTACGTGGATGAGCTCGTTGCCGCTCAGACTGTCACGACGTTGCCTGAGGCCACACTCAACGCGGTAGCTGATCACGGCGGTGACGGTAAGGACACAGTGAGCGGAACCTACCGTGAGCAAGACGTGATCCTCGATGAGCTCAGTGAACTCGGAATCGACTACAACGAGGTCATCGCAAAGCTGGAGACCGAAGGCGTCCAGAAGTTTGTTGCAGCATGGAAGGACCTGCTGACGCGGCTCGAGGCTGAACTTCAGGCTGCATCGGAACGCTAGAGATGACGATGCTTTCGACAACCGCCCACCTCGAAACCGAGGAGGCGGTCAACGCTTTAGTGCCTCAGCTGGTCAAGGACCGTGTGGCTTCCCGCCTTGCGGCTAAGGACTCTTCCCTGTGGGGCAAGAAAGCCGCACTCGAGGCTGTGCATCGGCTTGGCTGGGCGAACCCTTTTCCTGCGTCTGGCCCGCTCATTGACCCAATCATCGAGTTGCGGGATGAGCTGAAAGAACGCGGCATCAAACGGATCATCCTGGCGGGCACGGGTGGTTCCACGCTGGCTTCAGAGGTTGTGTCTCGCGCAGCAGGTGTGGAGCTCAGCGTGATCGATTCAACCGATCCTGGGATGCTCGCCGCAACACTGACACACCTTGATTCGACGCTGATGATCGTGGCCTCTAAATCCGGAAGCACCCTTGAGATGGACGTTGCTTTCCGGGTTTTCAGCGAGGCCGTCCAGCGGGCTGGTTTGAGGCTCACTGAGCACGTTCTGGTCATTACTGACCCTGACTCCCCGCTTGAGCAACTAGCGCATCAGCACAGGCTCACGATGTTCACCGCAGACCCAACGGTTGGTGGTCGTTTCTCTGCTCTGGCTGCTTTCGGGCTCGTGCCAACCGGTCTCGCCGGCGTCGATGTTGAGCGCCTACTCGATGAGGCGATGGCGGCGCAAGCCGAATGCATCCGGGATCATCGCGAGAACCCCGCACTCATCTTGGGCGCGGCTTTAGCGGGCCAGCATCCACAGCGAAATAAGCTTGTGATCCATGATGACACCACCCACCTGCCAGGATTCAGTGCGTGGATCGAACAGCTCGTAGCCGAATCCACTGGCAAACAGGGTTTGGGGCTTGTGCCCACCGTACAGTTGGCCTCATCAGCCGAGGATGCGCTACTAGATGAGGCAGAGGATGTTCTGCACGTCTACTTGCAAGGCACCAACGATGGCGCCCACACGCCCGCGGGCCCAGGCATCACCGTCACGGGTTCGATCGCTGCACAATTCATGGTGTGGGAGTACGCGGTCGCGGTGGCGTGCCGTCTGATCGGCGTCAACCCATTCGACCAGCCGGATGTCGAGACCTCCAAAGTGGCAGCTCGCAGCCTCCTAGCGGGCGAACCCGGCAACGCTCAGACTCCCCCGAACATCGCTGACGGTCCGGTCCGTATCGCCGCATACGGCGATTGGGCGAACAACGCGAACATCACCGACCTTTCCTCGGCTATCGAGGAACTCGGTGCCGCCTCCACATCGCGTAGCTATGTTGCGGTCAACGTGTTCGCTGACCGCAACAAGCACCGTGAGATCGCCGCTACCTTGCAGACGGCCCTCTTAGAGATCTTCAAACGTCCAACCGCATTCGGTTGGGGGCCCCGTTTCCTGCACTCGACCGGACAAGCCCACAAGGGCGGTCCAGCGGAAGGTATCTTCATACACATCCTCGCCGGAACCGTCAACGACATCGACATCCCTGGCCTGGACCATACCGGCGGTGAACAGCTTGCAGCACAAGCCACCGGAGACGCACGCGTGCTCGCCGGGCGCGGACGTCCCGTCCTCATGATCAAAGCCGACGACCCAGCGGTGGGATTACCGTACATCGTGGACAAGCTCACCGAGATACTCAAGCGCTCCTGAACACTGAATCACATCTAGAAGCCCAAGCGAGCCTCAGTACCCAAGCAACCTCGATATCCAAGCGAGCCTGCCGCGGCGGGCTTAAACACGTTGGAGACGGACCGAAATGGTCCGCCTCCAACGTCTATGTTGCTCAGGCTGTCTAGGCCTCGACGTTCAGCCGCATCAGAAGAGCAAGCAGAACGATGCACACAGCCCACACGATCGAGATCGTAACGGTGATCTTGTTCAGCGTTCGCTCAGCACTACCGGAAGACTGCATCGATGAGGCCATACCGCCGCCGAACAGATCCGAGATGCCGCCGCCACGGCCCTTATGGAACAGCACCGTCATAATCAGCAGGATGCTGGTAATAAGTACAAGGATCTGCAGGGTGACCTGCGAGGCGTTGATCAAACCCGACATGATCTCCTCGAGCTTCTAAATACGTCAAAACTGATTCAAAGTGTTCGCTTCGCACTCCGCGTCTATGCGTAGTGCTGTTCGAACCTAGCAATATTAGCAAATTCCACGGCATCGAGGCTTGCGCCTCCCACAAGAACACCGTCAACATCGGCTTCTTGCATGATCTCCGCGACGTTAGTTGCTTTCACTGACCCACCGTACAGGATACGTACGCCGTTAGCGGCATCCTCGCCGTGGATCTGGTTGACACACTCCCGGATAGCGTGAGCCATCTCCTGGGCGTCTTCCGGTCCAGCGACCTCGCCGGTCCCGATCGCCCACACCGGCTCATAAGCGAGCACGAGCTTCGAGACCGTGTGCACATCCAGCGAGCTGATCACGGCTTTGACCTGTTCAAGCGTGTGCTCAACGTGTTGCTGCGCTTGGCGTACCTCAAGCGGTTCACCTACGCACACCACAGGCGTGATCTCGTGGCGCAGCGCCGCGGCTGTCTTAGCGGAAACTACCTCATCGGTTTCCTGATGCAGTGTGCGGCGTTCCGAGTGGCCCACGAGCGTATAGGTGCACCCCAGGGAGTCCAGGAACTGCCCGGAAATCTCGCCCGTGTACGCCCCCTCGTCATGCTCGGAGATGTCTTGAGCGCCATAGACCACCGGGAGATCGTCCCCCGCAACCAGCGTCTGAACGCTACGCAGGTCAGTAAACGGCGGGAAGACCGCTACCTCGACTCGATCAAAGTTATGGTTCGCGTCCTGCAACGTCCACACCGTTTTTTGAAGCAACGTGATGCCCTGGCGATGATCCATGTTCATCTTCCAGTTGCCGGCAATCAGTGGACGGCGAGCGAATTCACCGTTGGTGATGTGTGCCATCTAGTTGCTCTCCTCCAGAACAGTCAGCCCTGGAAGTTCCTTACCTTCAAGGTATTCAAGGGATGCGCCACCACCGGTTGAGATGTGCCCGAAATCAGCATCGTGATGGCCCAGGCTACGAACCGCAGCAGCCGAGTCGCCGCCACCCACGACCGTGAACGCCTCAGAGCGCTCCAGCGCGCTCGCTACAGCGCGCGTACCCGCAGCGAATGCCGGGAACTCGAACACGCCCATCGGGCCGTTCCAAAACACCGTGGCTGCGGTGACAATCTTCTCTCCGAAGGTTCCAGCGGAAACCTGGCCAATATCCAAGCCCATGCCGGCCTGCCCGATGCTGCCGCCAGTCAGGTCTTCAACCGAGCGGGTTTCGTGGGCGGCATCAGCAGCGAAGGAATCAGCCATCACGATGTCGCTTGGAAGGATGATCTCGGCGTGCCCTTCGGTTCCGGAACGGTCAAGGTAACCCTTGACCGTCTCAAGCTGATCCTCTTCAACCAGCGAGCTACCGATCTCATAGCCTTTAGCCTTCAAGAACGTGAAGACCATTCCGCCGCCCACCAGAATCTGGTCAGCAACGGTGAGCAAACGCTCGATCACAGCGAGCTTGTCAGAGACCTTCGCCCCACCCAGAACTACAACGAAGGGGCGCTGAGGCTCAACCGTCAAACGCTTCAAGACCTCAAGTTCATCACGAACCAGGTCCCCCTGGTACGCCGGCAGAAGGCGTGCGATATCGAAAACCGAGGCATGCTTACGGTGCACCGCACCGAACGCATCGTCCACATACGCGCCGTCCTCGCCGGCAAGTGCGGCGTAGCGCTTCGCGAGTTCCTCACGCTCGGCGTCATCCTTGGACGTCTCGCCAGCTTCAAAGCGAACGTTCTCGATCACCAGAACCTCACCATCGGCAAGCTCCTGTGCCAAGGACTGCGCGGACTCCCCTACAACGTCTTCAGCGACCGTGACGTTCAAGCCGCTCAGCTCAGCGAGCTTTTCAGCTGCCGGGCGGATCGAAAGCGCCGGATCAGGCTCCCCTTTCGGCCGACCCAGGTGTGCCATCACAATCACGCGCGCACCAGCGTTGCTCAGACGCGAAATCACTGGAATCGAGGCCTTAACGCGGCCAGCATCGGTGACGTTGCGGTCATCGTCGAGTGGAACGTTCAAATCGGAGCGCACAAGAACCGTACGGCCCTTGACGCCTTTGGACATCAAATCCTCAAGAGTAAAGGCAGGCATACATCTAAGCCTACGGGATAACGCCCGCGTTAACGATGTTCGCCGCTCTCATCCGCGACGAAGCGGACGAGAGCGGCGAGACACTCACGCTCTAGTTGCGTTGATTAGGCGCCTGGCAGAACCAGCTTCGATGCGCCTTCCTTAGCTACTGCGTAGCGCTCGGAGACGTTGTCCCAGTTGACGATGTTCCAGAACGCATCAACGTAGTCAGCCTTGACGTTGAGGTAGTCGAGGTAGAAAGCGTGCTCCCACATATCCAGCATCAGTAGTGGCTGGGTTGCTACTGGGACATCACCCTGCTGGTCATGCAACTGCTCGATCAGCAACTTGCCGCCGATACCTTCATAGGACAAAAGAGCCCAACCGGAGCCCTGGATGCCCAGTGCTGCGGCGTTGAAGTGCTTCTTGAAGTTCTCGAAAGAACCGAAGTGCTCGTTGATGGCCTCAGCAAGTTCACCGGTTGGCTCGCCGCCACCCTCTGGGGAGAGGTTCTTCCAGAAGATCGAGTGGTTGGTGTGACCACCGAGGTTGAACGCGAGGTCCTTGGTGAGCTTGTTGACGTTGGACAGATCACCCTTATCGCGTGCTTCTGCCAGCTGTTCGAGGGCGGTGTTGGCGCCCTTGACGTAGGTTGCGTGGTGCTTGGAGTGATGCAGCTCCATGATCTTGCCGGAAATGTGCGGCTCAAGTGCACCGTAGTCGTAGTCCAGGTCCGGAAGCGTGTACTGAGTCAAGTTAACCTCCATGCGTTCAACCAGCAGGAATCTCCATGCCGGTCATACAGATGTACTCTTGCAACGCCTCTACTCCCCTGACGTCTGGGCAGTGCGAGTAGGGGTAGCGCAAACTGTTGGGAGCCATCCCTGAGGACGCCCTCATCCGGGTGTAACCAACACAACCCCGCTCTTATTCCCGGGCCGCGCTTTATCTTGCGCGTTGCGGTGTCATCCTGTTCCGCACGCCGGGATGGACGGCCCCACCTGGGTTAGTCGTCGAGGATATCCGCAGGAACTGCGGTTGTGGTGTTCGGGATCCTGCGTTCATCAGCAACGCGATCGGCCATCATCAGCAGGCGGCGAATACGGCCAGCGATCGCGTCCTTCGTCAGCGGCGGGTCCGCTAGCCGGCCAAGCTCATCGAGGCTTGCTTCCTTGTGCTCGATGCGCAAGGTACCGGCATCCCGGAGGTGTTCCGGTACCTCATCACCGAGGATCTCCAGGGCGCGCTGAACGCGTGCACCAGCAGCGACCGCGGCTTGCGCGGAGCGGCGTAGGTTCGCGTCATCAAAGTTCGCTAGACGGTTCGCGTTGGCACGCACTTCTTTACGTGCCCGGCGCTCCTCCCAGACCTTGACTGCTTCCACGACACCCATTTTTTGAAGCATGAGACCGATCGCTTCACCGTCACGCAAGACAACGCGATCTTGCCCGCGGACCTCGCGCGCTTTAGCGGTGATGCCCAGGCGGCGTGCGGCCCCCACGAGCGCTAACGCGACTTCGGGTCCGGGGCACACGATCTCTAACGCGGAGGAGCGGCCAGGTTCGGTGAGTGAGCCCGCCGCGAGGAACGCTCCGCGCCACACGGCCGCCGCATCAGCGACCGAACCGTTGACGATCGAAGGGGGCAAGCCACGCACCGGGCGGCCCATGCCGTCAACCAAACCTGTCTGCCGAGCCAGCGATGCTCCATCGCCCAGAACCTGCATCTCAACACGCTCAGAGTTGCGTAGCCCGCCACCGCTGACGAGCCGCATGGCGCATCGAACGTTGAAAACCTCACCTAGGGTCTTCTGGATACGGCGCGCAATCGCCTCGCCACTTACCTCTGCCTGAACCGCGATCCGCCCGGCAACCAGATGCAAACCACCAGCCAAACGGAGCATGGTAGCTACCTCGGCACGGCGCTGGGACGTCACCGTAACGTCCACGGCAACCAGCTCGTCTCTGACTGCATTCGTCAATGCCATGAAAGCTGACATCCCCTTCGGATTACACAGACCATACAAAAATAGGTCTTACAAAAACCATAAGTCTAACCGGAGACACCCCCGGACTCGAAGTGCGAAAAAACATCCTTATATGCGGCCGCGAGCCGCAATGGATCATGCACAGACTCTTTAGCCTTCGATTCGACACGGTCGAAGAACACCTTAGTGCCCATGTTCTCTGCGACCTGGCAGAAATACGCTTCATCATCGAGGGTCGATGGATCAGCGAGCACCGCATCGATGTGCAGCTCAGGAGCGTAGCGGCGCAGAATCTTGAGGTGATCAGCAGACCTCAGCCCGGAGGCCTCAAACGTTGAAGACGACAAGTTCATCGTCACAAGCGTGCGGGCTTGCGATTCAGCGAGCGCCCGCCGGCTGTCATTGAGCAACAGGTGCGGCATAACCGACGTGTACCACGAGCCTGGCCCCAGCACATTCCAGTCCGCTTCGCTGATGGCTTCCACAGCCTGCGGGGTCGCGCTCGCATCTTCAGGAAGCAAGCAGATATCGGTCACGGAACCACGGTGCGCCGCTTTCGCCAACGCAACCTGGCCCTCATACACCTCAGCTATCGGCTGACCATCTTGTTCCCTCACAACGGTGCCTTTGATGCGCAACGGATCGGTCGACATCGGCAGGACCCTGCCGCGGGCACCAAGCAACTGGCCAGCCCAGTTCAGGCCTTCGACCGCATCCCCCAGCATCTCCCACAAGGTCACGATGAGGAAGTTACCCAGAACGTGACCTTCCATACTGCGAGGAGAATCTGGAAGCGTTGTGAACCTGTGCTGCATGACCCGGGCCCAGGTGCGGCCCCATTCGCTGTCATCGCACAGCGCCGAAAGCGCCATCCGCAGGTCCCCTGGCGGCAGCACACCGAACTCGTCACGGATCCGGCCTGAAGAACCTCCGTCATCGGCAACCGTCACGATGGCCGTCAGGTCAGCATCAAGCAAACGCAAAGCCTTCAGCGAGGCATGCAGTCCATGCCCGCCGCCGAGTGCGGTGATCTTCCACCGCGAGCGACGCTGGCTAGGACGCAAACGCGGAGCGACCAGCGGGATCGCATGTGTCGGTATATCCATGCCTATTCCCTCCCCAAGTCCCGGTGTGAAAGAACAACCTTCAGATCAGGGTTCTGATCAAGACGGCGAGCAACCTCGGTTGCAATCGCCACCGAACGGTGTTTACCACCCGTGCACCCGATCGCGATCGTCGCATAATGCTTCCGTTCCCGGCGGTAGCCATCAAACACCGATTCGAGCGCACCCACGTAGTGCTCAATGAACGTTGTTGTGCCCTCCGCTTGCAACACATACTGCGAAACGTCATGATCCTGACCGGTGAGTGGACGCAGTTCAGGAACCCAGTGCGGATTAGGAACAAAACGGACATCAGCCATGAAGTTAGCGTCCATCGGGACACCGTATTTGAAGCCGAAGCTGATCACGTTGAGCGTCAAAACCACGGGGCCTTGCTCATTGAACAGGTCGTGGACGGAGCGGCTGAGATCATGCACGTTCATCGTTGTGGTGTCAAGCGTGAAATCGGCCCGCTCACGCAGACCCGCCGTTAGGGCGCGCTCGGCCGCGATCCCGTCAACGATGCGCCCGCTACCTTGCAACGGGTGCGGGCGGCGGCCCTGTTCAAAGCGGCGCACGAGTGTTGCATCGTCACAGTCGATAAACAGGAGCTGATACTCCACGCCGTCAGTGTCCATCTGCGCGAGCGTGCTACTCAGATCATCCAGAACCTGCTGGGACCGGACGTTTACGCCAACCGCGATCTTGAACTCTTGGCTACGCGATCGCGACAAGACATCTACGAGGGTCTGCAACATCTGTGGCGGAAGATTATCCACCACGTACCAGCCCATGTCCTCTAAAGCATGGCCTGCCGTAGTGCGGCCTGCCCCAGACATGCTGGTCATGACAACGATCGTGTTCTTCTGCGGTACCTCAGCCGGCTGCTCAATCTGCATAACCCAAGGCTACCCAACCGCCGTCCCTAGCGTGCCTCGGTCTCATCAGCATGAAGCGCATCGTAGATCTTCTGAGCCAACGCAGGACCAACGCCCTTAGCGCTTTGAAGCTCCTCAACGCTCGCGGCCCGCATCTTCTTCAGCGACGGAAACGCATCCCGTAGAGCCTTTTGCTTGGCGGGGCCGAGCCCATCCACCGTATCCAACATGGACTCAAGCATCGACTTGCCTCGGCGTTCTCGGTGGAACGTGATCGCGAAACGGTGTGATTCATCACGCACGCGTTGTAATAAGAACAACCCTTCAGATTGCCGAGGCAGAATCACCGGGTAGTCGTCCCCGGGGACCCACACCTCCTCAAGACGCTTAGCCAACCCGACCACCGCGATGTCCGTGATCCCCAAATCCAGTAGAGCCTGCTGGGCAGCCGCCACCTGAGGTGGGCCGCCATCGACCACAACCAGCGAGGGCGGGTAGGCAAACTTAGGGGCCTGACCCTTCACGGCTTCTTCGGCAGTGATCTCACCAGAAGTGTGAGTCTCGGCCTCCGCAAGGTCTTCGAGGTAGCGCTGAAAACGGCGCGAGATGACGTCATACATCGAGGCCGTGTCATCACGGGCAGCGTCACCTTTGACCATGAACCTGCGGTAATCAGACTTCTTCGGCAGCCCGTCTTCGAACACGACCATCGAACCCACAACATTGGTTCCGGACGAATGAGAGTTGTCATAGCCCTCAATGCGTAGCGGTGGCTCAGCAAGCCCGAGAGCTTCTTGGAGTTGTTGCAGGCCAGCTGAACGCACCGTGATGTCCCCGGCACGTTTGATCTTGTGAAGTTTGAGCGCCTGGATGGCGTTCTCATGCACGGTCTCAGCGAGTTCACGCTTGGTTCCGCGCTGGGCAACGCGCAAAGAGACTTTCGCGCCGCGCAACTCAGAGAGCCAGCCGGTCAGCGCCTCGAAACGCGTAGGCAGTTCAGGGACCAATACTTCACGTGGGATCCGGTCGGCATCATCATAAGCGCCATAAACCTGTTCCAACAGCTGCTCAACAAGCCGCGGCGGTTCGAGGTCTTCAACCTTCTCCATGACCCAGCCTCGCTGGCCTGTGATGCGCCCGTGGCGGACGTGAAACACCTGGACTGCCGCTTCCAGGTCGTCTTGTTCGATACCGAAAATATCCGCGTGCGTCGATTCATCCAGCACAACAGCGTTGCGTTCAAAGACCTTCTGAAGCGCCTGGATGTCATCGCGATGCCGTGCGGCAGATTCGTAATCGAGCTCAGCGACGGCTTGCCTCATCTTCGCTTCGAGCTCGCGGATTGCGGGCTTGCCGTCGCCGCTCATGAACCGAATCAAGCCGTTGACAAGCTCACGATGCTCCTCAACGCTGACCCGCCCCACACACGGGGCGGAACATTTGTCGATATATCCGAGCAGGCACGGGCGCCCCGAGCGCTCTGCCCGGCGAAAAACGCCCGCTGAACAGGTACGCACCGGGAAAACACGAAGCAACAGATCGAGGGTTTCACGCACCGCACGCGCCGGGGAAAACGGCCCGAAATACTTGGTCCCCTTACGCCTGTCACCACGCATCACTTGGGCGCGCGGGAACTTCTCAGAAACCGTGACGGCCAGGTAAGGATAGGACTTATCGTCCCGGAACATGATGTTGAAACGTGGATTGAACTGTTTGATCCACGTGTATTCAAGCTGCAGCGATTCCTGTTCGGAACCCACCACCGTCCATTCAACAGACGATGCGGTGTGCACCATCGTGTACGTCTTAGGCGAGAGCTGTTCCGGGGCCACAAAGTAGGAGTTGAGCCGGTTCCTCAGGTTCTTGGCTTTGCCGACATAGATGATGCGGCCAGCAGGGTCTCGGAAACGATAGACGCCCGGACTCGTAGGGATCTGAGATGATTCGGGGCGGTACGATGCCGGATCGGCCACCTGATTCACCTCGCCTAGGTCACTACTGCGGTCACTACTTAGGGTTCGCTATTGGTGGTTCGCTACTGGAACGTCGGAGCTTTACTGGGATGCTGGGGGCTTTACTGGGATGCCGTGGCCCTATTGGGCTGTTGGGGCTTTGTTGTACTCCCCCACGCGTTCTTGCCCCGTGATCTGTGCGATCGCATCGACCACCTGATCAGTTACTTTACGGCGTAGCGGCAACGGGTGCTTAGCGCCAGGATGTTCGAAAGCAAGCGGCGCACCCACGTGGAGTTCGAATTTATGGCGCCGGATCCGGTTGGATCCGGCAGGCTGGAGCTTATCTGTACCAATGAGCCCTACAGGAACCACTGGCGCTCCGGTGGCCAGGGTCAACCAGCCTACGCCAGTGCGCCCCCGGTACAGGCGGCCGTCACGGGAGCGGGTCCCCTCCGGATAGATACCTACTCCGGAGCCTTTGTCGAGGATCTCAACGAGCTTATCCAGCGCGGCCACTGAGGCAGCCTGTTGCCCGCGTTGGACCGGGATCGAGCCAACCGAGGTGAAGAACGCTTTCATGATCCGACCTTTAATGCCCGGAGTCGTGAAGTATTCGGCTTTAGCGAAGAACGCGACCTTGCGCGGCATCAACGCCTGGATGATGACCGAGTCGAAGAACGACAAGTGGTTCGAAGCGACGATGAACGGTCCTTCTTTGGGAATGTTCTCAAGGCCTGTGATGGTCGGCCTGAAGACAAGCTTGATAGCCCGCGCTACCACGGGCTTGAAGAAATCGATGCTTGCCATCCTGGATTCGTCACCTTATCTGCATGCCTTGAAAGGCATGCTTTTCTTATTGCTCTAGAAGTTTTCCGTTTGCAATTGTGCCACGGATGGCCCGCCTTTTGTTTATCACAGCGGAGCATTACAAGGCGCAGGTTCATGCCGATTCCGGCATGCTTGGCCGCACCTAGCAGGCGCAGGCACCCGGGCGGGTTAGTTCAGGATCTCGTTGAGGAAGAAGCCCGTGTGGGACTCGGAAACCTTTGCCACGTCCTCCGGCGTTCCTTCCGCGACGATTGTCCCGCCACCAGAACCACCTTCGGGGCCTAAGTCGATAATCCAGTCCGCAGACTTGATCACATCCAAGTTGTGTTCAATCACAACCACCGAGTTGCCCTTATCCACCAGCCCCTGCACCACGCGCAGAAGCTTGTTGATGTCCTCGAAGTGCAGGCCTGTGGTCGGCTCATCCAAAACATAGATACTGCGCCCGTTCGAGCGCTTCTGCAGCTCGGAGGCGAGCTTGACGCGTTGAGCCTCACCACCCGAAAGCGTGGTGGCGGGCTGGCCGAGCCGCACATAACCGAGCCCCACATCGACCAGCGTGTCGAGGTGGCGAGCGATGGGCCTGAAGGCGGAGAAGAAGTCAGCGGCCTCCTCGATCGGCATATCAAGCACATCGGAAATGGATTTGCCTTTGTACTTGACCTGCAGCGTCTCGCGGTTATAACGGGCACCGTGGCAGACTTCACACGGAACATAGACGTCCGGCAGGAAGTTCATCTCGATCTTGATGGTTCCATCGCCCTTGCACGCTTCGCAGCGCCCACCCTTGACGTTGAAGGAGAAACGCCCCGGCAAATAGCCGCGCATCTTCGCTTCCGGGGTTTCGGCGAAGAGCTTACGAACATGATCGAAGACACCCGTGTAGGTGGCCGGATTGGAGCGCGGCGTCCGCCCGATCGGGCTCTGGTCTACGTGGATCACCTTATCGAGGTGTTCAAGGCCCTCGACGCGGGTATGGCGGCCCGGAACGAACTTCGCTTTGTTGAGCTTGGTCGCCAAGACCCGATACAGAATGTCGTTGATGAGCGTGGACTTACCCGAGCCAGAAACACCCGTGACAGCGGTCAGCATGCCAAGCGGGACGTTCACGGTCACGTTCTTGAGGTTGTTCTCACGTGCCCCAACAATCTTGAGTTGGCGCTTCCTATCGCGTTTGCGGCGCTTCTCCGGAACCGCGATGCTTCGACGGCCAGCAAGATAAGCGCCCGTAACCGATTCGGTGCTTTCCTTCAGCTCGGCGAGCGATCCCGAGTGCACGATCTGCCCGCCGTGCTCGCCAGCGGCTGGCCCCACATCGACAATCCAGTCGGCTTCTTCGATGGTCTCTTCGTCGTGCTCAACCACAATCAGCGTGTTGCCGAGATCGCGTAGGCGCGTCAGGGTCTCGATGAGGCGGCGGTTATCGCGCTGGTGCAAACCAATGGATGGTTCGTCGAGCACGTACAGCACACCGACCAGTCCTGAACCGATCTGGGTCGCCAAACGGATGCGTTGGGCCTCACCGCCCGAAAGCGTGGCGGAGGCGCGGGAGAGGTTGAGGTAGTTCAAGCCGACATCGAGCATGAACTTCAGTCGAGCGCGGATCTCTTTGAGAACCTCGGTTGCGATCTTAGCTTCACGCTCGTTGAGTTCGAGGCTCGCGGCGAACTCATAAGCCTCATCGAGCGCCATTTCTGAAACTTCTGCGATCGATTTCCCACCGACCAGCACGGCGAGCACCGCAGGGTTCAGGCGAGCGCCGTTGCACTCCGGGCACGGGACGTTGCGCATGTACTCTTCGTAGCGTTCACGAGCGGTATCGGATTCGGTTTCGCCGTGCTTACGTTTGATGTATCCGAGCACACCTTCGAAACCCTGCGTGTAGCGGCGTTCGCGGCCAAAACGGTTGCGGTAGGCCACGGTGACCTTATAGTCCTTGCCGTGCAGTAGCGCTTTCTGAGCCTTCTTCGGTAGCTTCTCAAAAGGCGTATCGACGTCGAAGCCGAGTTCTTCACCCAGCCCAGCCATGACGCGCACCCAATACTTGGCAACCGAGCTGCCGATGGCCCACGGCGCGATCGCGCCTTCAGCCAGGGTTGCGGATGGGTCTGGAACCACGAGGTCAGGGTCCACTTCGAGCTGATGCCCGATGCCGTCGCAGCGTTGGCATGCACCGAATGGGTTGTTGAAGGAGAAGGTGCGTGGTTCGATCTCTTCAAGCTGCACCGGATGGTCGTTGGGGCATGCGAGGCGTTCGGAGAACGTACGGGTGCGGTCGGCTGCATCCGCGTCGCGGTCCACGAAGTCGATCATCACGCGGCCGTCGGCGAGCTTGAGCGCGGTCTCAACCGAGTCGGTGAGGCGTTGCATCGCGGATTCTTTGATCGCGATGCGGTCCACGATGACTTCGATCGTGTGTTTGTACTGCTTGGCGAGCTTAGGCGGATCAGAGAGTTGGATGGTTTCGCCGTCCACGCGGGCGCGGGCGTAACCGTCTTGGGATAGTTGCGCGAAGAGGTCCTGGAATTCGCCTTTACGCTCCCGAACCATGGGGGCCATGACGGCGATGCGAGTCTTGTCTTCTTCCCGCATGAGTTGATCCACGATCTGCTGCGGAGTCTGAGCCGTGATTTTCTCGCCGCACTCTGGGCAGTGTGCGATTCCGACGCGCGCGAACAACAAGCGCAGGTAGTCGTGAATTTCTGTCACGGTGCCAACCGTGGAGCGCGGGTTCTTTGAGGTTGATTTCTGGTCGATCGAAACCGCCGGTGAAAGGCCTTCGATGAAATCGACGTCAGGCTTATCAACCTGGCCGAGGAACATGCGGGCATAAGCCGAAAGAGACTCGACGTAGCGGCGTTGGCCTTCCGCGAAGATCGTGTCAAAGGCCAGGGAAGACTTACCGGATCCAGACAATCCCGTGAAGACGATCATGGCGTCGCGCGGCAGCGTCACATCGACGTTTTTAAGGTTGTGTTCGCGGGCTCCCTGAACAACAACGCGGGTTCTGTCAGGGCGAGTGCTGAAAGGTGTGGTCACAGAAGAAGTCACAGCTCCAATGGTAGTAAGTGTCAGTTGCGCAACTGGTTGCGTCGCGGTCGCGCACCGCGCACTCCGCGCGGCTGAACCCCGGTTAGTTCAATGCTGAGGCCCGGCTAGTTCAATACTGGTTAGTTCAATACTGCGTGGCTGGCTATTTATTAGATGGCCAGGCGGCGCGTACGAGGTCGAGGGCCGCTTGAAGGCTCAGGCCTGCGCCTTCGGCTGAGCGAGCGAACCATGTTGCATTGGATGCGATTTTCGCTGATGTTCGCCCGGCTCCGGGTGTCACGATCGTGCCAGCGCGCCCTCGGCCTTCCACGAGGCCGAGTTCTTCGAGCTCCTTATAGGCTCGGGCAACAGTGTTGGTCGCGAGGTTGAGTTGGGCGGCGAGTGAGCGGACTGTCGGTAGTTTCGTTCCGACGGCGATCGTGCCTTCTCGGATGTCTTGGGCAATTGCGCGGCGCACTTGGCGGTACGGCGGGATGTCTTCACTGCTGACCGTGAAGTCGGCGAGGATCGTCATAGTCATCTTTCCGGCGGTTTTAGTGCCTTTGACACAACACAATACGAGATATGTATCAGGGTATACTACTGGGCATGGCTCCAGCATCTCCACGTAACTCTTCGCAAGGATCAAAAGCACAGGTTATTGCCTCGGATGACAAGACTCGGCTCAGCATGGTCGCGGTGTCCGATATGGATAACCGCGCCTATATTCTGCAGTCGCTGACTGATCCGCAGGATGTGTTGCTCATCGATGTCCCTGCTGAGCCTGAGACTTTGCGCGCGGCCGTCGGTGCTGATGCCGCGCCGAGCATCGTGATTACGCATCAGCACCATGACCACACTGGCGCTTTGCCGGAGCTGACCGGGGAAAGTACCCGGCTCGTCGGGCATCCGCTGGATATTCCTGCGGTTGAAGAGATGCGGGGCGTCACATTCACGGAGACTGTGGATGATGGTGACACGGTGGACGCTGGCGGGGTCACGTTGGATGTGATCTGGTTGCGTGGACACACCCCTGGCTCGATTGCGTTGGCCACTACGATCGATGGGGTTCAGCACCTCTTCACGGGCGATTCCCTCTTCCCTGGTGGCGTGGGTAATACATGGAATGATCCGGAGCGTTTCGCAACGCTGATTGACGACGTTGAGTCCAAACTGTTCGGCCGTTATCCGGATGAAACGGTTGTTTTACCGGGTCATGGCGATGGCACCACGCTAGGTGATGAGCGTGCGAGCTTGCCTGAGTGGCGTGCCCGCGGCTGGTGATGAACGTGAACCTGTCTGATCTGGTCCCGAATGCCTCGGAGACGAACCTTCCGGAGGCCATCTACGATGCGTTCCTGAAGTGGGTTTCAAACCGTGGGTTGACGCTGTACCCGGCTCAGGATGAAGCGGTCATGGAGCTTGTTGAGGGTAAGCATGTAATTCTTGCGACCCCCACGGGTTCGGGTAAATCGATGGTTGCTATCGCGGCGCATTTTGCGGCTTTGGCCCGCGGTGAGCGTTCGTTTTATACAGCCCCGATCAAGGCGTTGGTTTCTGAGAAGTTCTTTGACTTGATCAAGGTTTTCGGTGCCGAGAACGTGGGCATGCTCACGGGTGAGGCGAGCGTGAACCCAAAGGCACCGATTATTTGCTGTACCGCGGAGATCCTCGCGAACATGGCGTTACGCGAAGGCGAACACGCTGATTGCGGTGTCGTGATCGCCGATGAGTTCCACTTCTATGCTGACCCGCAGCGCGGCTGGGCGTGGCAGGTTCCACTGTTGGGTTTGCCGCAGTCGCAGTTCTTGTTGCTTTCGGCAACGTTGGGCGATACGACGTTCTTTGAAGAGGACCTCAAACAACGCACGGGCCGGCCTGCTGTGACGGTTTCAGGCTCCGAACGCCCTATTCCCCTGCACCATCATTACGGCATGGAGCCGATCGGCGAGACGCTCAAGGAACTGGTCGAAACTCACCGCGCCCCGGTCTATGTTGTGCATTTCTCTCAGCGTGAGGCGATCGAGCAAGCTCAAGGTTTGCTTTCGCTCAATGTTGCTAGCCGCGAGGAGAAGGACCGTATCGCGGTTTTTCTGGGTGGCTTCCGTTTCGCTTCGGGTTTTGGGCAGACTCTGAAGAAGATGATTCGTGCCGGTATCGGGGTGCATCACGCAGGGATGCTCCCTAAGTATCGTCGGCTCGTTGAACAGCTTGCCCAGGCTGGTTTGCTCAAGGTCATTTGCGGTACTGACACGCTCGGTGTGGGCATCAATGTGCCGATCCGTACTGTGGTTTTGACCGCGTTGTCTAAGTTCGATGGTCAACGCACCCGGCATGTGAACGCGCGGGAGTTCCATCAGTTGGCTGGGCGTGCAGGCCGGGCAGGTTTTGACACTGCCGGTGATGTGGTGGTGCAGGCCCCGGAGCATGAGATCGCTAACGCGAAGGCTATGGAGAAAGCCCGTGCTCGGCACGGGGATGATCAGAAGAAGCTGCGCCAGGTTAAGAAGCAGTCTCCCCCTGATGGCTTCGTGTCCTGGAGTGAGAAGACCTTTGAGAAGCTCGTGGCCTCTCAGCCGGAGACGATGACCTCGTCTTTTCAGGTCTCCCACGCGATGATCTTGAACCTGCTCGCTTATGAGGGCGATGCGTTCAGACATGCTCGCGATATCTTGACGCAGAATCACGAACCACCCATCCGTAACCGGGAGCACGTCAAGAAGGCTTTAGGGATCATCAAGGAGCTACTGGCGACCAATGTTTTGGAGCGCGGCGAGCCAGATGAGTACGGCAACCGGCTTCACCTCACGGTTGATTTGCCGGAAGACTTTGGCCTGAATCAGCCGCTCTCTAGCTTCGCTATCGCCGCGTTAGAGATGCTGGATCGCGATTCACCTGATTACGCAGTCGATGTTGTCTCCATTCTTGAGGCGACCCTTGAGGATCCGCGCCCTATTATCGGGGCACAGGTCAAGAAGGCCAAGAGTGAGGCGATGGCGCAGATGCGTGCCGATGGCCTCGAATATCACGAGCGTATGAATCGGCTTGATGAGATCACGCACCCACAGCCTTTGCGGGAAGACCTTGAGGTGGCTTTTGAACGTTACCGGCAGGGCGCTGGCTGGTTGGCTGGCTATGAGCTCTCCCCTAAGTCAGTGGTCCGTGAAATGTATGAGACGGGTCAGAGCTTTGGCGAGTATGTACGCAATTATCAGGTGACGCGGGCTGAGGGGATTCTGCTGCGCTATCTCACGGATGCGTATAAGGCCCTGCGTAGCTCGGTGCCGGATTCAGCTGTAACTGAGGAGCTTGAGGACATCACCGAGTGGCTAGGTCAGATGATCGAGCAGGTCGATTCTTCGCTGTTGAGCGAGTGGGAGGCCTTAGCTTCGGGTGAGGTGCCGCAGGATCAGTCGATTCAGCAACCGGCCGAGCCGCCGCGCTTGTCACAGCAGAAGCGTGCTTTGCGGGTCATGGTGCGCAACGCGATGTTCTCTCGCGTCAAACTGTTCGGGGCTGAGAAGGATATTGCTCTGGGTGAGCTGGATGGCGAATCTGGTTTCGATGCCGATGCGTGGGCTGATCTGATGGATGACTACTTCGCTGAGCATGAGGACATCGACGATGGCCCGAGCGGCCGCTCCCCTGAACTGTTGCAGATTGTTGAGGCGACAGACCCCGATGGTCGGCCGATCTGGAAGGTCAGCCAGACGTTCGCTGACCCGGAGGGTGATCACGACTGGGGTTTCGATGCGGTTGTTGATTTGGATGCTACGGATGAGCGTGGCGAATTAGCGCTCACTGTCACGGCGATCGGCCGCATCGACGGCACAGGCGAACGCCGGTGAACATGTCAAACATAAATTAGCGATAGAATGGTTCCCATGTCACGACT
This sequence comes from Arthrobacter sp. HMSC08H08, assembly GCF_001807575.1. Lineage (NCBI taxonomy): Bacteria > Bacillati > Actinomycetota > Actinomycetes > Micrococcales > Micrococcaceae > Arthrobacter > Arthrobacter sp. HMSC08H08. Next base: position 55,333 of record NZ_KV789379.1, read on the forward strand.
TTCCACTCGCACTGTTCGCGCAGTTGCGCTCTTGGCGCCTGCATCGTTGGTAGTTGCTTCCCTGGCCGGTTGTGCCCCTAAGCACCCAACGACCCTTGATTCCCCAACCCCAGAGTCCTCTCAGTTCCATCAGAAGGACGGCTCTGTTGAGGGTGAAAACACTCAGGCCGAACCAACGTCGGAAGCAGCCTCGGGCGAGGCTTCCTTGACGGAGTCCGGCAAGGACTCTGGCGTGTCCGCTCTTGGTTTCTCTGAGAACACTCACTTGACCGTGAAGTCTTTCACTGTCAAGGGCGCTGTGTCTGAAGCGAAGCTGGGTGGCTTCATGTTGACCCCTTCGGGCTCCGGTAAGGGCACGTTGGCAGTGATCGACCAGTGCGCTAACGAAACCTATGACGTCGATGTTCAGGGTTCTGATGCAACGGTGACGCAGTCTTACAGCAATGTCACCAACTGCCAGGGCGAAGCTCTCACCGCCGCTGAGGCCCTGGGGGATTTCTTGACCTCCGGTAAGCTGCGTATTTCCGAGGCGACCAACGGTGTTGAACTGACCAATGGTCAGGACAAGCTCGTATTGCGTAAAGCCGACTAATTTCTATCAGCGCGGTGAGCATCTCTTCACCGTGAGCATCTCTTCACCGTTCGAGCCAACCGAAGGTCAGCACTGTTTTGACTCCTTTGACGCCTCGCCCCGCTAAGCTTCTTCGCCGTGATGATGCGGCTGCTTGGCGGGGCGCTGTCGTGTCTTCGGTTCTATACGAAGTACCGCTCGTCCACGGAACCGAGCACTTAGCTGCTAACTCGTCGACGCACAGCTCTGGAGCGTCACTCGATGCTCAGAGCGTGACGGTGCGGGCGCGTGAGGTTCGTTCAATCGATGCGGATGCGGAACAGCGGCCGTGGCTTGTTTATTTACAGGGCGGCCCAGGCTTCGAAGCTCTGCGTCCCGTTAATCCGTCCTCCGGCTGGCTTGGTGAGCTGCTACCGCACTTCCGCGTGTTGTTGCTGGATCAGCGCGGTACCGGCGGTTCCTCTCCGATCAGCGCTGCGACGCTGAATGCTATCGGTTCGGGCGAGCCTGAGCCGCAACAGATCACCCGACAGATCGAGTTCTTGTCTCACTTCCGGGCCACTGACATCGTTGCTGATGCTGAGGCGATCCGCCTGGCTATGGGTGTTGATTCTTGGTTCACGCTGGGCCAGTCCTACGGTGGCTTCATCACGATGAGCTACCTGAGCTTCGCCCCGGACGCGTTGGCTGGTTCGATGATCACCGGCGGGCTTGGGCTCATCGAAGGTGATCCGAAGCGGGTCTATGACGCAACATACGCTCGTACTGCTGAACGTCAGGCCGAGGTCTTCGAGGCTTGGCCGCATGCCGCAGCGCAGTTGAGAGATCTGTACGCTGAAGCGCGCCGCGCTCGCGATGCCGGGCATCCGTACCGCTTAGCTAACGGCCATGTCGTGACCGAACTGACTATCCAGCGGCTCGGGATGCTATTGGGCGGTAATTCGCGTGTTCAACAGTTGCGTTTCGGGCTAGAAGACGCCCTCTCGCATGGTGGCATCTCCCCTGTGATGCTCTCGCTTCTGGGTTCCCAGGTGGATCACGCACGCAACGCGATCTATTGGCTCTTCCAAGAAGCGATCTACACGTCCGGCCCTGCGACACGGTGGGCGGCTTCGCGTTCGCAACAGCAGACACACCCTCAAACGTTGCCTAGTGCCGATGTTCCGCAGCTGATCGGTGAGGCAGCGTTGCCTGAAGATTTCGAGCAAGACCCGGCTCTGCAGCCGCTTGAGCAACTCGCTCATGCGCTGCATGAATACAGCGGATGGAACCCGCTCTACAATTACGAGCAACTGGCGAACAACACGGTTCCCGTCGCCGCCGCGGTCTATACCCCGGACATTTATGTGGACCGTGAGCTCTCGCTTGAAACGGCTTCCAGAATCCGCGGCATCAACGTGTGGGAATCAGCGGATCACCACCACGATGGCCTCTCCGACGACCCGGCAACAGTGCTCGGGGAGCTCAGAGAACGCATCGGCCGCTAGCGTTTCAACAGTTCAACACCGCAGGGTTTTAGCGTTTCTCTTTGAGTTCTTCTTCGATCACGGTCGCGGTCTCTTCATAGTCCACGAACGCGTCACGGATCTCGGATAACGGCATCGCGTGCGCTGGTGCATCTTGGTCGTGATCGGCAACATCGCGCAGTGTTTCGCGGGCCTGGATCGAGGCAGGGTCGTTAGGTACCCGTCCGCCCTGTTCGAGGTCCACACCGAAGAGCGTGTGGACAGCGGACATGAACTTTTGACCCTCGCCTTCCCGCGCGAGTTCTTGGGCGCGCATCATAGGCGAATGCAGTAGCCGCTTATATACGCGGCCCAGGGCACGTTCAACAACTTTGACGGTTTCCTCGTCATGGTTGTTGCGTACCCCCTCGATCTCGCGTTCGATCTCGGCGCGGACCGAGCGCCGCAGGGCGGATACCGCAGGGTCGAGGCGACGGATCTGCTGACGCAACTCGAAACGGCCCACCCCAGCGTTGATCATCTCTTGTGCGCGCTCGATCTCTTCCTGGTTAGAGGCGTCTGCCGAAATATCCTTGAGGCCTAGAACCCGCACGCCCGGGATCGTGCGCACTTCCTCTTCCAAGTCAGAGGTCAAAGACATGTCGAGGATCACGAGTTCGCCGAGCTTGGCTGAAGCGTGTTCGGCGTTGTATAGCTCGCGCAGCTGCATCGCGTCGCGAACATCCTGAGTCAAGATCTGTGCAGTGCCGCGGCCAGAGCAAGCAACCACGAGTGAAGATGCCGCGAGCGCTGCAGGCATTTCATCGGTGGACAGCGGATGCGCGTTGTGGGTTGTCGCAAAGTTCTTGGCACGGCCAGAACCGGACAACACATCCAAGCGAGCTACGCCGCGGCGGTTCAGATCAGAGGCCGCGATGCGCGCCATCGCGCCTGTTCCCACCACGATCACCCGAGCGCCGGTCAACGGACCGGTCGTAGGTTCTGCCTGATCGATCGCAACAGTGACGGATGAGCGGCCAGCCGCGCCGATCGTCGTGCGGTGGCTAATGTTTTTGGCGGTACGTAGCGCACCCTGGAACAGGTCGTTGAGCATCGAGGTTGTGCGCCCTTCAGCCAGCGCCTCGGAAAAGCTCGCGCGCACTTGCCCGTTGATTTCACCTTCGCCGACTACTTGGGAGTTCAGCCCCGCCGCCACCGTGAACATGTGTTGGGCCGACAACGAGCCGGCGTCAGCGACCAAAAGGTCCTCAACTTCGCTCTGGCTCAAGCCTGAGGCCTCAGCGACGGCCAGGGCGATGATATCGACCGCCTCATGGAAAAGATCCGCGTCAAGATAGATCTCTAGGCGGTTGCATGTGGCCATCGTGACCCACCCGGACAGCGGCTGTTCAGGATGGGCCTCGTTGAGGCGTTCGATGATCGTGTCAAGCTGGTCAGCTCCTCGCGTGATGCGTTCGAGGGCGTCCAGCCCCAGGCGATCGTGAGTTGCGCGAAGGGCGATAAGCATGCCTTCTATTCTAGTCCGCACCGCCCACGATGACACCAAAGCGACCAGGATGTGAACGCCAGGTGTCGTTCAGAATCCTCCCAGGTTTGCAATGAGATAATGGGGACACAATGACAACTGTGACTTTGCCTTCATCTCATCCTTTGCATCGCAGCACCGCTGAGGGCGGGACCGCGGATGCCCCACTTATCAAGCGTTTGTGCGGCGAAAGCACGGATGCCGCCCCGAGTGTCTGGTTCATGCGTCAGGCTGGGCGTTCACTTCCTGAATATAAGAAGGTGCGCGCAGGCACGGACATGCTCGAGTCCTGCTTGATCCCAGATATGGTGGCCGAGATCACATGCCAGCCGGTGCGGCGCCACAACGTTGATGCGGGTATTTTCTTCTCCGATATCATGACCCCGCTCAAAATCGCTGGGATCGGTGTGGAGATCGAGCCAGGTGTTGGCCCGGTCCTTGACTCCCCTATCGCCTCAGAGGCTGACATCGATGCGTTGCCGGCACTCGATGATGTGTATCAAGAGGGTCTGGAATGTATCCGCGAAGCGGTAAGGCTCACGGTTGATGAGCTCGGTTCGACCCCGCTCATCGGTTTCGCGGGCGCCCCCTTCACGGTTGCTTCCTACATGATCGAGGGCCGTCCCTCACGCGATCATCTCAAGACTCGTGCGCTCATGACCGCCGAGCCGCGCTTGTGGGCCAAGCTCGCTGAGTGGGTCGCTCACGCCTCGGGCCTTTTCATGCGCGCCCAGGTGGAAGCCGGCGCTTCCTCGGTTCAGCTGTTTGATTCGTGGGCCGGCTCACTTTCGGAAGCGACGTACAGCGAGCACGCACAGCCGTTCAGCAAAATCTCGATGCAGCACGTCGCGGACCTTGGAACCCCTCGCACGCATTTCGCGCTGGGTTCCGGCCACATGCTCAAAGCCATCGAGGAAGTCGATGCGACCGCGGTGGGCCTGGATCACCGCATCTCGATCCCTGCCGCGCTCGCCCAGCTGAACTCAACCATCGCTGTCCAGGGCAACATCGACCCTGCGGTTCTGTTCTCCACTGAAGAGGTCCGTTTCGCTGAAGCTCGCCGTGTGGTTGAGGAAGGACGCAAGGCACCGGGCCACGTTGTGAACCTCGGGCACGGTGTCCCACCGACAACGGATGCACAGGTTTTGACTGACCTGGTCTCATACATCCATGAGCTCTGACACCGCCCATGAACTCTGACTATCTCGTCATCGGGGGTGGCCCCTCCGGGCTGTTGCACGCGTTGGCGGCAGCCCACGCTGGGCGTACCGTTACCGTCCTGGAGGCCGCTGATCATGCTGGCGGAGCTGTCTCTGACATCGTGCTTGATGGGGTGCGCCTCAACGGTGGCGCGGAATCCTATGCGATCGGTACCGGGGCGATGTCGGAGTGGATCGAAACGCTCGGCCTGAGTGATCAGGTTGTTAGCCCGCAAGGGAATGCTTCTTGGATCCATTCGAACCACGGCCCGTTCCCGATCCCGGGCACGTCGCTATGGGGTATCCCCACCGAGCCGCTCAACAAGGACGTCAAGCGTGCCGTGGGCCGGTGGGGTGCCATCCGCGCGTGGGCGGATGCGCTATTACCCGGTAGCTTTGGCGCCAAGCCAGGCATCTCAACCTACGACTATGTTTCCAAACGTATGGGTCAACGCGTGGCGGACCGCCTATTGGTTCCGCTGATCACGGGCGTGCATTCAGCGGATCCACGCACGCTCGAGCTCGAAGCGCTCGTGCCTGGGCTGATCGATAACGTCAAACAGTACGGAAGCCTCAGGCGCGGAGCGCGCGCGATCCTGGACAAGCGGAGGTCCGCGAGCCATTCAGCAAAGACGGCGGGGGCTGCGGTTGCTGCGACCGTGCCGACGATGTCCACGCTCATCGATGGGCTCGTGAATGTCCTTGCTCAGCGCGGAGGAACGCTTGAGACCAGCGTTCGCGTGACCTCGTTGCGCCGCAACCATAGCGGCGGCTGGACGGTGGAAGCAGACGATGGCCGCCGATACGAGGCCGCGAGTGTAGCGCTTGCAACCGACCCTGACACCACGCGAGACCTCCTTGCCGAACCTGCGCCTAACATCGCCCGGCACATCCCTGAAGCCCCCGCCTCCCCTGTGCGGCTTGTCGCGTTGAGCGTGGTGAGCCAGAAGCTGGCGCTCAATCCGCGCGGCAACGGAGTGCTCGTTCCGCCGGACACCCACGGTGTGCGTGCCAAAGCGATGACGCATCTTTCGGCCAAGTGGGAACACATCGAACGCGTTGCATCCAAGGTTCCCGGGCGTGTGTTCGTGCGGCTGAGCTATTCACCTGTTGATGGTGAGCTCCCCGACCCAGCACTGTTTCCGGAGCAAGCGGTCAAGGATTTGGCCGCGATGACCGGCGTCGATGCCGAAGACATCGAGGTCCGTGACTGGCTCATCCAAGACTGGCCCGTAACCCAACGCAGGCGTCTGCCAGGCCACGCGGAATCGCTTGCCGCGCTCAGCATCGCGCTCAGTGAGGACCCAACGCTTGAACTCACCGGATCCTGGCGGGCGGGAACGGGTTTGGACGCGATCGCTCGCTTCGCGCGAACAACCCACGTGCCCCCAGCACCTTCCGGTACCACCGAACGATAGGCTTAAACAAACACCAATCCGCGGCCGGCAAGGCCCGTCTGTGATGGAGAGATAACTATGAGCAAAGCTGACATTGCAACAACGCAGGTGAAGTACTGTTCTTATAACGTTTATCAGAAGCTCGTTGGCCTGAGCGACGCAAACTTAGACGTTGAACGCGTCGTCGCAGACATCGAGGCCACCATCAAGTCCATCGAGGCCCGCGGTGTGGAAGTGCGTGGCTTCTACGACGTCTCTGGTTTCCGCGCCGAGGATGACGTCATGGTGTGGCTGACCGGCGATGATCCGGAGCAGCTTCAGAAGGCTATCCGTGAGTTCGAGAATTCGGAAGCCGCTGCTGGCCTCGACCGTGTGTGGCAGGCGATGGGTGTCCACCAGATCGCTGAGTTCGCTCGCGCCCACATGCCGGCGTTCATGGATCCAGACGTCAAGCCACGCAAGTGGATCACTGTTTACCCGTTCACCCGCTCGTACGAGTGGTACATCCTCGAAGAGGAAGAGCGTTCCCGCATGCTGCGTGAGCACGGGATGCTCGGCCGCCAGTATCCGAACGTCAACGCCAACACCGTTGCTGCGTTCGCGTTGGGTGACTACGAGTGGCTGCTCTCCTTCGAGGCTGATGAGCTGACGGAGCTTGTGGACATGATGCGTACCCTGCGTTACAGCGATGCCCGCTTGCACGTTCGTGATGAGTTGCCGTTCCACACCGGCCGCATGTTCGATGACCTCAACGAAATGGCGGGCGTACTGCTGTGACCACGGTTGATTTTTCTGATACCTCGATGCCGTGCAACATCGAGGAGGCCGAGAAGATCGATGCGATCCTCTTTGCGTCTTTCGGCGGCCCTGAAGGCCAAGACGACGTTATCCCGTTCCTGAAGAACGTTGTGCACGGCCGCGGCATCCCGGATGAGCGCCTCGAAGAGGTCGCGGTTCACTACCGTTCGATGGGTGGTAAGTCCCCTATCAACGACCAGAATAAGGCGATGATCGCAGCGCTGAAGGAAGAGCTGGGTCGCCGCGGCATCGACTTGCCGATCTACTGGGGCAACCGCAACTGGGAACCGTATATGGCTGAGACCGTCAAGCAGATCCACGCTGACGGGCACCGTGCGGCGCTTGGCATTGTGACCTCGGCTTATTCCTCCTATTCCTCGTGCCGTCAGTACCGTGAGGACTTCGGTATCGCGCTGGATGAGACGGGGCTCGCCGGGGAGCTGGATATTCGTAAGGCGCGCGTGTTCTTCAACCACCCAGGTTTCCTCGATCCGGTTGCCGCGCACATCCGTGAGGCTCTCGAGAAGTTCCGTGCTGAAGGCCACAAGGACGAACAGATAGAGATCCTGTTCACGACCCACTCGATCCCTAACACGATGGCAGAGACTTCTGGCCCGCGCGCAACCTGGGAAGAAGGCTCAGGCGGCTGGTACGAAAAGCAGCACATCGCGGCCGCTGAGTACGTCATGGAGTCCGTGGGAGACATCGAGTGGCAGCTGGTGTACCAGTCGCGTTCGGGCCCGGAGTTCATTCCATGGCTTGAACCGGATGTCAACGATGTCATCGCCGAGCTTCCCGGTAAACGCACGGCCGTGATGGTGGTTCCGATCGGCTTCGTGACCGACCACATGGAAGTGGTGTGGGACCTCGACACTGAGGCGAAGGAGTCGGCCGATGAGGCGGGGCTTGCGTTCGTGCGCATCCCCACCGCGGGTGAGTCCCCTGAGTTCATCGCAGCGTTGGCTGACCTGGTTCAGGAGCGCCTGGATCCAACGTTCCCACGCAAGTGTGTGACGAGCTTCGGCCCAACATTCGATGTGTGTGGCGCCGGTTGCTGCCCGAATCAGCGTGCCATCAAGCCGACGACTTCCGCGGTCGATTCGGATTCTGATGTTGCCCATGCTGGTGAGCCGAGCGAACTTGCAGTCATGATCGCTGAACGTAAGGCTCAGCGTGATAAAGAGCGTCAACAGGCTGGTGAATGATTTTTGGGTGAAGTGATGCGCATCGGAACGCGAGCTTCCAAGCTCGCTCTGACGCAAGCTGCTTGGGCGGCTGACCTGACGGTAGGCAAGGACCGTTTCGAGCTCGTCCATGTCACGACCAAAGGCGATACGGACCGCCGTCATCTCTCGCAGATCGGGGGTACGGGCGTGTTCGTGAACGCTGTGCGTGAGGCGTTGCTGAACAAGGAGGTCGATGCGGTGGTCCACTCGCTCAAGGACCTTCCAACGGCTCCGGAGCATGGCATCGCGTTGGCGTGCATCCCGCACCGCGAGGACGTCACGGATGCGTTGTGTAGCCGCGACGGGATGAGACTGGCGGACCTTCCGGCTGGCGCGTCGGTGGGGACGGGTTCCCCGCGTCGTGCGGCACAGTTGCGTGCGATCCGCCCCGACCTTCAGGTTGTGCCGATCCGCGGCAATGTTGATACCCGCTTGGCTAAGGTGACCGACGGTGAGCTGGATGGCGTGGTTTTGGCGACCGCCGGCCTGAACCGTTTGGGGCTTGAGGGACACATTAGCGAGCGTTTCGACCCCAAGCAGTTCTTGCCGGCTCCGGCCCAGGGGGCGTTGGCGCTTGAGATCCGTGCCGAGGCTGCCGAAGGTACGTGGTACGGGGAGGCCCTGACTGCCGCTGACCACGCGGATACCCGTGCGGCGGTGCTGGCTGAACGTTCGCTTCTGCGTACGCTTGAGGCCGGTTGCTCTGCCCCTGTGGGTGCTTACGCGACTGTTGAGGGCGGTGTTCTCACGTTGCGTGGGGGCGCGTTCGCAACGGATGGTTCACAGACGTGGGTTGACCATGTTGAAGGTCCTGCAGAGAACGCGGTCGAGCTTGGCGCGGTCTTGGCGCAGCAGTTGCTCGATGCCGGTGCCGGGACCGTGTTGAACGCCTAGGCACAACAATGTTTGGCTACCTGCAATGCTGTTTCGGCTGTGTGCAGGTAGTGAGTTAGTCGATGATGGGATAGGTGCGTGTCAGACGGGCTCGGGGTGAGTGTTCCGAGGGTACTAGTTCCGCGGCCTGCTGGCCGTGCGGCACGTTTGTGTGCGGCCCTTGAGGACGCAGGTCTTGAGCCGTGTGCTCATCCCTTCATTGATTTCTCTTATGCTGATGCAGCGTTGATCAGCGCGTTCAACGAAAGGCTCGCCCGCGGGGGTTACGCTCATCTTGTTGTGACCTCGAAAACCACGGTCCAGGCACTCAGCTCCCAGGGCAACTTCGCGCCGCATGCCAGCGTTTCCGTGGTCGCGGTAGGCCGAGCCACCGCCGCTGCCCTTGAAGAGGCCGGCGTGCGCGTTGACCACGTAGCGGCGGGATCCGGCGAAGCCCTCGTTGCATCGTTCCCCCACTATGTAGAAGGTCCACGCTCGGTCGCGTACCCGGTCTCGGCCAAGGCTGGGCCCACCGTCAAAGATGGGCTCACACACTTGGGGTGGGATGTTGAACGGTTCGACGCCTACGCCCCGGTTCCAGCGCCACTTCCTGCCGAACTTCCAGGCCTCATCCGCGCTGGCGCCTTCCATGCATTGTTGCTGACCAGCCCGTATATCGCTGATCTGGTGTTGGCGCATCAGCCGCCGGACTCGACCAAGCTCATTGCGATCGGCAAGCCCACCGCCCAACGCATCCAGGAACACGGCTACCGTCTCGCAGCGCAAGCAGAGCACCCCTACCCCGCCGACCTCGTCACCGCGTTGCGTAGGGTCACCGCACCTTTGCCTGACGGGAACGCAACACCACGGCGTGAGGCGAACCCGAGATCATAAGCCATTCAATCTTGACCATGTCACGTATCTAAGGAGCATCTGTTCATGGCGTTCCCACATCATCGTCCTCGCCGTCTACGTTCAACTGCGGCGGTGCGTGCTCTCGTGCGCGAGAACACGCTGCGCCCAGCTGATTTCGTTCTGCCGGTGTTCATACGCGAAGGCGCCACCGAGCCGCGCCCGATCACCTCGATGCCGGGTGTGGTTCAGCATTCGATGGATTCGCTCAAACGCACAGCGCACGAGGTTGTGAAGGCTGGCCTGGGCGGCATCATGCTGTTCGGGGTTCCGGAGACCAAGGACGCGGTTGGTAGCGCGGGCGTGGACCCGAACGGAATTCTGAATGTCGCGTTGGGCGAGGTCCGCAAGGAGGTCGGCGATGACACGGTCGTCATGAGCGACCTGTGCTTGGACGAGTTCACCGATCACGGCCACTGCGGCGTGCTTGCCACGGACGGCGGCTCCCCTGCCACGGTTGATAACGATGCGACGCTTGCGATCTACGCGGACATGGCGGTTGCGCAGGCCGAAGCTGGCGCACACATGCTGGGTCCTTCCGGGATGATGGACGGCCAGATCCGCGTGATCCGAGAGGCGCTGGATGATAAGGGGTTCCAGGGCACGAGCATCTTCGCGTACACCGCGAAGTACGCTTCAGCGTTCTACGGTCCGTTCCGTGAGGCCGTGAACTCTTCGCTCGAAGGTGATCGCCGCACGTATCAGCAAGACCCGGCTAATACCCGTGAGTCTCTGTGGGAGCTGGAGCAGGACGTCGCCGAGGGCGCGGACATGGTCATGGTCAAGCCTGGCTTGCCGTATCTTGATGTTTTGCGTTCGGTTGCGGAAGCCTCCCCTGTCCCGGTGGGTGCTTATCAGGTTTCGGGTGAGTACTCGATGATCGAGGCGGCTGCCGCTCAGGGCTGGTTGGATCGTGAGCGGACCATGTTGGAATCTTTGTTGTCGTTCAAACGTGCAGGTGCTGACACCCTGCTGACCTATTACGCGCTGGAGGCTGCTGAACTTTTGGCTTCCGGCCGAGCACCGAAGGAGTTCCTGTGACTACTCAACACCGCAATCTGACGCATAGCGCTGAAGTTTTTGAGCGCGCCCAGAAGGTTATTCCGGGTGGTGTGAACTCGCCGGTGCGCGCGTTCGGTTCCGTTGGCGGCACTCCCCCGTACCTGGTTGCGGGTAAGGGCGCGCACGTGACCGATGCGGACGGCAACGAATACGTGGACCTGGTGGGCTCGTGGGGTCCCATGATTCTGGGTCACGCCTACCCTGCCGTGATCGACGCCGTGAAGTCCGCGGCTGATCATTCGTTATCGTTCGGCGCTTCACACGAAGGCGAGGTTGAGCTCGCTGAACTGGTGACCTCGATGATCGCTCCCGTTGAGCAGATGCGCATGGTGAACTCGGGCACCGAGGCCACGATGTCGGCAATCCGCCTGGCTCGCGGCTTCACCGGCCGCGATGTGATCGTGAAGTTCGCTGGCTGCTATCACGGCCACGTCGACTCCCTGTTGGCTGAGGCCGGTTCGGGGCTTGCGACCTTCGCGCTTCCAGGTTCTGCTGGCGTTACTGAGGGCACCGCGAAAGACACCGTAGTTCTGCCGTACAACGACCGCGAGGCCGTACGCGAGCTCTTCGCTGCTCGCGGTTCCGAGATCGCCGCGATCATCACGGAAGCCGCACCGTGCAACACGGGTGTCTTGACCCCGGGCACTGAAGACGGCATCGGCTTCAACCGTTTCCTTGCAGAAACCGCCCACGCCGCTGGCGCACTGCTGATTTCGGACGAGGTTTTGACCGGCTTCCGCGCGTCCTCAACCGGCTATTACGGCGTGGACGGCGAAGGCTGGGCACCTGATCTCATGACGTTCGGAAAGGTCATTGGCGGCGGTATGCCGGTCGGCGCGTTCGGTGGCCGCAAGGAGATCATGGATCGCTTGGCTCCGAACGGCCCGGTCTATCAAGCCGGTACGCTCTCGGGTAACCCGCTCGCCACCGCAGCGGGCCTGGCCACGTTGCGTGCACTGAATGACGATACCCACGCGGCTGTTGCACGCGCATCGGAAGCTATCCAGAAGGGTGTGGACGAGGCGCTGACAGCAGCCGGTGTTCCTCACGCGATCAACACCGCAGGAACGTTGTTCTCGGTGTTCTTCCGCGACGGAGAGGTCACCAACCACGAGCAAGCCAAGCAACAGGACGTCGAGGCATTCGGCCGGTTCTTCCACTCGATGCTGGATTCCGGAATCTACCTGCCACCGTCGGCGTACGAGGCGTGGTTCGTATCCGCACAGCACGACGATGCGGTTGTGGACCGCATCTTGGAGGCCCTGCCAACAGCAGCGAAGGCGGCCGCACAGGCCTAGACCTCCAGTAGCTGTAGCAGCTTCGGAAGCGCTGACAGCGATGGGGTGGTCATTCCAGTTGGAATGACCACCCCATCGCTATGCATGGCTTTGTAGCCTCTGTCTATGCGAGCGGTGGCTACTGTGCGTTCGGCTTACCTTTGCCGAGCTTCTTCTTGTCTGTTTGTGCTGAAGGGTCGGCGGCATTCGCGGCTTCCGCGGCGGCCTTCCTGCGAGCCTCGATGCGCTTCTGTGCGGCGGCGCGAGCGGCAGCCCAGTGCGCGACCTCGCGGCCCTTCGGCGAAATGAACGACCACACAACAGCGATCACGAGCGCCGAAACAATGAAGACCAGCGAGAAGACCGTGGAAATCTCCGGAACCGGAACCGGCTTGCCACCGTTGATGAACGGAAGCTCGTTCTCATGCAGTGCGTGCAGGATCAGCTTGATACCAATGAACGCGAGAATCGCCGCAATTCCGTGCGTCAGGTAGATCACGCGGTCCAGCAATCCACCCAGCAGGAAGTACAGCTGCCGCAAACCCATGAGCGCGAACACATTCGCCGTGAACACGATGAACGGCGACTGCGTGATGCCGTAGATCGCAGGGATCGAGTCCAGCGCGAACATCACGTCAGTGATACCGAGCGCGAGGATGACCGCAGCCATCGGCGTCCACATCCGCTTGCCGTTGACGGTGGTGCGCAGCTTGGAGCCGTCATAGTGGTCGGCAACGTTGAGCTTGGAGGTCAAGCGCTTGACCAGGCCGGGCTGGTCCTCTTCGTCGTCCGAATGGTCCATGACCTGTTTGACCGCAGTCCACAGCAGGAACGCGCCGAAGATGTAGAAGACCCATACGAAGCGTTCGATCAAAACCGCACCGGCCAGGATGAACAGGCCGCGCGCGATCAACGCGATCACAATACCGATCATGAGCGCCTTCTGCTGCAGCTCACGCGGAACCGCGAAGCTCGTCATGATGATGATGAACACGAACAAGTTGTCGACGCTGAGCGAATACTCGGTGATCCAGCCCGCCAGGAACTGAAGCGCGTCAATCTGCCCCGCGAACGCCCACATGCACCCGAAGAAAATCAGGGCGAGCGCCACATAGATGCCAACCCAGATGCCGGCTTCCTTCATCGACGGCACGTGCGGGCGCCGCCCGATCACGATGAGATCGATCAGAAGAATCGCAACCAGCACGATCATCGAGCCGACTTCGAACCACAACGGGATTGGAGTCGTTTTGCTCGCTGTTGCCTCGCTTGCCGCGAGGACGGTCAGAGCAGTTAAATTGACCACTTGGTCCTTCCCACATCACCGGTTGGTCCGGTGAATCCTATATTCCGTTTAATTTTACGGGAGGCTTATTCGGCCGACTTCATGGCGCGCAATTCCTTTTTCAGATCGGCGACTTCATCGCGTAGGCGTGCTGCGAGTTCGAATTGAAGGTCGGCGGCTGCCGCGTGCATCTGTTCGGAGAGCTGCGCGATGAGCGTTGCGAGGTCTTCGCTCGGTGCGGCGATGGTGCCGCGCGCATCGGTCTTCTTGTCGTCTTGTAGGGCGTTGTAGCCGCGGTGGCCGGCGCCGTAGTCGAAGTTGCTGAGTAGTTCGTTGGTGTCGGCGTCTTCGCGAGCGAGTTGCTCGGTGATGTCCGCGATCTTCTTCTTGAGAGGTGCCGGGGTGATCCCGTGTTTCTCGTTATGCGCTATCTGGATTTCGCGGCGGCGTTCGGTCTCTTCGATTGCTTGTTTCATCGAGTCCGTCATGGTGTCGGCGTACATGTGTACTTCGCCGTTGACGTTACGTGCGGCGCGGCCGATGGTCTGGATGAGGGAGGTCGTTGAGCGTAGGAAGCCTTCCTTGTCTGCGTCCAGGATCGCGACGAGCGATACCTCGGGCAGGTCGAGGCCCTCGCGGAGCAGGTTGATGCCGACGAGTACATCGAAGGTACCCATGCGTAGTTCGGTGAGCAGCTCGACGCGGCGTAGTGTATCGACGTCGGAGTGAAGGTATTCGACTTTGACCCCGTTTTCTGCGAGGTAGTCGGTGAGGTCTTCGGCCATGCGCTTGGTCAGGGTGGTCACGAGCACGCGTTCGTTGCGCGCGACGCGTTCGTTGATCTCCCCGAGCAGGTCATCGATCTGGCCCTTGGTTGGTTTGACGGTGATCTTCGGATCCACCAAGCCGGTTGGGCGAATGATCTGCTCGACGTAACCGTCGGCTTGGGACAGCTCGTACTTGCCTGGTGTTGCAGACAAGTAGACGGTCTGGCCGATGCGTTCGAGGAACTCATCCCATTTGAGGGGGCGGTTGTCCATTGCGGAAGGTAGGCGGAAGCCGTGCTCAACGAGGGTCCGTTTGCGGGACATGTCGCCTTCGTACATTCCGCCGATCTGTGGAACGGTCACGTGGGATTCGTCGATGATCAGCAGGAAGTCGTCCGGGAAGTAATCCAGTAGACAGTGCGGTGCGGAACCGGCGTCACGGCCGTCGATGTGGCGTGAATAGTTCTCGATGCCGTTGCAGAAGCCCATCTGCTGCATCATTTCCAGGTCATAGGTGGTGCGCATCCGTAGGCGCTGGGCTTCAACAAGCTTGTTTTGGCTCTCTAGCTCTTGGAGTCGGTCGCGTAGTTCGTCTTCGATGGTCCCGATCGCTTGGTGCATGCGGTCGTCGCCGGCTACATAGTGGGAGGCCGGGAAGATGTACATTTCGTTTTCTTCGCGCACCACATCGCCCGTGATCGGGTTCAGCGTCTGGATCGATTCGATCTCATCCCCAAAGAATTCGACGCGTACCGCGAGCTCTTCATACATCGGGATGATCTCGACCGTGTCACCACGCACGCGGAACGTTCCACGGTGGAAGTCCACGTCATTGCGGGTGTATTGCATCTGCACGAACTGGCGTAGCATCTGGTCGCGGTCCAGTTCCTGGCCCACCTTCAGGGTGACCATCTGTTTGATGTATTCCTCTGGGGTACCGAGGCCATAGATGCAGGACACGGTGGATACCACCACGCAGTCGCGGCGGGTCAGCAGCGCGTTGGTCGCGGAGTGGCGCAGCCGCTCGACTTCTTCGTTGATCGAGGAGTCTTTCTCGATGAAGGTGTCGGTTTGGGGGACGTAGGCTTCCGGCTGGTAGTAGTCGTAGTAGGAGACGAAGTATTCGACCGCATTATTCGGTAGCAGGTGCCGTAGCTCGTTTGCGAGCTGCGCGGCGAGCGTCTTGTTCTGCACCAAGACCAGTGTTGGGCGCTGAACGGCCTCGATGAGCCATGCGGCGGTTGCGGACTTACCGGTACCGGTCGCACCGAGCAGGACGACGTCTTTCTCCCCGCCTTCGATGCGCTGCTTGAGTTCCGCGATCGCTTGCGGCTGATCCCCTGCAGGCTCGAACTCGGACACCACCTCGAACGGGTGGACTACACGATCAATTTTCTGCGCCAACGACATGCTTTAAGCCTAGTCGGTGCCCCCGCTGTGTTCAGCGTCACGCGGCACCGCGAGGATCGAGGCGACCGCCGCATCGACGGCTTTATGCAGGTCATCGACTGAGCCGTGATTCACCAGCAGATGCGTGGCTGCTTCACGCCGCTGTTCATCCGTTGCCTGCGCCTTGATCCGAGCGTGGGCGTCGTCTTCGCTCATCCCGCGGTCTTCGACCATCCGGCGCACCCGTTCCGTAAGCGGAGCCTCGACCACCATCACGTGATCGAACCGGCCCGCCTGGCCGCTTTCAACGAGCAAAGGAATGTCCTCGACAATCAACTGTCCTGGCGCAGCAGAGTCAGCTAGCCGTTGCGCTTCTTCACGCACCATCGGATGGATGATCGCGTTGAGCCGTTCACGAGCCTGCTCGTCGTTGAAAACCACGGCACCGAGCCGTGCCCGGTCGAGTGCACCGGAAGCGGTGAGCATGTCCTCACCAAATTCCGCGACGATCGCTTCTAGTCCCCGCTCCCCTGGCTCTTGCAGCTTGCGCACAATAGCGTCCGCGTCGATAATAAGCGCTCCGTGTTCCTCAGCGAGCCGCCGCGCAACCGTAGATTTACCTGCTGCGATCCCGCCTGTCAGCCCGATGCGCGGGTTATTCTCAGGCTGCTGGGTCACGTTGCCTCCTAGGTAGCTGGGTCCTTCTTCCACTGTAGTGGCCATCTAGACTGGAAACGATGACTTCTTCCCCGATTGAGCTGGCAGATCCGCATGTGCGGTCTACGCGTTTTACGCGCCTTGCGGATGAGCACGTGCACGAGATCGAGATTCAGCGTTCGGTGTTCCACACCGTCTTGGCGCCTGTCCGCAGTGAAGACGCCGCCCGCGCTGTGATCGAGGAGCAACGCCGCTCGTTTCATGATGCACGGCACCACTGTTCTGCGTTCATTCTGGGCCCCGATCAGGACACGCAACGATCCTCGGATGACGGCGAACCGGCCGGTACTGCCGGTATCCCGATACTAACGGCCCTGGCACAGCGTGAAACCTCCGATGAGCGCCGCGATCTCACGGACGTTGTTGCGGTGGTCACGCGGTGGTTTGGCGGGATCTTGTTGGGTGCTGGCGGTTTGGTCCGTGCGTATTCGGAATCGGTTTCGCAGGCTCTGGATGGCGCCCGCTTTGAGACGTGGCACCGGAAGCGTGAGCTTGTGGTGTCGGTGAATATGGCGCAGGCCGGACGCGCCGAACATGTGATACGCGGCCTCGGGTACACCTTGTTGGACACGACATATTCGGCCACCGGATGTTGCATGACAATCGCTGTCACGGATTCCGAGGAAGGCATCAGCGCTGCACGGGCCGCGTTGCAGACAGCCTTCGCCGGCGAGGCCGAAATCGCCGAAGGGCGGGCGGTGTGGTCCCAATGACGGGTAGTGATGCGGCACAGGTTCCAGCGAGTTGGACGCACCTGAGACGTTGGCCGGATATCGAGTCGCCTGAGTTGCGTGCCTGGGATGCCACTGACCAGCTACTTCTTCAGCATGGCCTCCAGCAGGCAGCCACCGAAGGCTTGTGCGGGGAACACGTC
This sequence comes from Arthrobacter sp. HMSC08H08, assembly GCF_001807575.1. Lineage (NCBI taxonomy): Bacteria > Bacillati > Actinomycetota > Actinomycetes > Micrococcales > Micrococcaceae > Arthrobacter > Arthrobacter sp. HMSC08H08. Next base: position 72,671 of record NZ_KV789379.1, read on the forward strand.
TTGGTTTTGGGTGACCGATATGGCGCTTTGACACTCGGGCTTGTTGAGGCTGGCTTGCGTGGGGTTGTCTCGGTTCAGGATTCTGTTGCGTTGTTGACCGCGTTGAAAGCTAACGCTGATGAGCTCGGCATGGCTGGGTTTTCTACGTTTTCTTCGCTTGATGAGGTTCGCCGGCCTGCCGGTGGCGGGTTCGGTTTAGTGTTGTGGCAATTGCCTCGCTCTGTTGCTGAGGTTGAGTATTGGGCTGTTGCCTTGCGCGGGCTTGTAGCCGACGGCGCGACGGTGTGGGCTGGCGGCCGGGACAAGCACATGACACCGGCGATGAATAAGCCTCTCGAGCGTTGGTTAGGTCCGGTTCAGCCGCAGCGTGGGCGCAAGAAGTCCCGCGTTCTAAAGGTTTCTGCCGGCGGGAGCTCGCTCGTTTCCGTTGCCGGGCCGATTGATTCCGATGCTGCCAGCCGTGTTCTGTATCCAGAGCCGCGCACTGTGTTGGTTGCCGGGAATAGGATCACGTTACATGGGGATGCGAGGGTGTTCGGTCAGAACCGGTTGGATCCTGGTACTGCATTCATGCTGGAGAAGATCGCTGAGAACGATATTGATCCGGAGCCGGGCCAGCGGGTTGTTGATCTTGGCTGTGGTAACGGCACGGTTGCTGTGTGGGCGGCTCGGCGTTGGCCGGATATTCGCGTTGATGCCACGGATGATTCGGCGGCCGCTGTTGCCGCTACTGCCGCGAGCGCCCGAGCCTCTGGGGTTGCAGAGCAGGTACGCGCTGTAACGGCTGACGCGGGCGAGCACCTAATTCCACCGCTGGGCGAGCAGCCTTCGCATGCTGAGGTTTCACCTCGTCTTGTCTTAGTGAATCCGCCGTTTCATCAAGGCGCTGTAGTGGAGCGTGCCGTTGGCGAGAAGCTGTTGTTTGCGGCCCGTGAGATCGCGGGGCGTGGTGGCCGCGTCATCGCTGTGTGGAATTCGCATCTGCGGTATCGCGCGTTCTTGCGAGAGAACATTGGTCAGACTCGGCAGCTGGGACGTGATGCGACGTTCACCGTCACGGAGACGAAGGTCTAGAACCTGCTGGTCTAGACCTAACCGCCGCCGAACCGGTCGAGTTCTGGCGGCTAAGGGCTGGAGCTCTCGTTCCGGCGGTCGATGGTCGCACGCCCCGGATAGGTCAATAGGTCAGTTCTCAGTGAGCAAGGCTTGTTAACGGCTGTGGGTGCCCAGGCCTAGGCCTGGGCACCCACAGGGTGCACTGCCGGGTCTGTCCCCGGATCTTTCCCACACCATGCCGATTGAGCATCGTGCGGGTCAGTTGGAGACCTTATCCCATATAAAGGCCGCACCATTTCCGACAGTGTCCTTGGCCTTGTCTCCGGCCCAGGAACCGACCTTACCGCCACCAACACCGCCGACGATACCGCCGATAACGGCACCGGCAAGGGCACCTCCGGGACCAAGGAGGGAACCGGCTGCGGCACCTACAGCTGCACCTCCCTTGGCTCCAGCGATGCCACCCGCGGCGGAGGTGGCCGCCATCGTTGCTGCACGGGCGCCCTTCTCGACTCCACCCATCTCTGGATAGGCTTTCGAGTCGGCTTGCCAGCTCGAAACACTCGTTGTGGCTACGCCAACGGCTGTACCCACGTGTCCAAGGTTCTTGCTGACTTTACCGAGGGTGTCGAGGTGGGACTGATATGCAGGATTGACAGGGATTCGGTTCTCGGAAGTGTTGAGCTGCATCAGTGTACGCCCGCCAAAGGCTTTGACGCTTTCTTTGAAGCCGTTTGGCTTCGCCATCGGGTTCCAGGAGGCGCCCATTGGCGTCCAGCCGGTAGCTTTGTGGACTAATATCATTGCGGTCCAACTGCTATCGGCAAATTTGTCCAGTGTCTTAGGCGCCTTCCACAGGCCTTTCGCGGCGGCGTCCAAGTTCACGGTGGTCCAGTGCTTGGATAGCTGGGTGTATTGGATGGCATACTTCCATTTATCGATCGTCAAAAGACCAATTTGCATCAGAGGGCCTACTGCGCCTCCGTAGCTGTTGTTCCGCGCAACCCGATCCCACAGCGCCTTGAAGAAGCTACCGACCATATTGCCGCCAGCCTCATCGGCTTTAGCAAGGTCGATACCTGCAACGCTGCTCGCCGTGTGACCGCCCACAGTAATACCCAGCAACGCGCCGCGGCATTGGTTCTGTGCACGGTCTTTGTTCTCAGCGAGCCGAGCGCAGTCGGCCTCGATCTCTTGCCTGAGGCGCTCTTTTTCTCTCTGCCCTTCGAGGTCGTCTGGTGGAGGGTTCATGGCGTTGTAGACCGCGATCTTCGCGAGGATCCGGTCCCGATCCCTGTTGAGGGCATCAAGTTCGGCTCCGTACGCGTCAAGAGCGGACTTCACACTCATGGTCGCTGCATCCAGCTGCCTGCTCAATGTTGATGGAGCGGTCATCGCGTTAATGACTTGCCCGGCTTCCGGGGCAAAGTATTGGCCACCGATGGGGCTCCAACTGCTTTGAACGCTGTTCATCGCTGCAACGATGGAATCACCAGCTGAACTGATTCCGCTACCTGCTGCGCGGGCGGCTCCCCCGTCGTCAAGCTCTACGACGTTGAAGCCCACTCAGTTCACCCCCGGCATATCAATATTGCCTGGGACTGGGCACACGTTGGCA
>NZ_KV789379.1:75364-75751 GCF_001807575.1 Arthrobacter sp. HMSC08H08
TATTGCCTGGGACTGGGCACACGTTGGCAGACATCTGCTGATCCCCTTGGGCATACGAGCTCAGAGCGGCGTTTGTGCTGCTCGTTGCCATGTTAACTCGGCTGATCACAGTGTTGGAACCGGGTTCGATCGCGCCCATGAAGACCGCGGCCAAACCATTTGTCACAACCGGTGATTGCGGCAGAGCGTGCCCAGCGGCTGCGAACGCTTGTGAGAGCTCAAGCAACGCAGCCTGGAGATCATCAGCGGCGCTGTTGGTTGCTGTAACAGTCTGCGTAGCGGCCGCGTGATGGATATCAAAGTACATGTGTCACAACTTTCTGAAAGAACAATCCATCCAACCCCCAACACAAAGGAGGGGTACGCCTATGGCTAGCCGATATTCGC
>NZ_KV789380.1:0-1129 GCF_001807575.1 Arthrobacter sp. HMSC08H08
CACCACCACCAGAAAACACCCCAAAAACCCGAATCTGGTGAATGTTGAATTCAAATTAACCAAACTCCAAGCGCAGTAACAGGAGTGCGATAGCTACCCCTTAGTAACCAAGGAATTATGTGTTGCGGGAGCGGATGTGTTCGCGGAGCTTTCGAACGCGATTTTCAGTCCGGCGATAGCCGTGTCCCATGCATCTCGACGTCACTTCACTACCCTTTTAGGCACTAAGGGATAAGGCAATGGAACACCAGTGCGAGTCATGCCTAGCTTCAGGCTGAAGTGTCCTGGGTTTAGTGGGCACCTCAACGAAGCAGAGCGTGGTTTCCCCACTTCACCCAACATCGTAAAGCCTCAGGACACATCCCCAGGGACAGGACCTTAAGTCACATAGCCTGCTCATCCCAGAGATTCAGCGTGTGCATGCGCAGAATTTCTCGGTCTGTGGCATTCGTAAAATATGGCATGCGATGAACCGTGAAGGCCTCCACATTGATAGGGACTCAACCGAGCGGCTGATGAAGCTAGCAGGAGTGCACACTCAACGACCTGGGCGTCGCGCAGGGGCGCTGATCAGTCCGAAGACCTCTGATCAGCATCCAGACTTAGTGAAGAGAAATTTCCGTGGGCACGCACCGAGACGGCTGTTGGTTGCCGATATTACCTGTGTTCAGACCTTGTCGGGATGCCTGTACACCGCGTTTGTAGTTGACGTTTTCAGTAGAACTGATCGTCGTTGTTGCTACATGCTCCACGAGACGTACCGATGCGCTGCTGATGGAAGAATGCAATGGTGCATGCCCACCCAGCTGACGGTCAGACCCACTCTCAGCACGGATACAGCACCACAGTGATCGGGACAGTCATTACGTGTCATTGAAATACTCGGCGGCTCTAGCTGAATCCGGAATCCGAGAGTGTAGGAACGGTAGACAATTCTTATGACAACGCTTTGAGTGAGACAGTCCAACGCTCGTTGCAACACTGAACTCATTCACACCTGCCGCCTGTGGATGTAAGCAGGAGAAATAGAACTCGCCACCTTAGGGTGGGCACAAGGGTGGAACACCCAGCGTCTTCACCAAGCATTGGACTATATCACCCTGAGGTGTCCCAGGTTTTGTTCCGTTTG
>NZ_KV789381.1:0-3518 GCF_001807575.1 Arthrobacter sp. HMSC08H08
AAGAAGCGGAACTAAACCCAGGACGCTTCAGTTCGTGCCATCCTTGCGCAGTGCCTTTTGCAGCTTACGGCTGAGCATGGACGATTCTTCATGCACTAACGCAGCAAACTCCATTGGTGCGAACGTGTACCCTTGGGCTTCAAGTTCTTTCACCAATGGAGTTTTCAGACGATCCAGATTGCCACTGTCCAGCTCATGCTGAATGATCTTCTCTTTGAACATATCCGGGTCACACTGCACATAACCAGGAACATCATTCAAGCGTTCCCGCTGCACGGTTCCCTTACCAGCTCCGGGCGGTCCAGCCATCACAATGGCTCTTCCCTCGTGCTTGATTTCACCGCGCTTAGCCGAATCATCAATCACCTCTTGCATCCACTTCTTATGCAAAAGCTCTCGTTCGGCTGTAGCACGTGGCCGCGATCCGCTTTGAATAAAATACTGTTCTTGTTTGATGGTCGAGTATGCCCCGCGAGGGTTCATATCAGGATCAGCCAGCACCTGACGCAGCGCCGCGTAATGTCGTTCTATCGATTCGTCGTTAGCCAACGATTCACCCTTCGGTTGCTCGCCGTCTAACCGGCCGTCTTCATCAAAACTTCATCGTAGATCGCATCGACAATCAAGCCTTTATCGGCCGCTTCGACAACTTCTTCCCAGGTTCCGTCCATGCTCTCTTCATACTCGCCGTACTCGTTCGCCCAAGGAGTCGGCTTATACGGCCATGCAACCAACTGGCGCACCACCTCGGTACGATCAATAAACCCGGCTGCGTACCGCTGACACACTTCATAAGGGCTTGCAGCGTTGAACTCACCAACCACAGCCGGTACAGCCTGGGCACGCTGCAACGCCTTCGCCACCGCCGGCTGAGACATACCCAGCAACGCCGCCATCTCACGCTGAGTCATCCCACCAGCAGAAGCCTTCAAAGTACGCTTGTAGTCCAGCGCATCAACCTCTACACGCTGCCGAGCTTTCAACAACTGCGCACGCATTTCATCATGCTGCGGACGCTCCATCAGCTGGCTCATAACAACCCCCTAAACCTCGAAACAAACATTTCCTCACTTCAAATATAACATTAGTTATCATTGTGGATCAAGGGTTTTCACTCGATAGTGACCTGTAAATACTCGCTGCACTGACACCAAGAATCTTGCCGATCTGCGCATAGCTTTTCCCTTCCTCGCGCAGCTGCCGCGCCGTCGCGGTGCGGTCTGCATCCATAACGCGCGGCCGCCCTCCGACTCTCCCCTGAGCGCGCGTGCGCTAAACCCCTCTTGGTGTTCTCTCGGATCATAGAGACGCGCAGCTGCGCCATGACCTCCATAATGCCCACAATGGCTTCGCCCATCGGCGTAGATATGTCCACGTCTAAGAATGGCTCGGTAAGACTTTTAATCCTCACACCGCGCTCTGCCAGCTCGCGGATAATCTCAATGGCCATCCGCTCTTCACCTGCCACGCGATCCAGGGCGCGGATGACCAACGTATCCCCCGGCTGCAATTGCGCCTTGCACGCGATCCACTGCGGCCGCGCAGCTTCCCGGCTCGACTCCCCCCGGTCAGTAAAAATCTGTTCAGCTCCGGCCGCGCGTAACTCGGCCGCCTGCGCCTGCGGGTTCTGCTCGCGCGTGCTCACTCGCGCATATCCAATGACTGCCGTATCAAAAACGGTACATAACCAGGTTGTGCAACGTTTCGGTTGTGAAAGACGTTTCTGAAACAACAAACCCCGGCGTGTCGCCGGGATTCGCCGTTCATTTCAAAAACGACCGTTTTTGGACAGCTATTTTGGAAAGTGTTATTACCACGCGAGTGCGCCCCTGACAGAGAGGCCCGAGTGCCCTAAAACTGGAATCACTGAAAAACACGGAACAAACACCATTTTGGCTTCAAATCAGCGGAAGACGATGAAGAGCAAGGACCTGGCCCTCGCGACCTAACAGGGACTGTCACTTCCTCCCGCACCAGACCCCGGCGCCAGGTTCATCTTCGGGCAGCTCTTCTGCAGACGGTACTCCACGCCGAGGAACCCCAGCTCTCAGTAGGAACACACACTGAAGCAGTGCAACACCCACAGCCATCCAGAGAGTTACTAGCGCACCTACCGTAGCCAACAAAGTCGCACCAACAACTCCTGCCAGCAACAGCATCCCTTGAGTAATAGCCCTACGAGTAGATGAAACACGAGCCATCAATTCATCAGGAGTGATCATAGCAATAACACTAGAGCTATTTACTGATAACATTCCAAGAGTTATCCCAAATAATGTAAATGAAATCCATATGTTCACTAAAGCCATTTCTGGAGCCAGAACAGACAAAGGAATAATAGCAAAATTTATCGGCACGAGCAGGCTAGCCATAAACATCGCTCTAAGTGGCCCAATCCTCCGGCCCAATCCAGGTGCAACGACAGCTCCAACCACGCCCCCAACAGCACTCAGCGACCACACTATTCCGAATAACTCCGGAGCGATCCCTAAATCCTTTAAAATAAACCACGACTCCGCAGCCTGATATAATCCGGCTGCCGCATTGTTAACAGAGGTGGTTAATACGAGCGCCAAAAGTAACTTATGTCCGACTAAGAACGCCCACCCTTCTTTGATGGCCGAGGATACTTTTGGCCAAGCCTCATTCGGGTCCGGGCGAGGGTCTTTCCTTATCTTTATCAGACTAGCTCCAGACACAAACTGTGCCGTCGCGCTAACCGCAAACGCCAGAGGAGCTGGAATCAACCGAACCAATAACCCGCCAGCAGCTGGACCCACCAGAGCCACGACTTGCTCAGATGCCATCAGGGAACCAGCAGCATCTCCCACATTCTCGCGTCCCACTATATTTGGAATAATAGACGTCTGCGCTGCTCTCGAGAACGTTTCGGTTAGTCCAATAATCCCCAATACAAGCAGCACTTGCCATGGCGATAAATAGCCAATGACAAACAATAGAACCGGGATACTGTATAGGCCGGCTCGTATCCACGACGTACCAATTAACGTTCGTCGCCGTCCTATTCTGTCAACTGCAACCCCAGCAAATAATCCAAACATTAATGGGCCAATACTATTTAACGGTGCAATCAATCCTGCTTCGAACGGCGATGCGTCGAGCACATTTATCATCCCTACGGACGCTGCAAACGTTGCAATAGCCTGCGAAATACTCAGGCAAGTATTGGATACCCAGACTCTCCTGAAGTCGCCACTACTCCAAATCATCGGCAACTTAAAAAGTTTCATCTGCGGCCTCCAGGCAGTCGAAGTTCAAGGGCGAGCACGGCTAGCAGAACGAGCGCCGAACCCGATGCGGCACTACCGTGGATTAAAGGTGCGCCACGTCACGATACACGAACCCGCACGGCAGCCCCGGCAACACGCACAAGAGAGCTGGCGCCTGACATTCTCACATCTGGCAGCTGAAGATGAGCTAATAGTCTGTATCGAGCATCACACTTCAGAGCTTATCGAAGGGAAGACATCGCGGCCGATATGAAAGCCTTCACGGTT
>NZ_KV789382.1:0-146257 GCF_001807575.1 Arthrobacter sp. HMSC08H08
GATGATGCTAACCACCCCAACCACACCAGCGGAGGCCCAATGGCCGATCGACATGTCGATCGTGGTGAAACCTAGCGGCAACACGAAATGGGAATCGCGTACACCGTAGTACCAGTCCTGTAGCGGGGTGTTAGCCACCGTGACTGCCGCGATGGCGGCGATGATGAGCAAAATGCCGCCGATCGAATCCGAACGGAGGATGTTGCCGATCCGGTGGCTGAACTTGGATTGACCAGCACGAGCCGGGGGAGTCTGGAAGTGCGTCAGGTCATCGAAGGGGACGTGATAGACGTGGCCGTCCTCGGGATGCTGGATAGCAACCGTGTCTTCGCGCGGCTTAGACAGCAAACGAGGCTTATTCTCCTCGTCGTTGTGCTGCTGGCCGTCAATGTCCTGGCTGTCGTCCTGGGCGCTACCTGTTTCCAGGTTCTCTGTAGCCTCTAGCGCATCAGCTGCGGCATCGTTGTTTTCTGGTTGCTTCAAGGAACTCTCCTGCGTACGTGTTTCCATTGCCGACCAGACTTCCCGGCGCACCAAAGCAATATCCTAACGAAGATTTACCGCTGAGGTGCTGGCGCGCGGCTATGTGCCCGTATGTTTCGGGCCAAATAATTCGCGCCCGAGGGTCTCGGGCGCGAATAACTGGTGGCTGCTTGTCGAAGCTACTTACTTCGAGAGCTGCTTATTTTGCGATCTGTGCGCTGATGGCCTCGGCGCGGGCCGAGAGGATGCGCTCGACCATTGGTTCAGCGTGCTTAGCGATCTTCGAGCCGAGCAGTGGGATGCCGCTCTTGACATCACCGGTGAAGCTCATCTCGGTGGCATCGCCCTGGGCCTTGAGGGTTTCGGTGCCGGAGAAGGAAACCGGGACGCCACCGACCTGTGCGGAGAGCTCAGCTTCAGCCTGATCAGCGCCGGACGTGTACTTCCAGTCTTCGGTGATGGTGACCTTCAAGCCGTTCTTGATGATGCTCGAGAGGAAGCTTGGCAGGCGCTCGCCCGAGATGGACACGGTCATGGTCACGGTTGGGGATGCGGCGTCACCGCTGACGCTGTGATCAACGAGCTCGCCCTGGGCGCGCGCTGCCAAGGATTCGGCTACTTCGCGGGCCGCGGTTGCCTCGATAACCTCTGGGATCGAAGCGTTGATGTTTGTGGAGGAGGACAAAGCCATGGGTATGCACTCGCTTTCTGCTGTTAATTTCGGGCCGGTAGGCACCGATAGGATGATGTGTGCATCTAATAGTATGGCCTGTCGCGCTGACGTGTGACGGACCCGGTTGGTCCCTTGACGCATGAACTTGACAAGGGAAGAGGAAGGCGTTGCATGTCCCTGAACGGTCTGCTCACCGCGCTATCGAGGGATTCTGCCTTTGAGCGGATTCGGGTTTCTGCCGAGCGTGGACCGGATGCTGGAGACGAAAAAGAGATCGCGGCACCTGAAGGCATGCGGCCGCCGTTGGTCGCGCAGATCGCCCAGGCTTTGCCGCAGCCAGCCGATGCCGCAGAAGGGGCGGCTCGCGCTGTGACGGTCGTGGTGACGGCCACAGGCCGTGCGGCGGGGGACCTGGTCGATGCGTTGGGTAGCTATATGCCTCACGGTGCGGTTGAGGAGTTCCCGGCGTGGGAGACGCTGCCGCACGAGCGGCTTTCCCCGAAGTCGGATACGGTGGGCCGCCGTTTGAATGTTTTGCGGCGGCTTCATGTTCGTGATGAAGCTCTCAAAGTTGTTGTGATGCCGGTGCGCTCGCTGATCCAGCCGATCGTGGATGGGCTGGGCGCGTTGGAGCCGGTTGAGCTGGTGCGCGGAGCTGAACAGGATTTCGATGCGGTGGTTGAGGCGCTCGCGGCCGCCGCGTATTCGCGCGTGGATATGGTGGCCAACCGCGGTGAGTTCGCGGTGCGTGGCGGGATTATTGACGTGTTCCCGCCAACTCAAGAGCATCCGGTGCGTGTGGATTTCTTTGGTGACGAGATCGAGGAGATCACGTATTTCTCGGTTGCTGATCAGCGTTCCATGATGGGAGAGGACGCATCCCTGGAGCGGGTTGAGTGCCCTCCGTGCCGTGAAATGTTGGTGGATTCCGGGGTGCGTGAGCGTGCCCGGGGGCTTGCGGATTCGATGCCGGGTGCCCGGGACATGCTTGAGAAGATCGCTGCCGGGCTCAGCGTTGAGGGCATGGAGTCTTTGGCGCCTTTGCTTGCCGAGAAGATGGTTCCGTTGTCTTCAGTCTTCGGGCCAGGCTCGGTGGTGATTGTTGCCGATCCGGAGCGGGTTTCTGGGCGTGCGGCGGATCTGCTGGCCACGAACGCAGAGTTCTTGGAAGCCTCGTGGTCTTCTGCCGCGATGGGTGCCGAAGCACCGGTTGATATATCGCAGGTCACGGGTGGATCAACCCACGATGCGGCGGCCGCCGGTTTCCAGACGCTCGCTCAAGTCCGGTCCGAGGTCTTAGACGCAGGGCTTGCGTGGTGGACTATGACTTCGCTCGGCGCAGATGAGGAGCTGGTCCAGGAGGGGCTGACAGTTCGGATCCCGGCCCGCGAGCCTGCCGCGTGGCGGGGGGATGTCGCCCAGATGCTTCAATACGTGGGCGGCCGGATCCGTGACGAATGGTCAGTTGTGGTGGTCACCGACGGTGCCGGGCCTGCCAACCGTCTGGTTGAGTTGTTCGCAGACGCCGATATCGCCGTCAACCGCGTCGAATCGATCGATGAAGAACCCCGGGCCGGGGTGATTCAGGTGACTCAAGCGCTCGCCGGCAACGGTTTCGTTCTCGATGGCCTCAAGCTCGCGTTCCTCACCGAAGCCGATGTCTTGGGCCGGGCAAGCTCGGCAGTGGCACGCTCCACGAAAAAGCTTGCCTCGCGTCGGCGGCATGCTGTTGACCCGTTGACCCTTGAAGAAGGCGACTATGTTGTCCACGACCAGCACGGCATCGGGCGCTTCAAGGAAATGCAGCAGCGTAAGACCGCAGGCGCGGTGCGTGAATATTTGGTGATCGAGTACGCGCCGTCTAAGCGCGGGGCGCCGGGGGACCGGTTGTTTGTCCCGACGGATCAGCTGGATCAGATCACCCGTTATGTGGGTGGGGATCAGCCGACGCTGTCGAAGATGGGTGGTTCGGACTGGTCGCAGACGAAGTCGAAGGCGCGGCGCGCGGTCCGGGAGATCGCCGGTGAGCTGGTGAAACTGTATTCGGCGCGGATGGCTTCCCGCGGGCACGCGTTCGCCCCGGACACTCCGTGGCAGGCCGAACTTGAGGCAGCGTTTCCGTACGTTGAGACTCCGGATCAGTTGACCACGATCGATGAGGTCAAAAAAGACATGGAGTCCGAGGTCCCGATGGACCGTCTGATCTCAGGTGATGTGGGTTTCGGTAAGACCGAGGTTGCTGTGCGGGCCGCGTTCAAGGCGATCCAGGACGGCAAGCAGGTTGCGGTTCTGGTTCCGACCACGCTGCTTGCCCGCCAGCATTTTGAGACGTTCACCGAGCGTTTCGCGGGCTTCCCGGTTGCTGTGCGGGCGCTCTCGCGTTTCCAGACCGCTAAGGAGTCGAAAGAGACGATTGCCGGGCTTGCCGATGGCACGGTCGATGTGGTGATCGGCACGCACCGGTTGCTCTCGAACCAGGTTCAGTTCAAGGATCTGGGCCTCATTGTGGTGGACGAGGAACAGCGTTTCGGCGTCGAACATAAGGAGCAGTTGAAGAAGCTGCGCACCAACGTGGATGTCTTGGCGATGTCTGCAACCCCGATTCCACGCACGCTGGAGATGTCGCTGTCCGGGATCCGTGAGACCTCGACCCTGGCGACCCCGCCGGAGGAGCGGCACCCGGTTTTGACGTATGTGGGCCCGTACACGGATAAGCAGGTGGTGGCAGCGATTCGGCGTGAGCTGATGCGTGAGGGCCAGGTTTTCTATGTGCATAACCGGGTGTCCTCGATCGATAAGGTTGCCGGTCAGCTCGCCGAGCTGGTCCCGGAAGCGCGGATCGCTGTGGCGCACGGCCGGATGTCGGAGAGCCGGCTTGAGCAGATCATGGTGGATTTCTGGGAGGGCCGTTATGACGTGCTCGTGTCCACGACCATCATCGAAACCGGCCTGGATATCGCGAACGCGAACACTCTGATTGTGGATCGCGCGAACATCTATGGCCTGTCCCAGCTGCATCAGTTGCGTGGGCGTGTGGGCCGTGGCCGTGACCGTGCGTACGCGTATTTCTTGTGGGATCCGGAGCGTCCTTTGGGCGAGGTTGCGCTTGAGCGCCTCAAAGCGGTTGCAGCCCATAACGAGCTGGGTTCGGGGCACCAGTTGGCGATGAAGGACCTCGAGTTGCGCGGCGCAGGCAACCTTCTGGGTGGCGAGCAGTCCGGCCACATCCAAGGTGTCGGTTTTGACTTGTATATCCGCCTGGTGGGTGAGGCCGTGGCCGCGTTCAAGGGCGATACGGACGCTACGGCCAAGGAAATGAAGATCGAGCTTCCGTTGAACGCTCACTTCCCGGAAACCTACGTTCCGAGTGAACGCTTGCGCTTGGAGGCGTACCGGAAGCTGGCGCAGGCAACTAAGCCTGCAACGGTCGATGCGGTGGTTGAGGAGCTGCAGGACCGTTACGGTGAACTCCCGGAGGCCGCGCAGCTGCTGGTTTCGGTTGCGCGGGTGCGTATTGTGGCGCGTTCGGTGAACATCAACGAGATCCAGGCTCAAGGTAACTACATCCGGTTCGCTCCGGATAACATCGCTGAATCGCGTGTGATGCGGATGAAGCGCCTCTATCCGGGGGCGATGCATAAGCCTGCGTTGAAGGCGATCCTGGTTCCGTTCCCCAAGGGGAAAGGGATCGGTGCGCAACGGCTCGCCGACCAAGAGCTACTCGACTGGGTCGAGACGTTCCTGACGTCCGTGTTCGGGGAATCCTAGGCCGTGGGGAGTCCTAGGCCGTTCAGCGGCCGAGGAGAGCGGCCGGTAGCCGAAAAAGCTACAAGCAGAAAGGTGGGGCGCATCCGCTACGGATGCGCCCCACCTTGAGGTTTATAGGCCGTGTTGCTTATAAGTCGTGCTTACTTGGAGACGGCTTTACGGTACTCGTCGTCCACAGAGTCCAATGCACCGGCTTCGTTAGCGGTGACGTCCGGGTTCTTGTTGGAGCGGCCGGTCACGTGTTTACCGATGCCGAATGCGAGCGTGCCGCCCACTACACAGGCAATGAATGGGAACCAGGCCTTAGCTGGGTCATGCAGGTCAGCGAAACTGAGTGCGTAAATACCTGCGAGGAGAATTCCGAACAGCACCAGGAACAGGATGATGTTGCTGACTGCGTGGCCTTCACCTGAGTGGTTCTTGTTCTTTCCATCGGCCGAGTACACGGATGGCCTCCTAGGGGCAAAGCATTAGGTCAATGCATTGGTTCAGTCCAAAGCGATGATGACAGCGCTCGCGCGCATTCGTGTCCATCGTATCAAGTTTGAGCGGTGCGCGCGCCTTTACGCCGTGCCGGTCGGCTTGTGCGTTAGCCAGCCCTTGTGTGCTGGAGATGACACAATGGAGGCTGTGAGCGCTCAAGTTGATTTTACTTCTCCACGTCTTGTCATTATTGGTGGCGGCCCAGGCGGTTATGAAGCGGCGATGGTCGGTGCACAGTTGGGTGCACAGGTGACCCTGATTGAAGAGCAGGGGACGGGCGGTTCGGCCGTTCTGACTGACGTTGTGCCTTCGAAGACCCTGATCGGTTCCGCTGACGCTATCCGCCGGGTTTCCGTTGCGAACGATTTGACGATCCGCGGTACGGACGAACATGAGGTCGATGCCGATCTCGGCTATATCAATGAACGTCTGCTGGCGTTGGCTGCCGAGCAGTCGGCCGACATCCGTTCTGGTCTTGTCAAAGCCGGCGTTGAGGTGGTCGATGGCCGCGGCCGTTTGGTGGGTACGCACACCGTTGAAGTTGAGTCTAAGGATGGCTCCACGGCCCGTTTCGATGCCGACTATGTGATTGTTGCGGTGGGTGCGCATCCGCGTGAATTGCCGACCGCTGTTCCTGATGGTGAGCGGATCATGACCTGGAAGCAGGTCTATGAGATGAAGGAGAACCCCGAACACCTGATCGTGATTGGTTCAGGTGTTACGGGTGCCGAGTTCGCGTCTGCTTATAACCTGTTGGGTACTCGCGTGACGCTGGTGTCTTCGCGTGACCGTGTTCTTCCCGGCGAGGATGAGGACGCGGCACGTTTGCTTGAGGACGTGTTCCAGGAGAACGGTGTTGAGGTCCGTTCCGAGGTCCGCGCTAATTCTGTAGTTCGTGATGGTGACCGCGTCACGGTTGCGCTCTCTGACGGGACCACGGTTGAAGGTTCCCACTGCTTGGTTGCGGTGGGTGCGATCCCGAACACGGCTGAGATGGGTCTTGAAGAGGCCGGTGTTGCTGTTGCTGAGTCTGGGCACATCACGGTCGATGGGGTCTCCCGCACAACTGTCCCGCACATTTACGCTGCCGGTGACTGCACGGGTGTGTTCCCGCTCGCCTCGGTAGCGGCGATGCAGGGGCGTATCGCGGTGGCTCACATGATGGGCGATGCCCTGACCCCGTTGAAGGTGGATGAGGTCGCCTCCAACGTGTTCACCTCCCCAGAGATTGCAACGGTCGGTATTACGCAGGCGCTCGTTGATCAGGGGGCTGTCGCGGCGGACTCGTTCATGCTGGACTTGGCGACGAATCCGCGCGCGAAGATGATGGGCATCAAGCGTGGCTTCATCAAGATTTTCGCCCGTAAGGGTAGTGGTACCGTGCTGGGCGGGGTTGTTGTGGCTCCGCGTGCCTCCGAGTTGATCTATCCGATCGCGACCGCGGTGCGCAAACACCTCAACGTCGATGACCTGGCAGATACCGTGACGATCTACCCGTCGCTGTCCGGCTCGATCGCCGAGGCCGCACGCCGCCTCCACCACCACATCTGACGTTGCTTACGGGGGCACCGCCACATCTGACATCTGAGGCTGCATCAGCGCAACGTAGGGCCGGGAAACTTCCACGTTTCCCGGCCCTACGTTTATGACTTTCGAATCGGCGCGATTCTTAGGCGGCGCGATTCCTTTTCGTCATCGCTTATTCGTCGTCGATGGTGCACAGCACCTCGGAGGCGGAGACTGTCCCGCCAACGTTGGCCTTGAGTTTCTTGACCACACCGTCGCGGTGCGCGGTGATCGGTTGTTCCATCTTCATCGCTTCAAGCACCACGACCAGATCCCCTTCGGAGACCTTAGCGCCTTCCTTGACGGCAACCTTGACGATCGTGCCCTGCATCGGTGAGGTCAGGTCATTGCCGGACGCAGCGGCAGCTGCGCCGCCACGTGCACGCTTAGGGCGCTTCGGCTTGTGCTGGGCGCGGGCACCCGAACCGGAGCCGAGCGAGGCCGGCAGAGCGATCTCAAGCCGGCGCCCACCAACCTCGACCGTGTAGTGCTGGATGTCCTCGTCTTCTTCCTCAGCCGGGGTGGCTTTGGTGTATGGCTTGATGGTGTTCTTGAACTCGGTTTCGATCCAGCGGGTGTGAACCTCGAACGGCTTGTTCTCATCCTCCGGGATGAACGCTGGGTCTTCCATCACGGCGCGGTGGAACGCGACCACGGTCGCCATGCCTTCGATCTGAAGTTCCTTCAACGCGCGGCGGGAGCGTTCAGCGGCTTCCAGGCGGGTGCGGCCGGTCACGATGAGCTTAGCGATCATCGAATCGAAGTTACCGGTCACGGTCTCGCCCTGCTCAACACCGGTATCCACGCGCACGCCCGGGCCGGTAGGGAACGTCAAGGTTGTGAGGGTGCCCGGGGTCGGCATGAAGTTACGGCCCGGGTCTTCACCGTTGATGCGGAACTCGAAGGAGTGCCCGCGCAACTCAGGGTCTTCGTAGCCTAAGGTTTCGCCGCGTGCGATGCGGAACTGTTCACGCACCAGGTCGATCCCGCTGATCTCTTCGGAGACGGTGTGCTCAACCTGGAGGCGAGTGTTGACCTCGAGGAAGGAGATCACGCCGTCCTGGCCTACGAGGAATTCACACGTTCCTGCGCCGACGTAGCCGGCTTCCCGCAAGATCGCCTTCGAGGATTCGTACAGGCGCTGGTTCTGTTCATCAGTCAGGAACGGTGCAGGGGCTTCCTCAACGAGCTTCTGGTTGCGGCGCTGCAGCGAGCAGTCACGGGTCGAAACAACAACCACGTTGCCGTCCTTGTCCGCAAGGCACTGGGTTTCGACGTGGCGTGGGGCATCCAGGAAACGTTCGATGAAGCATTCACCGCGGCCGAAAGCCGCGGTCGCCTCACGCACGGCGGAATCGTACAGCTCGGGGATGTCGGAGCGGTCACGCACAACCTTGATGCCGCGGCCACCACCACCGTGGGCCGCCTTGATGGCGATCGGGAGACCGTGCTCGTCAGCGAAGTCGAGGACCTCCTGGGTCGAGGAGACCGGGTCTTTCGTGCCAGGAACCAGCGGAGCGCCCACCTTCTGCGCGATGTGGCGGGCCTGGACCTTGTCACCCAACGCACGGATCGCTTCAGGGGACGGACCGATCCAGATCAAACCGGCATCGAGCACAGCCTGGGCGAAGTCAGCGTTCTCGGCGAGGAAACCGTAGCCCGGGTGCACAGCATCAGCTTTCGCGCGCTGAGCGACCGAGATGATCTTCTCGATGTTCAAATACGATTCGGTAGCGGAAGCCCCGCCCAGCGCGAACGACTCATCAGCCATGCGTGCGTGCATAGCGTTACGGTCAGAGTCGGCGTACACGGCGACGGACTTGATGCCCTCATCGGCCGCCGCGCGAATAATGCGGACAGCGATCTCGCCACGGTTGGCGATCAAAACCTTCGTCAGTTCTGGCATGAGCCTGGCTGCTCCTTACGTTGCATAGACTCTGTGAGCCTATCCGATATGTGGGGAACCTCCTGAATTCTCCAGGAATTCCCGCCCCAATTGGCCTGTATTTTGTGGGAACCCTACAGGCCGTTGCATTGCCTTAAGCCTACGACGACCCACGCGCCGTGGTCAGTGCCCTCACTCGTGCGCAATCTTATGCACAGCCTTGTGCGCAGTCTTGTGTTCAGCGCGGCCACACGAGCGTGAGTGGTAGCCCCAGCTGGTTGAGCATGCGCCGCAGCGCGGCAGGGGAGAGGCCTACCACAGCGTGGAAGTCGCCCTCGATACCGTCGATGAGGGCTGCGGCCCGGCCATCGACCGTGAAAGCGCCGGCGCACGGCAAAGGTTCCCCGGTAGCGATGTAGGCCTCAAGTTCCTCATCGGTGACGGAAGCGAACCGGACCGTGGACGAGACGCACTCGGTAGCTTTCTGCCCGGTCTGCAGGTCGATCAGGCAATGCCCTGAATGCAGCACGCCTTCACGGCCGCGCTGGGAAAGCCAGCGCTTACGGGCCGCTTGAGGTGTGTGGGGCTTCCCGTACGCTACCCCTTCGAATTCAAAGACCGAATCACACCCCAAAACAAGCCGCGAACCGGTCGGGTTGCTGCGTAAGGTTTGGGCTACATCGGCGGCTTTCGCTTCAGCGAGCAGCTGCGCTTGAGCAGCAGGCGTCAGGCGCGCTTGAGCCTCCGCGGCGGCCGCGGCGACCACAGCATCCTCATCCACGTGAGAGCCTTGCTGAGAAAAAGCGATGCCCGCAGCTTTCAGCACTGCGGCACGCCCAGGGGAGGCTGAACCCAATACGAGTGCCGCAGGCGCATCGCTTGCGGAAAGCGAAGCACTTGCGGCGGAGGCAGGTACAGTGCCGGAAGCATCAGCGGCCAAGGTGGCCCTCCAAGCGTTCGGCACGCAGCGTGACAATCGAAGGGATCAGCAGGGGAGCGAGCTCAACGCCGGTCGCGACCGTGATCAGCTCATCAGCCAAAGCCGGGTTACGAGCCAAAACCGGCCCGTGCGGATACGTCCCGTACACGGTGCCCTTGACAGCGCCTTCCGTGCCGTCGCCGTTGCCAACACCCTCGATCACATCAGCCAACGGCTCTGTACCAGCCGAGAGTCGCGTCTGGCCGCCATGGTTCTCAAAACCGGTGATCAACGCGTCGTTGCCGCTCACGCCACGGCGGCGGGTCACAATCTCACCCACTGCACGCGGATCCCGGCGCACCGTGTGGGCATTCAACAGCCCTAAACCTTCACGCTCGTCATTATCGTGGCCGACCGTGAACGTCTCACCCAGAATCTGGTAGCCCGCACACACACCGAACACGACCGCGCCGCGCTCAACAGCGCGGCTCAGCACGCCATCGGCGGCAAGGGCACGCACCGCGGCGGTCTGCGCGCCGTCTTCACCGCCACCCAAAACATAGATGTCAGCGTCATCCGGGACCGGGGCGCCTGGCTCGGCAACATGCTCGGTCACTTCGGCGCCGCGGCGGCGGGCACGCTCGGCCAAAACCATCGCATTACCGCGGTCACCATAGATCCCCAGCAACGACTGATACACGTTCACGATGCTGAGTGTGCGGCCAGCCAATTCCAGCGATGCGGCCGCGCTGTTTGTTGGGGCCGCGCTGCTTGTCGAACTCATGCCGCCCGTCGTGTTTGGGTTGTTTTTCGTGCTCACTTGGCGCCTCCCATACGACGCAAAACCTGAAACGGAGTGTAGGTAGCAATAACATCGAGGGTCGCATCCGGATCCTCAAGCATCGAGCCCGCGGTCTCGATGGCTGTACCGAGGTCCTTGATGGTTTGACACTCAACGCCCGCATAATCGAGGCGGACGGCAAGATCAAACGTGTTCCGGCCGGTCGCGATCACTTTCCGGCCCCGCAGGGACTCGAACTCAACATCCCACAGCCACGAAACATCCCGGCCGTCAGCAAGCACCGAATCGATCGCCAAGACCAGCGGGTCACTCACACCCAGCGGCAAAGACTCAGCCCAGCCGGCAGGGTTCTTCGAAAGCATCAACCGGCACTTCACGCCGTGAATCTCGTTGATCCCGAAACGCCCAGCAGGAGCCTGGACCTTACGCATCCCCACCAACGCGGTCTGAGTATCCACACCCAGCTCACGCACGGTAGCCAACGCAACAGCGGCGTTACCCACGTTGAAACGGCCTGGGACATTCAACTGAAAATCCAGCTCGCTACCGTCAGCATCGCGCACAGTTTCACCGCGGACCACAATCGTGGAGTCCTGCTGGTGGCGGCCACAGCCAGGGCAGCGCCACGTACCAGCGAACGTGACGGTCCCGGAATCATCGACCTCCGGGTTTTCACGATCCAAAACCGTGTCACATCCCGGGCACAACACCGCGTCATCGTTCCACACCGAGCCAGGGTTGACCCAGACCGTATTGCGCGCGGTCTCAGCGGCCCACGCAACCAACGGCTCCTCGGCGTTGGCGATCACGAGCGGGCCGTCCTCACCGGCTTCCTCGAGCGCGTTACGCCACGCACGGGCCAGCCCCTTGATCTCGTGGTTGCGGTCCAGCTGATCGCGCGAGAAGTTCAACATCACCAGAATCTTCGGCTTACCAACCCTCACCAGGTCAGCCACAACACGCTCATCGACCTCCAACACAGCGAGGTCCGCCTTCGGTGCCTCAGACAACGCAGAGGCGATACCGCGATGCAGATTCGCGCCATCAGCGTTCGTGACCAACCGGGCGGCATCCTCACCCAACGCCTCACGCACAGCGGAAGCGACAAAGTGCGTGGTTGTTGTCTTGCCGTTAGTACCGGTGACCGTAACGATGGTGCGGCCGGCGAGCAACTGCTCAAACGCGCGCGGAGCCAAGCGGGTGAGGATCGCGCCCTGAATCGATTGACCTGAGCCGCGACCCACCAACCGGGAACCGAGCCGCGCGGCGCGGCCTGCGAACGTAGCGAAAGACAAACGCGCACGGTCCAAGACCGGCATGCCGGCCCTCGCACGGGGATTGGATGCGGGAGGTTCGGGTAGATGCTGAGAAACCATAGGCTCTATCTTCCCATGTGGGGAAGTGCTACAAAGCACTTCCCCACATGGAATGACAGGTTGGCTCGGTCACAATTGCGCTTGCGACCGGCGGAGCCGTTAGCTCAGCGCCCGCCGCAGCGAATCCAGGCCCATGCCGCCGAGCTTCAGGGCGCGGGTGTGGAAGTCTTTAGCGCTGAACTCATCACCTTCGCGTTCTTCGACCTCCGCGCGGATCTGCATCCAGATCTGCTCACCGATCTTGTAGGCCGGAGCCTGGCCTGGCCAGCCCATGTAGCGCAGCCACTCAAATTCGATGCGGCCTTCGGACTCGAACACGTTCTTCTTCAAGAACTCAAGGCCCTTCTCAGCGGTCCAGACCCCTGCGCCCCAACGCTGCGGGACCTCGAAGCCGCAATGCAGACCGATATCGAAGACGACGCGGGCGGCACGCAGACGCTGGCCCATGAGCATCCCGAGGCGGTCGCCTGGATCTTCGAGGTAGCCGAGCTCTTCCATGAGGCGCTCAGCGTAGAGGGCCCAGCCCTCACCGTGCCCGGAAGTCCAGGAGAATTCGCGGCGGAAGCTGTTGAGCTCATCCGAGTTCATGGTTGAGGTAGCGATCTGCAGGTGGTGGCCTGGGACGCCCTCGTGGTAGACGGTCGAGGTTTCCGACCACGTCGTGAACGTGTCCTCACCCGCTGGCACGGACCACCACATGCGGCCTGGGCGGGAGAAATCATCGGATGGGCCCGTGTAGTAAATGCCGCCCTCATTGGTAGGGGCGATCATGCACTCGAGGCGATCCATAGGCGGTTCAATATCAAAGTGGGTTCCGGCAAGCTCCCGGACAGCCTTATCCGAAAGCCCCTGCATCCATTCGCGCAACGCATCCGTGCCGTGCAGCTGGCGTTGAGGGTCCGCGTTGAGAGCCTCCATCGCTTCTTCGATGGAGGCGCCCGGCTTGATCTGCTCGGCGACTTCCTCTTGCTCTGCGATGATCCGGTCGAGCTCTTCAACGCCCCACTTATACGCCTCTTCCAGATTGACTTCAGCGCCAAGGAAGTCACGCGATGCGAGTGCGTAGTATTCGCGGCCGCACGCGTCTTCTTGGCGGGCCGATGGGCGCAGAACGGTGGTGAGGTAGTCAGCGAACTCGGCATAAGCCTTCCCCGCATCAGCTGCTGCCGTTGCGAGTGCCTCGCGGGCGGAATCATCGAGGGACGCCGGTGCTGCGATCTCGGTGAGTTTAGCGAAGTAGCCGTCCTCGGCTGCGTATGCCGCACACTGCTCAGCGACGATATCCACCTGGCGAACCGCTGGCACCTTGCCGTTGGTGCGCGCCTCCTCGAGGGTTGCACGATAACCAGCCAGCGCCTCCGGGATGTGGGTTACACGGCGCGTGATCGCGGCCCAGTTTTCAGCGGTCTTTTGCGGCATGAGGTCGAGGATCGCTCGGATGCCTTGGGCCGGGGATGCGATGTTGTTGAACGACGGAACACCGGTATCCAACAGCTCGAGCTTGACGGTGAGGCGTTCGTTCATGATGTCGAGCGTGACGGCGTCGGCATCATCGGTTGGCTCGAGGGTCTTGAGCTTCTCGAGCGTCGATACGTACAGCTCGCGCTCCTGCGCTGTACCGGCAGGGGAATAGTCCGCGTAGTGGTCGGGGGCGTCCGGGCTCCCGATGCTCACGAGATGTTCAGGTACGAGCTTGCCGAACGCGGTCATAAATTCCTCGGCAACGGCATCGATCGCCGAAGGGGTACGTGGTGGTGTAGGTGTAGTCATGAAACTAGCCTAAAACGTTATCGCTCTAAATGAGAGCTCGGTCACGGTTGGTCGCGTTCCGCTGAGGGAGGAACCGGCTCACACGGTCCGGCCCGCCCAGGGCACGCAGCGCGTAGAGGATGCACGCGAGGTCCACGACTTCCTGCAAAAGTGCGCCGATGGTTGCCGGGATGAACCCGAACGCCGCGAAACCCATCAGGCCCAGCGAGAGGCCGATACCGATGAGGATCGCGGTGATCGCAACCTGGTAAGTCCATTTACCGACGTCGACTGCGCGGGCCACCAGCGAGATGTCTTCGCGGGTGATGACGGCATCGGCGGATTCACTAGCGGCAGATGCGCCGCGGGCACCCATCGCAACACCCACCCCAGCGGCGGCAAGGACGGGGGCGTCGTTGATGCCGTCACCCACCATGAGGGCCGGTTGCTGCATCTGGGTGATGCGGCGGACCTTATCTTCGGGCAGAAGATTGCCGGCGATGGCACTGACGCCGATGTGTTGCCCGACTGAATCTGCAGTGGCCTGGTTATCGCCGGTCAGCAACGCGATATCGCTGATTCCCAGTTCCCTCAGGGCCGTGATGGTGCCGGCTGCCTCTTCGCGGACCTCATCGGCCATGAGGATAATGCCGCCTAGTCTGGCATCAACGCTGATGTATACAGCGGTTTGCGAAGCGTGCAGGTCAGGCTGTGCAACCTCACCGGCGACTTCCTCGATAAAGGACTTCTTGCCTACGCGAACGTTCTGCCCGTCAACGATGGCGCTCACGCCGTTGGTGGCGATCTCGCTGGCATCGTGGGCTTCCAACATCGCGATCCCGCGTTCTTCAGCGGCTTCGATGATGCCATCAGCCAGAACGTGGGAAGAGAACTGCTCCGCGGTTGCCGTGAGTTGTAGCAGGCGAGCCTCATCGATTCCGTCAGCGGGAATGATCCGGTCGATGCGGGGGCGGCCGAACGTAACGGTGCCCGTCTTATCGAACGCGGCCGATTCCGCACGCGATAACGCCTCGAGGGTGGCGCCTCCCTTCACGATCACGCCCAAGCGCGAGGCGCGCGACATCCCACCCATGAACGAGACCGGCGCACCGATCAGTAGCGGGCATGGGGTCGCCAAAACCAGAACTTCAGCGAAACGCACAGGATCGCCTGAGAGCGACCACGCAATACCCGCGACGATGAGGGACACGATCGTGAACGGGACAGCGAAACGGTCTGCAACCCGGACCGTTGGTGCTTGCTGCTGTTCGGCCTCGCGCACCAGCTGAACAATCCGCTGGTACTGCGAATCCTCAGCGGTCGCGCTCGCGCGAATGCGGATCGCTGTGTGTCCGTTCACGGAACCAGACATGAGGCGCTCGCCGCGGGTCTTCGTCACGGGCAAAGGCTCGCCTGTGAGGCTCGCTTCATCGACCAAGGCGTGCTCATCGAGCAGTTGCGCATCCACCGGAACCACCTCAGACGGACGAACCATGAGGGTATCGCCCACCTTGACCTCTGTGACCGGAACGTCTTCAAGACCCAGCCCCGCATGTTCTTGGCCTGTTTGGTCAGGCCCTGCGCTGTCGATGCTGTGCTCCGCATCGACTGTGCTTTCCGCGGTGATGCGGTGGGCGGTATCGGGCGCGCGGTCCACGAGTGCTGTGAGTTCGCGTTGAGCCCTGGAAGCCGCGTAGTCTTCGAGCGCTTCACCGCCGGTAAGCATGAGCGCGATGATCGTGGCAGCGACGTATTCGCCGACCAGTAGCGAGGAGATCATTGCGACAACCGCGAGGATATCGAGGCCGAAGTTGCCGCGCAGTACGTCCCGGATCATGTCGATGGCGGTCACGAGGATGATGATCGAAACATAGACGGTCGCGACCCACTGGGCGGCAGGACTGCCCAAGACCCTCAAGGTGACAACCACCGCAAGCGCGATCAATGCCGTGCACGCAAGAAAATATTTCTGTGCAAAACCTATGAATCTGCCCATGAGTCAATAGTTCGCTAAAACCCTGACGGTTTCTAGCGAAGAAAGGCTAACCATAGTGAACGCAGGCTCACTTCATCTATACGCGGAGCGTCTAGGTTCATATGGACTAAGTAATTCTCGTGTCTGAAATTCTTAGCTAAGGTGATGGTCAGATACGGTGATGTAGGTCACGCGCTGACGCGGGAATGTGAGGCTGGTTACGGCCGCACAGGAGCTTGGTCAGCGCCACTGCCCACCGAGAGGAAAGCCCCAACTAACGTGAGGAGTGGACCTGATGTTCATTGCGCCAGCCGCAGTGGTTCGAGCCACAACATCAGAAGACATGGCTGTATCCCGCGAGCAAGCCAAGACCTGGCGCTCCGAAGGCATGGGGATCCCGGACCGCTTCCTCACGGATGCCGCGCTTGCGGATCTCGCCGCCACGGCCGAATCCCTCGGTAACGAAACCTTCGTGCGCACCATCGCCGCGGTGCAAGCCGCACGCAAAGGCGACTACGGGACCATCCCGAGCATCGAATCAGCTGAAGCCCTCTTCAAGCAGTTCCTCGCCGATGACAAGATCGACGGCTGGGTCTATGTGCAAGAAGAAGACGGCTACCTGCACCCCTACCTTGTAGCTGATATCAAGTTTGAGCACGCGGACATCTCCCGGGATGCACGCGTCAAGATCACGATGGAAGCGGACAGCCCCACCGTGCAGCGCCCATCCAAGACGCCGCGGTTGCTGTTGCTGGAAGACTCCGCGATCGTGGGTAAAACTCCCGAGCAGGCGCTGACCGCCCAGGGTGCCTTCCATGAAACTGAAGAGCTCAAGACTGCATATCAGAAGCGCCGGGATGTCTATCAGGACATCATCGATAACGGTTTTGCCCAGCAGTTCATGTTCACAGGGACCGCGATCCGCACCGAAGACCACAAGTCGCCTAAGAACCGCACCAACCGCAAGGTCGTCCAGGATGTGAAGCCAGGCTCGATCGCCCCGCTGCGCACCGGGTCCCCGTCCGTCCTGGCTGATAACACCGACGGGCAGGGCATGGGTGAAGTGCCCGTCGTCACCGCTGTCGCTGTCTTCGACCTCGCAGCGCAAGACTACATCGACGTCAACGTTGGCGACCTCACCCCGTACGAATACGACGAAAACCTGCGCGAGAAACTCGTGTTGCCACAAGAACAGGTTGAGCTACTCGACATCCTGACCTCAGATATTTCGGTGTTCACCGGCGACATCATCGAAGGTAAATCCGCAGGCAACGTGATCCTCGCCCGCGGCCGGCCAGGCGTGGGTAAAACCCTGACCGCGGAGGTCTATGCCGAGGTTTCGCACCGTCCGTTGTACTCGATCCACACCGGAACGCTTGGGATCAACCCGGAATCGATCCGTAAAAACCTCGAAACCGCATTCGAGCGCGCCAAACGCTGGGATGCAGTGTTGTTGCTCGACGAAGCAGACGTGTTCGTGTTGCAGCGCGGGCTGGAGCTTGAACAGAACGCGATCGTCGCTGAGTTCCTGCGCACCCTCGAGTACTACGACGGGCTACTCTTCCTGACCACCAACCGGGTGGACGGGGTTGACGAAGCGATCCTGGCCCGTTGCGCGGTCGTGATCGACTACGACCTGCCAAGCCGCGAAGATGCCCGCACTATTTGGGGCATGCTCGCTGAAGGCCACGGAGCCAACCTCGGGGATGGTCTACTCGACACCCTCGTGGAGACCTTCCCGAACATCACCCCGCGAGATATCAAAATGATCCTGCGCCTCGCGCTACGCATCGCGGCCTTCCGTAAGGACGAGGCGAACCTCGAAGCGTTCATCACCGCCGCGAAATACCGCGGCATCCACCCCGCATAAGCCACCGTCACGGCATCAAACCGGGTGCCGCAACGGATCAGCAAGACCAACCCAAACCGCTTCAACTGAAACCCTGTATTCAGTTGAATAAGTTTCAACCACTAAAAGGAGCAAACATGGCTACTCAGCACACCCAAGCATCTGAAGCCCGCGCCGCAGACTCCGGTGCACAGGCATCAGCCCGCTTCAAGGACCGCGCTGCCGCACATCGTGGCGATCAGCCAGTTGACCACGAACGCGTCAACCTACTTGCCGGTAAGGCGATCAAGGCGCTGACCGACATCGTCTACGAAGACAAGGTCTCCTACGAGGAATACAACGCCCTGAAGTCTTGGCTCATCAAGGTCGGCGAAGACGGCGAATGGCCACTGTTCCTCGATGTGTGGATCGAGCACGCAGTCGAGGACGTAGCAACCGAGCACCGCGAAGGCTCCAAGGGCACTATCGAAGGCCCGTACTACGTCGAGGACTCCCCAGAGTACGAATGGGACGCCAAGATCCCGATGCGCGAGGACGAGCCGGGCACCCCATTCCGCTTCAAGTCCAAGGTCACCGCGGTTGATGGCACCCCGCTGTCGAATGCGAAGATCGAGATGTGGCACGCGGACGAGTACGGTCTGTACTCGCAGTTTGCGCCAGGTATCCCGGAGTGGAACCTGCGCGCAAGCTTCCTCGCTAACGAGGACGGCGAATTCGACATCAAGACCATCCGCCCTGCGCCTTATCAGATCCCAACCGAGGGGGCATGCGGTCAGCTGATTGAGGCCGCCGGCTGGCACGCATGGCGTCCAGCGCACATCCACGTCAAGGTCTCCGCACCGGGATATGAGCTGCTCACCGCGCAGCTGTACTTCCCAGGCGATGAGCACAACGACGACGACATCGCATCGGCAGTCAAGCCGGAGCTCATGCTCGATCCGAAGCCATCGAGTGACGGCGAAGGTGAAGAGGTCCAGTACGACTTCGTTCTCGACCCAGAGCGCTGATCCGTACAGACCGCTGACCTAGCTAAGGCGTTGGGCGACGCCTTGCGGGTGAGGTGGGAGAGTGGCTCCGACCGTGGAGGTCGGGGCCACTCGTATTTAAAATCAAAGGCTTTCATACTGTTTGCTCGCTGGTTGATACACGCTGTGTTTCAAAGTCGCTTTAGTTTCTATATTTATCCATTATGCAATCTATTTGACGTGTCGCTTGGGGCAGTTTTGTAGCTTGAGAAACCTTTGGAACATGCGCGTCTAATTGCTTCAATCTTTAGTCCATGTAAAGCGATCCCCACTATTTTTGAATAAAAGAATGTGTATTCTGTGCAGATTCATGCCGGTTGATTAACTGTTAGCTTGGTCTCAATCGCACGTTCTGTGATGTGCGTTACACCAGGAGGCAAAACCGTGCAGTTTCATATTTCCGGATATTCAACAGGCGATCCGCTCGAACAGCCAGCGGCGGGCTATGGCGTGGATAGGCCCGAGGAGCTCCCAGACACGATGGATGTTCTGGTTGTAGGGTGCGGACCGGCAGGCTCGATCGCGGCAGCACAGCTCTCGCAGTTTCCGAACGTGAACACTCGCCTGATCGACCAGCGTCCACACCGCCTCGAGCTCGCCAACGCGGACGGCGTGCACTCCCGCACCATGGAGACCTTCCAAGCCTTCGGCTTCGCTCACGAGATCTTCGCTGAGGCCCACGAGATTACCGACATGGCGTTCTGGGTTCCGGACCCGCAGAACCCAGAGAACATCATGCGTGAAGTCAGCACCGCCGAACTTGGCCCTGAATACAGTGAATGGCCGATGATGCTCATCACGCAGGTGCGCATCATCGATCACTTCAACCGGTTCATGCGCAACTCCCCAACCCGCATGAAGCCTGACTACGGTTGGGAGTTCGTTGACCTCGAGGTCGCGCCCGAGTCTGCTAAAGAGGAATACCCGGTCACGGTCACCTTGCGGCGCAACGGTGGGCCAGAGGACGGCAAGGAACGCCAGGTTAAAGCCAAGTACGTTGTGGGCGCCGACGGGGCGAAGAGCAAGGTGCGTAAATCGCTCGGCTATCGTCTTCGCGGTAACCAGGCTAACCACGCGTGGGGTGTCATGGATGTCTTCGCTGACACCGACTTCCCGGATGTGCGTAAGAAGTGCACCATCAAGGGCAACTCGGGCCGTTCGATCCTGCTCATCCCGCGTGAGGGCGGCTTCCTGGTGCGCTACTACGTCGACCTCGGTGAGGTTGCAGAAGACGATAACCACGCAGTGCGTGAGACCCCGCTGCAGACCGTGATCGATACCGCGAACGAGATCATGCACCCCTACAGCATCGACGTCAAAAACGTTGTGTGGAACACGATCTACGAAGTCGGCCACCGTGTATCCGATCACTTCGATGACCGCGACTCCACCTACACTGACGGAGATCACCCCCGCGTGTTCATCGCAGGCGACGCATGCCACACCCACTCCGCTAAAGCGGGGCAGGGCATGAACGTCTCGATGCAGGACGGCTTCAACCTCGGTTGGAAGCTCGGCCACGTGGTTTCCGGTAACAGCCCAGATGAGCTGCTGCGCACCTACGCCGAGGAACGCAAGGACATCGCCCACCGGCTCATCGAATTCGATAAAGAGTGGTCCACCCTCATGGCGACCCCGGCAGACCAGCTGCCGGACCCGCAGACCGTGCGCCGCTTCTATAACAAGACCGCGGAGTTCAACGCCGGCTACCTCACCGAATACGAGCCATCCATGCTCACCACCAATGACGAGCATCAGGGCCTGGCTACCGGATACCCACTGGGTAGGCGCTTCCGGTCCGAGATGTGTGGGCGGGTGTGCGATCTGGTCCACACCCACATCGGGCATGAACACACAGCTGATGGGCGCTACCGCATCTATGTTTTCGCTGATGCAGAAATGCCCGGCGAATCGGAGCGTCTCAACGCGTGGGCGGACTGGGCGCATGAGCACCTCGATTCGAGCTTGTTCGATGTCAAGGTGATCTTCCAACAGCACTACCGTGCATTCGATATGCGGCACGTGCACCCGGCATTCAAACCGCGCGTGAGAGACTTCCAGTTGCTCAACATGGAAAACGCGTGGGGAACCCTCGAAGACGTCGACATCTTCGAAACCCGCGGCATCTCCCGGGACGGGGCGGTAGTGGTGGTCCGCCCAGACCAGTACGTAGCCGGTATCTTCCCGCTGGATCAGACCGATGAACTCGCAGAGTTCTTAGGCCGGACCTTCAACGACGTCAAAGCTAAGGCTTCAGCTGTGAAGGCGTAACCGCAATCCACCAACGCTAAGGGCGCCGCATCCATGTAAGGATGCGGCGCCCTCTCTCGCTGACGCGCAGGCTGCTGAGACGCAGGGTGTGCGCTTTACAGGTCGACGCGGTAGCGGGTGAGTTTGTCTTCGTCGATCTCAGCGCCCACGCCAGGGATGTCACGGACTGCGATGCGCCCGTCGATGATCTCGATCGGGTCGGCGAGCAGGTCATCTGCCATGTCGAGGAAGTTAGACAGCTCGCCGGCGCGTGCCGATGACGCCTTGTGTGCTGCACCGAAGGTCACCGTTGCCAGGGAGCCGATCTGGGTGTCGATCTGGTTGCCCATCGTCACGTCCACGCCGAGGCCCGTGCACAGCCCAAGGATTTCGGTCGCCTCGGTGAAGCCGGAGCGTGCGGTCTTGATGCAGATCGCGTTGCAGCCGCCGGATAACAGCTCACGTGATGCGTCCCCTGCGGTCGGAACCGACTCATCGCCCACAATCGGGATGCGCGAGTGGGTCACCAAGCGGCGGCGGCCCATCGCCTCCTTCGCGTCATTCGGTTCTTCGAACAGCGTGATTGGGAGGTCCTCGATCTGCCGCAGGACATCCATCGCCTGGTTCGCGCTCCAACCGCGGTTGGCATCCAAATAGATCTCGACGTCGTCGCCAAGGTGCTCAACGAGCGCGTGGCAGGCCTCAACATCCTCACTGACAGGCAGCCGGCCCACCTTGAGCTTGAACGTGGTGATGCCGTACTTCTCACCGAACATCTGCGCTTCCTCAACCAGCTCAGCGGCTGGTTTGAAACCGAGCATGTGGGAGACCCGCATCGAGTCCGTGTAGCCGCCCAAAAGCTTGTGCACGGGCTGTTCGGTGATCTTGCCCGCGATGTCCCACAACGCAATATCGACGGCACCTTTAGCGACCTGATTGTGGATCGTGCGGTGCATGATCGCGCGCACCTTCTCACGATCCAACGGGTTCAAACCGATGATCTCCGGCGCGAAAACCTCGTCGATGATCGTCTTGATCGAATGCTGGGTTTCCCCGTAGGTATAAGGCCGCGGAGGGGCATCCGCGACACCCGTGACGCCGGCATCAGTGTGGATGCGCACCAGCACGTGTTCAGCGTTGTGCACCTCGCCGGAGGCGAACTTGAGCGGCTTGACGTACGGGATGTTGTACGGGATCGCCTCGATGCCAGTAATTTTCACGGTGTCCTCCCACGGTCTGTAGGTTTTTGGCTTGTGTATTTGCGGTTGCGGCTGGAAATCTCCGGTTGAGGCAATGTAGCCGCCGCGTCGATAGTGGTGGTGATGAAGTTCTCTGCGATAGGGGTCAGCGCATCACCCTTCCACGCGATGCCGAGGCTGACCGTGATATCGGTCTGGAGCGGACGAAGGATGATGGATTCCTGGAACGGGTAGTGCGCTGAATATGGTACGAACGCGACCCCGATGTTGGCGGCCACGAGCGCGTTGAGTGTGCTGGTTTCGGTTGCGGTCTGCACCACCCGCGGCCGGAAGCCGTGTTCGCGGCACGCTTGATGCGCAAGGGATGCAACAGCGGATGCGCGCGGATAACTCACGACGTCGATGTTCATGACGTCCTCGGGGCTGACCGGCCCGGAGTCTTCGGCGAGGGGATGGTTGCGGCTGATCGCCAACGCGAGCCGGGTATCCATGATGGGCTTGTAGTTGAGTTCATCGGATGAAATAGGCGGCCGCAGCACCGCCAGGTCCATCCGGTTATCGAGCAGGGCCTGCTCCATGTGAGGGGTCAGCAGTTCACCGAACACTTTGAGCCGCACCAACGGATAGCGGTGGTGGGAGAGCCGGATCGCAGCCGGCATGAGCTCGTGGGTCGCGCTGCCTGTGAATCCGACCCGCAACACACCGGCTGAGCCGGCGCCGACATCGGCCACATCGCTTTGGGCTGACTCTACGGCAGAAAGAATCCCGGTTGCGCGTTCAAGCAGCAACTCCCCGGCAGGGGTCAGATCAACCCGACGCGTCGTGCGCTCAAACAGCTGGGTTCCGAGTTCTTGTTCGAGCTGCTTGATCTGTGCTGAAAGCGGCGGCTGAGCGATATGTAGGCGTTGCGCGGCGCGTCCGAAGTGCTTTTCTTCTGCCACCGCAACGAAGTACCGCAAATGGCGTAACTCCATGGGTTCTCTCCGTTCCGTCGAGGCAGTGATACTCGGTCGCGTCATCGTCGGCGCACCTGGCTGCGTCTGCGGAGGCCGGGGCGTCGAGTCCGGTGACGTATCTCACCTTAGATTCAGCTGGGTGGACTTGTGAAAGACTTTTATGAACCCTACTCATATAGCACAAGTATCAATGCCGGTGGTTTAGGTACTTCAGACTACGGTAAAGGGTGAATAGGGTGAAGCCTAGATACCCCAAGTTTCGATAGGCACAAGTTTCGATAGATACAGGACTTGTTAGGCACAAGCCTTGTTAGGCAGAAGACTTGGTACACATATACGAAGGAGATCACGATGCTGTTCCTCGCCCGCATGGACGTTAACTTCCCGGAAGATATGGACCCGGACACGATGGCCGATTTTCAGGCACGAGAGAAGGCCTACTCCTCTGACCTGCAGAACCGCGGCATCATGAAGGGCATCTGGCGCGTGGTAGGGGAGTACTCCAACTACTCGATGTATGAGGTCGATGGACACGACGAGCTCCACGCGATCTTCCAGGGCTTCCCAATGTTCAAATACATGGACGTCAAGGTGACCCCGCTGGCAACCCACCCGAATGCAACCAAGGACGACTTCTTCGCCCCTGCAACCGGGAACTGATGCCCGGGCATGAGCCGGAGTTAAACGGGCGGGCCCCAGAGAACACGTTCTCTGGGGCCCGCCCGTTTTAGTTCAGTGCGTTGTTAGCTCAGCACGTTCCGTCTGACACGTAGCTGATTAGAACGCTGGGATGACGGTTCCGTCTTTCCAGTTGTCCTCGATGAACTTCTTGACTTCATCCGAGTGCAGCAGGTCATTCAGCTTCTGGATGTTCTCGTCGATCTTGGTGGACTGGCGGACGACCAGCAGGTTGGCGTACGGGTTGTCTTCAGGCTTCTCGAGGAACAAGCCGTCCTTGGACGGGGTCAGCCCGCCTTCGAGTGCGAAGTTACCGTTGATGACTGCACCGTCGAGGTCTTCCATGACGCGCGGCAGGGTAGCGGCATCGGCTTCTACGAACTTGATGTTCTTAGGGTTCTCGGCAACATCGTGGGTCGTTGCAGAAACAGCCTCGACGCCGTCCTTGATCTTCAGCAGGCCAGCGTCTTCGAGCAGCTTCAGCGAGCGGCCCATGTTGGACGGATCGTTAGGGATAGCGATCTTGGCTCCGTCCTTGATGTCTTCGACCTTCTTAGCCTTGGACGAGTAGAGGGCCAACGGCTCGATGTGGATGCCCCTGAAGTGGGAGAATTCGTAGCCCTTCTTGTCGATTTCTTCTGTCAGGTATGGCTCGTGCTGGAAATAGTTGGCGTCGATATCGCCGTCATTGAGTGCCTGGTTAGGCAATGCGTAGTCGGTGAACTCCTTGATCTCAAGATCGAGGCCTGCGTCCTTGGCGAGGTTATCGTCCACGAACTTCAAGATCTTCGCCTGCGGGACCGGGGTCGCGCCGATCGTCAGGACCGTGACGTCGCCGTCTTTCTTACCGACGCTGTCTTTGTCGTTGCCGCCCATCAGGCCGCATCCGGCAAGGCTCACGGTGACTGCTAGCGCGGCGGTTCCTGCCGCGAACTTACGAAAGAAGCGCATTCTTCTCCTCCGAAGGGTTGAGCAACCTCAGGCAGAACTGAACCTGAGGAGTGATGGTTAGCGGTGGTTGACGCGGCGTGCGAGCCAGTCACCGAACATTTGAATAGCAATAACGATGGCGACCACCACGATGATGCACGCGATCATCGTGTCAGTCTGGTACTGGCTGTAGCCGTAGTTCATCGCAAGCGCGCCGAGGCCTCCGCCGCCAACCGCACCGGCCATCGCGGTATAGGAAACCAGCGTGACTGCAGTGACGGTCGCAGATGAAACGAGCGCGGGCAGCGCCTCGGGGATCAAGACTTGCCGTACGATCTGCCCGTTGGTGGCACCCATCATCTGTACGGCTTCGATCTTGCCTGTTGCGACCTCCCGCATCGCGCTTTCAGCGAGCCTGGCAAAGAACGGGATCGCACCCACCGCGAGCGGGACCACAGTGGCTTCCCACCCGATTGCTTTACCGACCATGAAGCGCGTGAACGGGATCAGCGCGATGATCAGGATGATGAACGGGATCGAACGCCCCAAGTCCACGATCGAGCTGATGATGCGGTGGATCACAGGGTTCGGGGCGAGCCCGCCTTTGGAGGTCATCCACACCCAGATCCCCAGCGGCAAACCGAGGATGATCGCAAACGCCGAGGAGAACACGGTCATCAGCAGTGTCTCCTGGGTTGCTGGCCACAGCGAATCCTGGATGACGGGGTTGTTGAACCACGTTTCACGCTCGGCGGCGAGCACCTGGGTTGGCGCTACCTTCAGCGGTAGCGCGGTGTGGGCTTGTGCGGCAATTGTGCTCAGTTGTGTCATCATGCGGCTTCCTCCACGTGGATGCCACGCTCAGTTAGTGTGCGTCCTAGCACGCGGGTGGCTTGCGCGTCGGTGCTGCGGATGCGCATACGGCCCACGTCCAGGCCCGCGATGCGTTCCAACGTTGCGGCTTCGACTTCCACGATCGGGGTTCCGGCGCGTTGAGCGGCATCGAAAACCTCCGCTGCGGAGAGGCCTGCGATGCTGATCTCCAGCATTACGGTGGCGTCCTCGGCGTCACGGATCGGTGCCGACGGCAGTGGGATGAGTTCGCGCGCCAGCGTCGAAGCAGGGTCGGAGAGCACCTCACGCAACGATGCGGTGTGCTGATTGCGGCCCTCAGCAAGCAAGGTCACCGAGTCGCAGATTTCACGCACCACTGACATTTCGTGGGTGATGATCAGCACGGTGATACCCAAGTCATCCCGTAGCTGCTTGATGAGGGCGAGGATCTGGGCGGTCGTGGTTGAGTCGAGTGCCGAGGTCGGCTCATCGCACAACAAAATCTTAGGTTCAGTTGCCAAAGCACGCGCGATACCGACGCGTTGACGCTGACCACCCGAGAGCTGGGCGGGATGGTTGTCCTCACGGCCTTCGAGACCAACAAGAGTGATCAGTTCGCGGGCCCGCTGCATCGCCTGCTTCTTCTTGACCCCAGCGATCACCAGGGGGTGCGCGATGTTCTCCAACGCGGTCTTGGAATCCAGAAGCTCCGCGTGCTGGAAAACCATGCCGATCGAACGGCGGGCCTTCCGCAAACGTGCCCCAGTGTAAGCGGTGACGTCTTCGCCGTTGATCTCGACCGTGCCAGAGGTTGGGGTTTCCAAACCAGTCAGGCACCGAATCAACGTCGACTTACCCGCCCCAGAGCGTCCAACGATTCCGTGAATCAGGCCGGACTCAACGTGCAGATCGATGCCGTCTAAAGCGGTAGTGCCTGCGAACTCTTTACGCAAGCCTTTCAACGTAATCATCGGACCCTCCCTTCTAGATACTCTTGCTGACTCAATGCCATTGCCCGCGACACTGTGTTCTTCGGGATACTCCCGGCATTCTTCGCGACACTTCTTCTTCCCGGCACTTATTCTTCGCGACACCGCCGCGCGCGCGTGTGTGCGGGAAACATAAACATTTCCATAGGAAACGCGTGATCCATAAACTGGATGATTCTTGTGTTACACAAGATGTCACTAGAGCGGCTGAAAACGTGGGTTTCGTGTCAAGGATCACGCGGTAAGTGTGCACGATGCGTAAACCGAGCCACGCACGCTGTGAGAACCAGCGCGACACTGAGACAGAACCCAACAGGCAACCGCGGGCTGGCCGGGTGCGAATCACTCCTGGTCAGCGAACTGGGTGCGGTAGAGCTCGGCGTAGCGCCCGCCTTGAGCCAGCAGCTCATCGTGGCTGCCCTGTTCGACGATCCGCCCGCCCTCAACCACCAAGATCGCATCCGCTGCCCGGATCGTTGAAAGCCGGTGCGCAATCACGAGTGCGGTACGGCCTTCCATCGCCTCCGAAAGCGCGGTCTGGACCGCGGCTTCATTCGTTGAATCCAAAGCCGATGTCGCCTCATCCAAAACCACCATGGCAGGTGCCGCAAGGAGCAAACGCGCGATCGTCAGCCGCTGCCGCTCACCGCCAGAGAGGCGATAGCCGCGCTCGCCGATCACCGTGTCCAGGCCATCCGGCAGTGCTTCAATCACGGGTTTGAGCCGAGCCCACTCCAAGGCCGACCACAACTGCTCATCCGTAGCGTTCGGGGCGGCGATCGTGAGGTTATCGCGGATCGACTCGTGGAACAGGTGACCATCCTGGGTCACCACGCCGATCGTATGCTTGAGCGAATCGAAACTCACATCGCGAACGTCCACGTCATTGAGCGTGATGCTGCCCTCCGTCGCGTCATACAGCCGCGGAAGAAGTGCCGCGATCGTCGACTTACCGGCACCACTGGAACCCACCAGCGCGACAGTCTGGCCCGCCTGAATCGTGAAATCGATCCCGTGCAGAACCTCGGAACTCTCACGCTGATCCAGCACCGAGACGTCCTCAAGGGAAGCCAGAGAAACCTGTTCGGCTGTGGGGTAGGCGAACCGTACGTCGTTGAACGCGACCGTGACCGGACCGGAACCCAACTCGACCGCGTCCGGCTTCTCCTTGATCAGCGGGTCAAGATCCAAAACCTCAAACACGCGCTCGAAAGAAACGACAGCGCTCATGATGTCCATGCGGGCGTTCGCAAGCATCGTGAGCGGAGCGTACAGACGGGTCAACAGCATCGCAAGGGTCACAACCTCGCCTGCGTTGAGATGCCCCAGAACCGCCTGGACGCCACCCACGCCGTAGACGAGCGCCAAAGCCAGTGCAGAAACCAGCGTGAGGGCCTGAACGAACGTGGTATGCAGCATCGCGGTCTTGACTCCGATATCCCGCACCCGGCCCGCGCGCTCGGAAAACGCCTGGGACTCAGCCCCTGGAGCGCCGAAGAGCTTGACCAGCGTTGCCCCGCCCGCGGAGAACCGCTCCGTCATGCGGGTAGACATCGCCGCGTTATAGTCAGCCGCTTCACGCTGTAACGAAGCCAACCGCCCGCCCAGCAGGCGTGCAGGGATCAAGAAAACCGGCAACAGCAAAATCGAAAACAGCGTGACCTGCCATGAGATCGTGACCATGACCGCAACCGTGAGGATCAGCGAAACGATGTTGGCAACAACACCGGAGAGCGTGTTGGAAAACGCTCGCTGCGCACCGATAACATCATTATTCAGCCGCGATACCAACGCGCCGGTTCGGGTCCGGTTGAAGAACGCGATCGGCATGGTCTGCACGTGATCAAACACCGTGGTGCGCATGTCATAGATGAGGCCTTCGCCGAGCTTCGCGGAGAAGTACCGGTTCAGAAGACTGAAACCCGCATCGGCGAGTGCGAGTGCGGCGATCGCGATGGCAAGCCACACGATCACCTCGACCGGCCCGCCGGAGGTGATCGCGTTGACAACATCGCCGGCGAGGATCGGTGTGATGACCCCGATCACCGAGATCACCACCGAAATGCCTAAGAACAAGAACAGCATCGCCTTGCGTTTAGCCGCGAAACCCCAAATGCGTTTGAGGGTCCCTTTGGAGATCTTTCCGTGGTCCTTGGTCCGTTGGGCCGCCACGGTGCGGTGCAGAACCATCCGCGGTGAGAACTGACTCATCAACATCCTCCTCAGGGCGCAAAAACTTAGGCGCGCTACCTAGATGCAGTATCTAACGCGCAAGGCCGATGCGCACGTTAGGTGTACGCATCGGCCTGCCACACAGTGGTGTGGTGTTGGTTGATTAGTTGGTGAAGTATGTGCGTTATTTGCGGCGGAACAGCCCCGGCAGGCTCGTCAACTGGCCGCGGATGGTTGCAGCACGGCGCAGAATCTCGCTACGCGTGGACGGCGGGGCCTGTTCGGCTGCCTGACGCGATTGAGCTTCGGCGAGGATGACCGCGAACAGTGCCGCGATCTCCTCATCGGTCGCTTCACCACGCACCACACGAAGATCGCTCGGCTCAGGTGCCGACTTCTGTTGAGGTGCCCAGGAAAAGTTTTGTGTGGTGTTCACAGCGGAATGTTCCCATGCTTACGGTCAGGGTTGGTCGTGTGCTTATCGCGGGTTGCGCGCAAGCCCTTCACAATCTGGACGCGGGTCTCGCTCGGTGCGATCACCGCATCGACATAACCCAACTCAGCGGCCTGATACGGGTTGAGTAGCTCGGCTTCGTAGCCGTCGATCAGCTCGGTGCGGCGAGCCTCGACGTCGCCACCTTCCTGCTCAACAGCTGCCAGGTCACGGCGGTAGAGGATATTGACCGCACCCTGGGCGCCCATGACACCGATCTGAGCGGTAGGCCAGGCAAGGTTGATGTCCGCGCCGAGCTTCTTGGACCCCATTACAATATAGGCGCCACCGAAAGCCTTGCGGGTGATGACCGTGAGCTTAGGCACGGTCGCCTCAGCGTACGCGTAGAGCAGCTTGGCGCCGCGGCGGATGATGCCCTGATCCTCTTGATCCTTACCCGGCAAGAAGCCTGGAACATCGACGAACGTCAGCACCGGAATGTTGAAAGCGTCGCAGTGGCGCACAAAACGGGCGGCCTTCTCAGAGGCGGCGATGTCGAGTGTGCCAGCGAACTGCATCGGCTGGTTCGCGACGATTCCGACGGTCGAGCCTTCAACACGGCCGTAACCGATCATGACGTTGGGCGCATACAGCGCCTGCATCTCAAAGAATTCGCCGTCATCGAGTACGGACTCGATGACTTCACGCATGTCATATGGCTGGGACGCCGAATCCGGGATCAGGGTGTCGAGGGCCTCGTCATCCTCGGTGACCTCGAGCTCGGCCTCATCCGCGTAGAGCACCGGCGGGGAAGCGAGGTTATTGGACGGCAGATAGGAGAGCAGCTCGCGCACGAAATCGAGCGCATCCTCCTCATCCTCGGCAAGATACGTGGACGTACCCGTCTCCGTGTTGTGGTGGCGGGCGCCACCGAGGGTCTCCATGTCCACGTCTTCGCCCGTGACAGCCTTGATCACGTCCGGGCCCGTGATGAACATGTGGGAAGTCTTATCCACCATGATGATGTAGTCCGTCAAAGCAGGGGAGTAAGCGGCACCACCTGCAGACGGGCCCATGATCACCGAGATCTGCGGGATCACACCCGAAGCGTGGACGTTATTGCGGAAAATATCGGCGAACATCGCAAGGGAGGCCACGCCCTCCTGGATGCGCGCTCCACCACCATCGAGCAGACCGATCACCGGCATCCCGTTACGCAAAGCGAACTCTTGGACCTTGACGATCTTCTCGCCGTTGACGTTAGAGAGTGAGCCACCAAAGACCGTGAAGTCCTGCGAATACACCGCAACCTGACGGCCATCTACCGTCCCGTAACCGGATACGAGACCATCACCGAGAGGATGCTTCTTCTCCATACCGAAAGCGGTGGTGCGGTGCTTAGCCAACGCATCGAACTCAACGAAGGAACCCGGGTCCAAGAACATGTCGATGCGTTCACGCGCAGTGCTCTTACCGCGGCTATGCTGCCGTTCAACCGCAGCTTCACCACCAGGGTTGATGGTCTCAGCCATACGGCGATGGAAGTCCTCGAGCTTACCGGCGGTCGTAGTGAGATCCGGGGTGGTGTGCGGATCTGACGGCTGGGCGGTCATCGCTTGCGAACTCTCCTTCGTTTTGGTGGAAACCTCTCAAAAAGAAAGGCATCCAGGCCATTCTACGGGCTATCTTCGCTAAAGCTTTTGTCGGACTCCTACAAAAACAAGCCATAAAGCCCGGCCTGCTCCCACGGAACCCGCGGCTGGATGAGCGCTGCGCGCCACAGTTATCGCGGTAGTTACTGCCCAGTCACTTAGGCAATGTAACCTGGATCACAACATATCGCTTTCGATGCATTCGATACAGCACTGCATTCAGCGCAACCTGCACTCGGTACTGCAACGCGCACGGCAACAACAGGAGGACCACGTGAGCACATCAACCAAAACCCTCAACGGCAAAACCATCCTCATGTCCGGAGGCTCCCGAGGAATCGGCCTCGCGATCGCCCTACGCGCAGCCCGCGACGGCGCCAACATCGCGATCCTCGCGAAAACCGCTGAACCACACGCCCACCTCGAAGGCACCGTCCACACCGCAGTCCAAGACATCAACGACGCCGGCGGCAAAGGGCTCGCGATCGTCGGTGACGTACGCAAAGACGAAGACATCCAACGCGCCGTCGACACAACAGTAGAAGAGTTCGGCGGCATCGACATCGTCATCAACAACGCCTCCGCGATCAACCTCAACCCCACGCCCGCACTCGACATGAAGCGCTTTGACCTCATGCACCAAATCAACATGCGCGGAGCCTTCGCACTACCCAAAACCGCCTACCCGCACCTCAAAAAGGCAGAGAACCCACACATCCTCACACTCTCCCCACCACTGAACCTCGACCCGGTATGGGCAGGCGCACACCTGGGCTACACGATGGCTAAATACGGGATGAGCATGACCACACTCGGATTCGCCCAAGAATTCGCACGCGATCGAATCGCCGCGAACTCACTGTGGCCGGCATCCCTCATCCACACCGCCGCGATCGAGAACCTCCCCGGCGGCGAAGCGATGCTAGCCGGCGCCCGCAGACCAGACATCGTCGCCGACGCCGCCCACCACATGCTGACCCAGCCGTCACACACCTTCACAGGCAAATTCCTCACCGACGAAGAAGCGCTCGCCGACGCCGGCGTCACCGACCTCACCGGCTACGCCATCAACCCAGACCACCCGCTCACCGCGGACATCTTCCTCACCAAAGACCGCATGCCGGAAGGCTCCATCTCGCCAATCCCAGGACAGTGACGCGCTGCGGCGGGGCGGGGCTTGCGTGCGAGTTGAACGCGGTATGTTCTTAGGGCACCCGATTCTTAGGGCCCGTTTTCAAGGCCCGGCAACTGACGATCAACACGAGCGAAGGTTGACATGCACACACCAGAGCGCCTTGAAGCCGACATCATCACCGCCAACGCAAGCGCCGAATGGGCGGCGTTGCACGGTAGTGAACGTTCCGCCGCGTGGCCACGCCTCATCGTCGAGGACCACACGGACTCGACGAACGAGGACGCCATCAACTTGCTAGCTAGTGGTGAACTGGGCGGCCCCGATATGCCCGATGCGTCAGGGACACTCATCGTGACGCTCGACCAACGCTCGGGCAAGGGTCGGCTTGGCCGCGATTGGGAAACACCGGCAGGCTCGGGGCTTGCCATGTCCCTCGTGATTCAAGCCCCCGCGAGTGTGCCTACCGAATCGCTAGCGATGGCCTCGACCCTTGTCGGGCTCGTGTGGCGTGACGTGTTAGCTGCAGCGACGGCCTCCGACGTGAGCCTCAAATGGCCCAACGACGTGCTGATCGACGGCGAGAAAGTAGCAGGCATCCTCGCTCAAGTTGCGCCCTCCTTGCCCGGGCCGCGTGGCGTCAGCGTCGGGGACAGCAAGACCGGTGTGGACAAGACTGGACTGACTGATAAGACCGGCGTCACCGGCAAGAACGGCGTTGCAGACAAGACCGGGCTGGCCGAGAAGACTGGGGTTGCAGGCGAAGGAGACGCCGAGGGAGCAGGCGCGGGAGGCCTCAACCTCGTCGTAGGTATCGGCACCAACCTGACCCAGGCCAAAGAGGACCTGCCGGTGCCCACCGCAACCTCACTCGCGCTCCACAACTGCACCACCGACGTTCATCATCTGATCTCCGCGTTCTGGACCCGCGCCATCGCGGTACTTTCCGAATGGCTACCAGCGGGTGGCCCGCTCGATCAGCCGCTGGGTTCGCTCGGGTGCATGAGCCTCGTCGATGCGACCCGCAAACACTGCGCAACCATCGGAGTGGACGTGCGGGTCCAGTTGCCCCACGAGGTGACCATCACCGGCGTGGCACGCGACATTGACGCATACGGCCACCTCATCGTCGAGGACGGCACGGGCAAACGGCATCAGATTTCAGCAGGGGATGTCATCCACGTACGCCGCAGCGACGGCCACTACGCCTAAAGGTGTATATCCAGGCACCCGCGGGCCGCTAAGGTACAGCGTGAGGGCGCTCTAGAGTGGATGAGAGCGTGGAGTGGATAAGAGCGTAAGCTCAGCTGAACGGAAGAGTAAGAATGGTCCCGCGGAAACTT
Organism: Arthrobacter sp. HMSC08H08; assembly: GCF_001807575.1. Classification (NCBI taxonomy): domain Bacteria; kingdom Bacillati; phylum Actinomycetota; class Actinomycetes; order Micrococcales; family Micrococcaceae; genus Arthrobacter; species Arthrobacter sp. HMSC08H08. Next base: position 33,122 of record NZ_KV789382.1, read on the forward strand.
CTACACCCTGGCGAAGAAGCTGTGATCAGAACCCGCCGCCACCCGCGCGCACTTGTGCCCATCGCTGGGGCTCTCCTGCTTATTACGATCATCGGCGCGATGCTGGGCGGATTCGCCTCACGCACCGCGGACCTCGGAGGTGCCTGGGGTTTGGTCTCCCAAGCCCTGCTGGCGCTCGTAGCGATCGGCTGGGGATGGGCGATGTTGCGCTGGGTCCTGCGGCCGTTCTTCGCATGGGTCAACACCCACATCACGCTCACGAATCAGCGTTTCTTCATACAGCGCGGCCGCAGCGTTCAGCACATTCCACTGCTCTACATCAACGGCGTGTGGTTCAAGCCGACCGACCGGATGCCGCGCGCGCCGGGAACCCTCGTCGTGAAGGTTGAGGGGCGAGAAGCCACGTTCCGAAACGTCCCCGACGTCGCGCATGTTGCTGACAGCATCAGGCGAGAAGCGGCGGCGGCCCATCAGTACAGGGTTATGGTGCCGTACGGGCTGTGAGGGCACATGTTGGCTCCCGAACCGCCCAAGTAATGCCCATATTGTGGACACTGCGTGACCTTTGACACATTTTTCGCTGTGAGGGTGTAAGAATGGACAGGGGCATTTTTGACGTCGGCTGACACATGCGCAAAGAAGAACGATTTCAACGGGAAGGACGGTGCCGGCAGTGAGCCAAGGAAACCCACCTGAGCGCACCGAAAACCCGGAACACAACTCCAAAACACAGAACCCCGAAACGCGGAACGCGAAGCCACAGGACTCGGAGACACATACCCCGGGGACACAGAACCCGCAAGAAAATGGTTCGGTCACGCACGGATTCGCGACTCAAGGTTTCGATGCGATCAAGGCCTTCGAAACGGAGCAGGACTTTGGTGCGGGGAAGCAGGGGCGCGCTCACCTCATCGATGACGGTGGCAGCGATGCAGGGCCTGGCGATGCGGGGACCGGCGGTGCGGGGGTCGGCGATGACGGGTTCACTGATGTGGGGTTGAGCCCGGTCCCGCCGCCGTCGTTGAAGCCCGTGACGGAAGAACCATCAGATTCCCAGCCACATGAGGCGGGCAGCACCGATCAGTCAGCGCCTCAACAGTCCGAGAGTGAACAGTCAGCCGGTGAGCAGTCAGGCAGTGAACAGCCAGGCAGCGGACGGTCGGGCAACGCCTCGTCCGACGGGCAGGGCGAACGGGCGGTTACAGCCCAGATGCCGGCAGTCGAGATGCCAGTTGTTTCAGGCCATGTTCCCGTCACCCAGACTAAGCCGAATGAACCTGCGATGCCGGTAAGCGCATCGAACCCTACCGTGTGGGAAGCATTGGATACCCACGCGATCGGGGCGGTCCCGGAAATCGGGCCAATCACCACGTCGATGCCGGTTTTGGAAACCAAGACCGAAACCGACGACGAGGTACGGGCCGCCGCACACCGCCTTGAGATGCGGCTACGGGGCTCGGCACGGACCATGCGTCGCCGCGAAATCGCGGCACACGTCGGTATCTCGCTGCACTCGGCCCGCAAACTCTGGCGGGCCCTGGGGCTTCCTCGGGTTTCAGATGACCAGGTCGCGTTCACGATGCGGGATCAGCGCGCCTTGGACACGATGGTTGAGCAGGTGCGCAAGCGTCGTTTGTCTGAGGACGCGATGCTCTCGATCGCCCGTTCGATCGGGCAGCTGACAGACCGGATGGCGATCTGGCAGATCGAGGCACTCGTTGAAGACCTCGTTTCGACTCACGGGATGAGCGACCCGGAGGCGCGCCGCCAGGTTGTGCTGATGTTGGACGAAATGTTGGATCCGCTTCTGAAGATGGTCAACTATTCGTATCAACGCAACCTTGCGGCGGCGATTCACCGGCAGGTTTTGCGTGCCGAGTCTGGTTTGCGTTCCTCGAATGAGTACCGCACTGGTACTGAGGACGATGCCGCGCTCCCGTTGGCGCGTGCGGTGGGTTTCGCTGACATGGTGTCTTTCACCTCGCTTTCGCGCGGTATGGATGCGCGGCGTTTGGCGCGGCTGGTTCAGAACTTCGAGGCCCGTTGCGCCTCGATCATTTCGACTGGTGGTGGCCGGCTGGTCAAGACGATCGGCGACGAGGTTCTCTATGTCGCTGAAACCCCGCAGGCCGGTGCGAGGATCGCGTTGACGTTGGCGCGCGCTTTCAGCCCTGAAGAGGACATGCCGGAGGTCCGTGTGGGGCTGGTGTGGGGCCGTATTTTGTCGCGTCTGGGCGATATTTATGGTGCGACCGTGAACATGGCGGCACGCTTGACTGCGATGGCGGAGCCGGGCCAGGTTTTGATCGATTCGTTGACGAGCCAGGTGCTCGATGACGATGAGCGGTTCGTGATCGATGAGTTGTCGCCGGTGGAGCTGCAAGGCTTCGGGGCGGTGACCCCGTTTGACCTCTCGCCTGGCCCTGACGCTGTATTGCCGATCGACTAACGGGTTCGGTCCGTGGCGTTATTCAAACTGTCAGACCCCTGGGGCATGATTGTTTTGTGGCATTTGAGAACGCATCGACATCATCGTCTTCTGTAACCGGTGAAGACCCCAACGAGCCCGCGGCTATTGACTCTGCGACCGTTGAGCCCGCGGCTGGAGATTCTGCGGATGTTCCTGCGCATGCGTTGCGGGAGGAATACGCGGAGCTGGTGGATAAGGTCCGTAAATATCGGCACGCGTATTACAACGAGAACACGCAACTGGTATCTGATGCCGAGTTCGATGAGCTTTTCGCTCGGCTTGAGGAGCTTGAAGCGCTACACCCCGAGTTGGTGACCAACGATTCACCGACCCAAGAGGTGGGCGGCGAGGTTTCCGCGGCGTTCTCCCCGGTTAAGCACCCGAGCCAGATGTATTCGCTCGAGGACGTTTTCAGCTATGAAGAGCTTGAAACCTGGTTCGAACGCGCCCGCGCCAACAGCGCCTCTTTCGCCCCAGGGGTTGAGGTGAAGTGGCTGACTGAAGTCAAGATCGATGGGCTCGCGGTCAACCTGATTTACCGCGATGGCGTGTTGGATGTCGCGGCAACTCGCGGGGACGGGACCACGGGTGAGGACGTGACGGATAACGTCAAGACGATCGCGGACATCCCGCACCGGCTCGAGGGTGAGGGGTGGCCCGCCGAGCTTGAGGTCCGTGGTGAAGTATTCATCCCCTCGAAAGAGTTCGAGGCATTCAACGCCTCGTTGATCGCGGAAGGTAAGGCGCCGCTAGCGAATCCGCGTAACGCGGCGGCGGGCTCGCTGCGGCAAAAAGACCCAGCCCAGACTGCTAAGCGTCCGTTGCGGATGTTCGTGCACGGCGTGGGTGCTCGCGAGGGGATGGACGTTGAATCTCAGCACGAGATTTATGCGCAGCTTGAAACGTGGGGGCTTCCGGTGTCCCCGTATAACAAGCTCTTCGATACCTCGGAAGAAGTGTTCGGCTATATCGACCAGATCGGTCAGGACCGCCACGGCTTGGTCCACGAGATCGACGGCATGGTCATCAAGATCGATGACTTCCAAGCCCAGCGCGCCCTGGGCTATACCTCGCGCACGCCTCGCTGGGCTGTTGCCTATAAGTATCCGCCGGAGGAAGTTCACACGGATCTTCTGGAGATTCGCGTGCAGGTGGGGCGCACCGGACGAGTGACACCGTATGGAGTGATGCGGCCGGTGACTGTGGCTGGCTCGACGGTTGAGCGGGCTACCTTGCACAACCGCGATGTGGTCAAGGCGAAGAACCTGCTGATCGGCGACGTTGTGGTGTTGCGTAAAGCAGGGGATGTGATCCCGGAGATTGTTGGGCCGGTTCTTCCGTTGCGTGAAGGCCGCGAGGACGAGCTATCCGAGTGGGTCATGCCGAGCGAATGCCCGTCGTGCGGAACACCGTTGCGTCCCGCGAAGGAAAGCGACGTGGATCTTCGTTGCCCGAACAGCCAGCACTGCCCCGAGCAGTTGGCTCAACGCGTCGAATACGCGGCCTCTCGCGGCGGGCTGGACATCGAGGCTCTCGGCGCGGAGGCGGCCATCGCGTTGACGATCGGCCCAGGGCCAGACCCGACCGAAAACAGCGGGGTTCCAGCACCATCCGGACCTGGTCCATTGACGACAGAACGCGACCTTTTCGATCTGGCTGACCCGGAGTCTGAGTTATCGAAGTCGCTTGCGGATGTTCGAGTGTGGCGCGAGAAGCGTTCCAAAGGCCAAGGCACTGGCGTATGGGAGCTCCGCCCCTACTTCTATACGCGGGGAACATCCGCGAAACCGGCAGGACCGAACGCGAATACGCAGAAGTTGTTCCGTGAAGTCGCAGGTGCGATGGGCAAGGAACTGTGGCGGGTTTTGGTCGCGCTGTCGATCCGCCATGTAGGCCCGACCGCATCGCGGGCTTTGGCTCAACGCTTCGGATCGATGGATGCGCTGCGTGAGGCCGTGGCGAGCGAGAACGCGCTCGAGATCCTCTCCGATATCGACGGCGTGGGGACCATCATCGCCGAGGCCCTAGTGGATTGGTTCAAAGAAGACTGGCACGTTGAGATCGTGGACGCGTGGCAGCAAGCCTGGCGCGCGAACGGTTACGAGATGGCCGATGAACGCGACGAAGCAATCGCGGCGATCCTCGAAGGCCTCACGATTGTTGTGACCGGATCCCTCGAAGACTTCTCCCGCGATGAAGCCAAGGAAGCGATCCTCGCCCGCGGAGGCAAAGCAACCGGCTCCGTCTCCAAGAAAACAAGCGTTGTGGTTGCCGGTGAAGCCGCAGGCTCCAAACTCACGAAAGCCCAAGAGCTCGGCATCCCAGTGCTGGATGAGGACGGGTTCAAAGAATTACTCGCACACGGCCCATCCGTGCTTGAAAACGACGCAGCACGTGAGGAAAGGGACGACGCGTGAGCCACGCACAAACTGCACCAGACTCTGTGCTGGCTGAGGTGTTCGACATCGCTCTGGGCGCTGCCCACGAAGGAGCGAAGGTTCTTGCCGCGATGCGGGGCCAGGCCGAGGTCGTCGCTGAAGCAGACACGAAATCCGCGGCAGGGGACTGGGTCACCCAAGCCGACCGCGCATCCGAGCAAGCGATCCGCGAATACATTCACGCTCGCCGGCCCGAGGATGTCCTCACGGGCGAAGAATACGACGCAAGCGGAGACATCCACGCCGAATACCGCTGGTGCATCGACCCACTCGACGGGACCGCGAACTTCGTGCGCGGGCTGCCGCACTACGCGGTGTCCGTTGCGGTGGCGCGCCGCGAATACCTCCGTGAGAATCTTGATGAAGACGGCAACCCAACCGAAGACACCCCATTCGTTGAACGCTGGGTTGCCGGTGTTGTGATTGCCCCCGAGCTGCAGAAAATGTGGGCGGCCTGCGCATCTGCTGATCCGGTGTCTGCAGATACAGCGCAGGCATACACCGCTGTGTGGGAAGCGGAACACGCTCCGCGCCGGTGCGACGATGAAGCCAGTCGCAGGCTCACGGCGGAGGCATTCGACGGGGCAACTGGTCAGGCCCGGATTCTCGCCTACGGATTCGGCTACGGCGCTGGGCAGCGTCAACGCCAAACCCAAGCGCTCACGCGCCTCATTCCGCACTTCGACAACGTCCGGCGGCTCGGTTCAGCCGCGATCGATATGTGCCTTGTAGCGGACGGGACACTCGATGCCTACGCCGAAACCGACATCAACGAATGGGACTGGGCCGCCGGCTCATTCATCGCGCAAGCCGCTGGGTTCCCTGTGCAACGACCCCTCTGGAACAGTACTCACAGCTACGGGTGGTGCCTCGTAGGTGACGTACACGGCCGATGGCTCGGCCCCATTGCCGCCATCAACACGGGCGATACAGCCAGCGTTAGAGATGCAGCCAGCGGTGACGGTGAGGTCAACGCGGGTGGCATCACGCTCCGTTACGCGACCTACCACGATGATGAAGCGATCGGTGAGATCACCGAGCGAGCGTACCTGCACGAAGGCTACTTCGACTCCGCAGACGACCCCTACATGCAACAGATCGCGCAGGTAGCGGAACGCCGCCGGCACGCGCTCTTGCTCGTTGCCGAAGACCACCAGAACAACATCGTGGGGTCCGTGACGCTCGCGCTACGAGGTAGCCTGTGGGCCGACCTCGCAGAGGACGGCGAGCTTGAGATGAGGCTGTTCGTTGTGGACCCGGAACATCAACGGACAGGGCTCGGCGGCAAGCTCGTGGAGGCGATCCTCTCATTCGCCGGGACTCTGCCGGGCATCCGCAGGGTTGTCTTGACCACCACGCCCGACTGGGAACCAGCGATGCGTTTCTATGAACGCTACGGCTTCACCCGCGAGGCTCACCGGGACGTCGACATCCCAGAGGTGCCGGGCCTGCGGCTCGCGGCGTTCAGTAAAGCAGTGGGGTCCGCCGCTGAGCCCAACGCATCCTGAACTCGTCAACAGACCTCACATACAGACCTCACATACAGACCTCAAAATGCCAACGACGGCGACTGTGCCTAAACTGGTGCAAGCACTTAAGACTTTCGGGACTTTGAAAGATTGGGAGGGAAATGTCTGGAATCTCTCGTGACCAAGTGGCGCATTTAGCGACCTTGGCGCACATTGCCATGACAGAAGAAGAACTTGACAGGATGTCCACGGAGCTTGACGCGATCGTTGACGCCGTCGCCTCAGTCAGTGAAGCCGCAACGGATGACATCCCGGCAACGAGCCACCCGATCCCGTTGACCAACGTGATGCGTGAGGACGTTGTTGGAGACACGCTCACCCAAGCGCAAGCACTTGCCAACGCTCCTGATGCCGAAGACGGCCGCTTCCGTGTGCCAGCGATTCTGGACGAGGACTGATAAACCATGGCAGAGATCTACGAACTTTCCGCCTCCGAACTCGCAGCGAAACTGCGTGCAGGAGAGGTCACGAGCGAAGACGCCGTGAAAGCCCACCTCGAGCGCATCGAAAAGCTCGACGGCGTCATCAACGCATACCTGCACGTCAACGCTGAAGAAGCGCTTGAGGTCGCACGCGAAGTCGACCAGATCCGGGCCGCAGGCGGTGCCGAGGCTGAAGTCCTCCACCCGCTGGCTGGCGTGCCGATCGCGATCAAGGACCTCATCGTCACCAAGGGGCAACCAACCACCGCGGCCTCCCGCATGCTTGAAGGCTGGATGAGCCCCTACGATGCGACCGTGATCACCAAGATCCGCGAAGCTAAGTTGCCGATGCTTGGCAAAACCAACCTCGACGAATTCGCGATGGGTTCCTCGACCGAATACTCCGCGTTCGGTGTGACCCGTAACCCGTGGGACCTCGACCGCATTCCGGGTGGTTCCGGCGGCGGCTCCGCGGCAGCGGTCGCAGGCCACCTCGCACCACTGGCACTCGGAACCGACACGGGTGGATCGATCCGTCAGCCATCCGCGGTCACCGGAACCGTGGGCGTCAAGCCAACCTATGGTGCCGTTTCCCGCTACGGTGCGATCGCGATGGCATCCTCGCTCGACCAGATCGGCCCTGTAGCGCGTACCGTGTGGGACGCGGCTGCGCTGCAGGAGCTCATCGGCGGCCACGACCCGAAGGACTCGACCTCGCTCGAAGGCAGCTCCGAAGGCCTCATCAAGGCCGCTGAAGAAGGCGCGGCAGGCGACCTCACCGGCGTCAAGGTCGGCGTGATCGCACAGCTGCGTGGCGGCGACGGTTTCGAAGACGGCGTGACCGCTTCCTTCGAAGAAACCCTCAAAACGCTTGAGGCACGCGGTGCCGAGATCGTAGAGATCGAATGCCCGAACTTCACCTACGCGGTGGGTGCGTACTACCTCATCATGCCGTCCGAGGTCTCCTCGAACCTCGCTAAATACGACGGCGTCCGCTTTGGCCTGCGCGTACTCCCAGAGGACGGCCCGGTGACCATCGAACGCGTCATGGGTGCCTCCCGCGCGGCGGGCTTCGGTGACGAGGTCAAGCGCCGCATCATGCTCGGAACCTACGCGCTTTCGGCTGGCTACTATGACGCCTACTACGGTTCAGCGCAGAAGATCCGTACGCTCATCCAGCGTGACTTCGCGGCCGCATTCGAAAAGGTCGATGTGCTTGTGACCCCAACCGCGCCGACCGTTGCGTTCAAGATCGGTGAGAAGATCGATAACCCGGTTGCGATGTACCTCAACGACATCGCGACCATCCCAGCGAACCTCGCAGGGATCCCTGGTATCTCGATCCCGTCAGGGCTCTCCGAGGGCCTCCCAGTGGGGGTGCAGTTCCTCGTCCCAGCACATGAGGACGCACGCATGTACCGCATCGCTGCAGCCGCTGAGGCCGCACTTGAAGAAAGCAACGGCGGCCCGATCCTCGCCCAGGCCCCAAACCTCAACGAGGAAGTAGCAGCCCGCGTTCAGGAGGCTAACTAAACATGACAGAGATTGTTGATTTCGACGAAGCCCTGACGCGCTATGAGCCAGTGCTTGGCTTCGAGGTCCACGTTGAGCTGAACACTAAAACCAAGATGTTCTCCTCAGCACCCAACGAATTCGGTGACGACCCGAACACCAATGTCAACGAGGTCGACCTTGGCCTTCCGGGCGTGCTTCCGGTGGTGAACAAAGCCGGCGTCGAGTATGCGATCCTGCTGGGTTTGGCACTGAACTGCAGCATCGCGGAATACTGCCGTTTTGCCCGCAAGAACTATTTCTACCCGGACACCCCTAAAAACTTCCAGACCTCGCAGTACGACGAGCCGATCGCTTACGACGGCTACCTCGACATCGAGCTGGACTCCGGGAAGGTCTACAGGGTCGAGATCGAACGCGCACATATGGAAGAGGACGCGGGTAAGCTCACCCACGTCGGCGGTTCCTCGGGGCGTATCCAGGGTGCATCGAGCTCGCTCGTTGACTACAACCGCGCAGGTGTGCCGCTTGTTGAGATCGTGACCCGCCCCATCACGGGTGCAGGCGCTGATGCTCCCGAGCTTGCACGCAAGTATGTTGAAGCGATCCGTGACATCGTCAAGGCCCTCGATATCTCTGATGCCCGCATGGAGCGCGGTAACGTCCGCTGCGATGCGAACGTTTCGCTCATGCCGATCGGCTCCGAGAAATTCGGTATCCGTTCCGAGACTAAGAACGTGAACTCGCTGCGCTCCGTCGAACGTGCCGTGCGCTACGAGATGTGCCGCCACGCAGGCATCCTCGATGCCGGTGAGACCGTGGTCCAGGAGACCCGCCACTGGCACGAAGACACCCGCACGACATCGTCGGGCCGTCCGAAGTCCGATGCCGATGACTACCGCTACTTCCCAGAGCCAGACCTCGTACCGATCGTCACGACCGCCGACCAGGTCGCTGAACTTCGCGAACGTTTGCCGGAACTCCCAGCCGCTAAACGTTCCCGCCTCAAGGCGGCGTGGGGCTTCTCGGATGAAGAGTTCCGCGACATCGTCAACGCGGGCCTCATCGACACGATCGAAGAGACCGAGAAAGCCGGCGCGAGCGCATCAGCTGCACGTAAATGGTGGATGGGTGAGATCTCCCGCATCGCTAACGAAGCGGAGAAGGACGTCACCGAAACCGGTATCACCCCGGCTCACGTCGTGGAGATCGAAAACCTCATCGCTGAGAAGAAGATCAACAACAAGATCGCCCGCCAGGTCCTCACACACGTCGCTGACGGTGAAGGCAGCCCGGCCGAGATCGTTGAGAAGCGTGGACTGGCCGTCGTATCTGATGACGGCGCGTTGACCGAAGCCGTCGAACAAGCGATGGCGGGTAACCCGGACGTGGTCGAAAAGATCAAGGCTGGCAACCAGAAGGTCATCGGCGCCCTCATGGGCCCGATCATGAAGGCGACCCGCGGTCAGGCTGATCCAGGCCGAGTCCGCGAGATCATCCTCGAGAAGATCAACTAGCCTCGCTTGCTCCCCGTCTCGGGATGGTGACCGTTGGTCCTCACCACGAGGCGGGGACCAGCGGTTAACGCCCTGCCACTTTAAACAGCCTGCCACTTCATACACCGCGCCAGTTCCTACATGGCGCCGTTCATACACCGCGTCAGTGTCACACACGATGCAGTTTCGAGCATCACGCAACGTAGAGCGCATCACGCAAGGAGAGCGCGCATGAGTAAGCCAACCGTCACCGTTGTGGGGTCCACCAACCTGGACATCACCGCTACCGTGCACCGCCTACCGGGGCCAGGTGAGACCCTCCTAGGGCGTACACTCGTGCATTCCCCTGGTGGCAAGGGCGGAAACCAAGCGCTCGCGGCCTCGCGAGCTGGCGCCCGCGTCCGGTTCATCACTGCCATCGGAAGCGACGATGCCGCGCGGGAGGCCCACGAACTGCTCACAGCGGATGGTGTTGACTTGAGCCACGTGCTCGTGCGTGAAGACGAACCAACAGGAACCGCGATCATCACGGTCGACCACGGGGCAGAAAACACGATCATCGTGATCGCCGGCGCTAATCAGCACCTTGATGCAGGGGCCGTGCAGGCACGCGCCCACGCTGTTGAAGGTGTGGTTGTGTTGCAGGGTGAAATCCCGGTCACGGGAATCCAGGCTGCCTTCGCGGCGGCCGAGGACCGGGTGGTTTTCAACCTCGCACCCGTCATCGACGTCCCGGCTGATCTGATCTTGCGGGCTGACCCGTTGGTCGTCAACGAACACGAGGGCGCAGGGGCGCTGAAGATGCTCGGCGGCGACCCTGAGGGGCTGAGCGATAAGGAGATCGTCCGTGAGCTCAAAGCCGCCGGAGTGCGTTCGGTGGTCATGACCCTGGGCGCAAGCGGTTCACACGTGATGGACGAGACCGGCGAACACAAGATCCCAGCTCACACCGTGAAACCCGTTGACACCACCGGTGCCGGGGACGCGTATGTCGGGGCGCTTGCTGCGCGGCTCGCGGCAGGGGACAGCCTCGCCGAAGCGGCCTCCTACGCAAGCCGTTACGCCGCCGACACCGTGACCCGTCCCGGAGCCCAAGCATCCTACGGCGTGTTGCCAGTACGCTGACAGAACCGCTGACCTCGCCCATCCGGAAAGGCTGCCCGTCCGCAGACGCTGCCCGTCCGCAAGCGCCGGAAGCGTGGCGCTGATGTCCGCTGTTGGCTAAGCCTGAGGCTAAACCCTTGCCAAATGCTGGGGCACCTCTGAAAGGATAAGGCTATGGCTACTATCGAGTTCCAAGGTAAGACCCTCAACACGGTTGGCGACCTCCCCGCTGTAGGTAAGGCCGCCCCAGAGTTCACTACCGTCAACACCGACCTTGAAGACGTAACCCTCAAGGATTACGCAGGCAAGCGCGTTGTGTTGAACGTGTTCCCGTCGATCGATACCGGGGTGTGCGCCCAGTCCGTTCGCGAATTCAATAAGCGTGCAGCGGGCCTTGAGAACACGGTTGTTGTGACTGTGTCCATGGACCTTCCGTTCGCGCTCGGCCGCTTCTGCGGTGCTGAAGGCATCGACAACGTTGTTGCGACCTCGGCATTCCGTTCGAGCTTCGGCGAGGACTACGGCATCAAGTTCGCAGACGGGCCAATGAAGGGCCTCATGGCTCGCGGCGTCATCGTGATCGACACGGACGGCACCGTGCTCTACTCCTCCCTGACTCCAAGCGTGGGTGAGGAACCAGCGTACGACGAGGTCCTCAACGTCCTCTAAACCACACACGTGCTGGCGCCCGGGGTCACAGACCCCGGGCGTTTCGCGCATCCACGCAGCAGTGCTCATCTAACAGAACTGGGCGGGCCTTCAACAGCTCAGCCGGATGCGGCAAGTAATCTCCGGAGATGAACGTGAACACCGACAACGATGGACAACAAATTTTTCGGCGCACTGTTTGGTGCCGTGATCGTCGCGTATCTGCTCTTCTTTGTCCCTAACGTGAGCCTCATCATCGGTATCACGGTCGTGTTGATGATCGCATCCTGGTGGGCGGTTGTAGCGTTCTGGCCTATTGAACCGCCAAAGAAACCGGGCGTGCGGACCTACCGCTCGAACTAGCGAGCTCCACAGTATGAGCCCCATAGCGAGCCCCACAGTATGAGCCTCAGGGGATTACTGGAGCAGCTCGCGGCATACGTGTGCGGCTTGAGCGGCCCTCATGATGCGCGGCTGGGTTTTCCTCAAAAGCCGGCCCCAGGTTTTCACTCCACCGCGCAGTGCGGCGTCAGCCACGCGAGTCAACGCCAATGACCCGTTCCACACGTGGGCTCGAGCCGCGAAGAACTCATCCGGGGCTGACGGGTCGATCACGTCTTGGCCGTGCCACAGCGATAGATGCGCCAGATTGATCGCCGGGTCCCACAAGGATGCTTTGTCCCAGTCGAGGATCCCGATCAGCTCGCCATCACGCCAGTGCATATTCCGGCCCGCTAAGTCCCCATGCACTAAACCACGCCGGAGTGAACCGCGAAGAGCGGCGCCTTGGCCCACCGCGGATCCCATGGCTTGCTCCATCTCACCCAGAGTAGCTAACACGGTAGCGGCACTTGCCCGCACATCGGGCTCAAGCGCATCGATCGCGGCATCGGCGCGGGCCTGGGTCCATTGAGGTTCTGCCTCCCAGGGCGCGCCAACCAGGCCTTCGTAGGCGCTCAACGGAACCGCCTGCAGGTCGGTAATAATCCGCCCCAACGCTGCAGGGTCGCCTTGGTGTAGCGGGTGGGCGGCACCGGGGATGAAACGTTGGATGATCCCGCCGGCGGAATCGATCGGGGAGCGGGATTCAGGGACGAGCCACGGAACATGCGGGGCAAGCGCATCTGCTAACGCGGCACGGCGGGCTTGGGCGAGCGCCTCCTCACGAGTCCGGGCCATCCGGAACACAACCTCAGGAACCGGGTCTGCCGGGATGAGAACCAGGTTCGACTTCCCAGATTCCTCAACCCGGCCAGAAACCCAATCCGCGGCAGGGTATAAAGCGTTGGCGCGTTCAACTTCTTCGCTCGTGGGTTGCCTGGCCATGCATCCAGCCTACCGAGCATAATCGGATGCATGAGTGCCCAATCCCCACACGCACACACCCCAGACGGTGACGGCTCAGCGAAGACGCCCGGCCTGGGCGAGCTGGGGGCGCCCTCGCGAAAGGCCCTGGGGTGGGAGATCGGCATCGTCCTAGCGCTCTCTTTGGGCAAATCCGGGGTGTATGCGCTCATCGACTTGCTCGACACCATCACGCGCGGCCCCATCTCCTCCGGGACCGCGGCCCTCAACACCTCAACTAGCACGCGTGAGTGGATTGATCTGCTGTATCAGCTTGCCGGCATCTTCTTTGCGCTTGCCCCGGTAGCGCTCGTGATCTACCTTGTTTCACGCTGGCCGGGCAATAAGCCTTGGCGTAGGTGGGGCATCGACGGTCAACGATGCGGTAGCGACGCCGCAGTGGGTTTCGCATTCTTCGTGCTCATCGGCGTAGGAACCCTCGCGGTATATGCAGCGGGCAGGGCGCTCGGTGTCACGACTGCTATCACGACCTCGGGCCTTCCGGACGCGTGGTGGAGCGTACCCGTGTTGCTGTTGGCCGCACTCAAGAACGGGCTGCTTGAAGAGATCGTGGTGCTCGCCTACCTGCATGAGCGGCTCGCAACACTGAAATGGACGCCCGCCGCGATCATCATCTTCTGCGCCGTAGTGCGTGGCTCCTACCACCTCTACCAAGGCATCGGGCCGTTCATCGGCAACGTAGCGATGGGCGTGATCTTTGGGCTCTACTACCTGCACAAACGCCGCATCATGCCGCTCATCTGGGCGCACTTCTTACTCGATGCGGTCGCGTTTGTGGGCTACCCGCTGCTCGCGGCATGGTTCGGGTACGGTAGCTAGCCCGCGCCGTCGGCCCTGTCAGCTCCCGCCGGGCCAACGCTGTTAGAGGGTTACGAGGCCCTTCGGGGTCTTCAACGTGACTGACTGCAGGCCCGGCATCCCGGAGGGGGAGGTGAAGTTGAATGTGACCTCGCCCTTGAAGTCTTCACCTGGGTGGCCGAGCCATTCGTCGATGCGTTCGCGGTTACCGGAGATCGTGAGTTCCACGATTTCACCGTGTGGCTCTTCAGCCCGGGATGGGTGCAGGTCCTCGAAGCTCTCGTCCCAGCGGAGGAAGTAGGGAAGCTGAGGGTCTGCGATGAGCCCGTTGATGCCGATCTGGCGCCACGTGAGCTCTCGCCCGTCGGGGAACTTACGCGAACCGGGGACCGCGCCGCGTTGCAGGCGCTCCTCGATAGGTGTGAGGTCCTCTACTGAGACGACCCAGCCCATCCATCCGCCACCCATCTCGCTTCGGGCGCGTACTGCCTTCCTGAACGGCTGCTGGAGAGTGGCCGGGTGGTCTAGTACCTCAACGACTTCGAGGTACTGGTGGTTGTGGAGGGGGAAGAACACGTTGCGTGTTCCGAAGCGTGGGTGCACGCCTCCTTTGACGTACCGGAGCCCGAGCTGATCGGCGATACGGTCTGCGGTGGTGATGAGGCCTTCTGGCCCGCAAGCGTAAGAAACGTGATCGAGCTTCATGGGTTAAATCTGACACTGTGTGAGCCACATCTCTACTTAGGTTTACCTAAGTTGAAGTCCGGCCTGTGGATCAAACCGGGTGTGGTGGGCGTTATGTGGTGCCAGTGGGTTGGCGTGTTGTAGGCTAATTGCCAAGGTCATGAGTGCCAGTGCAAAACCCCGGTTTGCTGGCCGGCAACCCTCCGTCCGCGGCGGGGTGCCCCGGGTGAGGACCTGGTCACACGGGAATGCCGCTGTGGCAAGCGCGGGCTCTGCCCGCCCGTATCCGGGCGGACGTTACGTCAAATCAACCGGTGTATGCGGGCAAGCCCCTCCTATGAATCAAGGGGTGCACTGTATATGTCGCAACAAAAGTTCGAAACTCGTCAGATCCACGCCGGCCAGACTCCAGACCCGACCACGGGTTCGCAAGCGTTACCGATCCACCTGACCAACGCGTATGTTTTCCCTGACACCGAGGCTGCTGCCAACCGCTTTGCGCTGAGCGAGCTGGGGCCTATCTATACGCGCTTAGGTAACCCGACCACCGAAGTCATCGAGAACCGCATGGCAAGCCTCGAAGGCGGCGTCGGTGCGCTGTTCGTCGCCTCCGGAATGGCGGCTACGAGCTATGCGATCCTCAATGTTGCGGAAGCCGGCGATCACATCGTCGCATCGCCATCCCTCTATGGCGGGACGCAGAACCTCTTCAAGCACACTCTGCCTAAGCTCGGTGTCGAGGTCACGTTCGTGGAAGATCCAGACGACCTGGATGCATGGCGCGGGGCAATCAAGCCGAACACCAAGGCCTTCTTCGGCGAGACCATCGGTAACCCGCGCCAAGACGTGTTCGACATCGAAAACATCGCCGCGATTGCACACGATGAGGCAGGCGTACCGCTCATCATTGACAACACGCTGGCAACCCCGTACTCGCTGCGCCCGATCGAATGGGGCGCCGACGTCGTGGTTCACTCCGCAACCAAGTACCTGTGCGGCCACGGAACCGCGATGGGCGGGGTCATTATTGACTCAGGAAACTTCGACTACACCCAACACCCGGAGCGTTTCCCGGGTTTCAACCAGCCGGATGAGTCCTATCACGGCATCGTTTACGGCCGCGATATGGGTGTTGGCTCGCCACTGGGTGCGAACCTCTCCTACATCCTGAAGATCCGCGTGCAGTTGTTGCGTGACACCGGCGCTGCGATCTCCCCAATGAACTCCTTCCTGATCGCCCAAGGCCTCGAAACGCTCTCTCTGCGTGTTGAGAGGCACATCGAGAACGCGCAGAAGGTCGCTCAATGGCTCGAAGCGCGCGATGACGTCTCCGCGACCATCTATGCCGGCTTGGAATCCTGCCCGTGGTATGAGCGTGGCCGCCACTACGCACCCGAAGGGGTGGGCGCGATCGTCTCCTTCGAGATCAAGGGAGCTGAAGACAACGAGGAAGCGGCCCGCGCCTTCGTGGACGCGCTCGAGCTGCACTCGCTTGTAGCCAACCTCGGTGACGTCCGCTCGCTCGTGGCGCATCCATCATCCACAACCCACTCCCAGCTGTCTCCGGAAGAGAAGCGAGCCGCCGGCGTGGGCCCAGGCACAGTACGCCTCTCAGTGGGCCTTGAACACGTGGATGACATCATCGCCGACCTGCAGAAGGGTTTCGACGCCTTCCACGCCGCCCGCGCCTAACTAGCGCCGGGACATTGGCATGTGGCAACGGAAGCGATAGAAACTCACGAAGCGAAAGCAGCGTTATGACGTTGGATGTACGAGAACACTCACAACACAACGCTCCCGAGAGCGATGTGAAGATCCTCCCGCTGGGCCCGCTGGATCTAGAGACAGGCGGGCACCTTCCCCAAACCCATATCGCGTACGAGGTTTTCGGCGAGCTCAACGCTGAGCGCAGTAATGCGGTCCTCGTTTTGCACGCGCTGACCGGCGACACCCACGCAGCCGACGGAACGCCGGCTAAAGATGCGCCGGCTAACGATGCGGCAGTGACCGATGCGGACGCACCGCAACCTGGTTGGTGGCGCGAGGTCGTAGGCCCGGGTAAGCCGGTGGACACCACCACGTATTGCGCAGTGGTTCCGGCAGCCTTGGGCGGGTGCTCAGGCACGATCGGCCCGGCCTCGCTGGCCGAGGACGGGCAACCCTATGGTTCGCGTTTCCCATTCGTGACGATCCGCGACATGGTCGAGCTTGAACTGCGCCTCATGCACGCACTCAACATTGAGGCGTGGCACGCCGTTGTTGGCGGCTCGATGGGCGGGGCACGTGCGCTCGAATGGGCCGTGAGCTATCCGCAACACGTCACCAAATGCGCAGTGATCGCCGCGACCGCTGAATCATCGGCCGAACAGATCGCGTTCGCGCAGATCCAAACTGAGGCGATCCGGCTCGACCCACAATTCCACGGCGGAGACTATTACAGCCACGGCAACGGTGCCGGCCCGCAGCGTGGCCTAGGCATAGCTCGCCGCCTCGCCCACGTCTCCTACCGCTCCGCTGCCGAGCTCGACCATCGTTTTGGGCGCTCGCCGCAAGGTAGCGAACTTCCGCTGGGATCTGCTGGCCGTGATGAACGCGGCCGCTACGCGGTCGAGTCGTATCTGGACCATCAGGCGCATAAGCTCGTGAATCGTTTCGATGCCAACGCCTACCTGACCCTCACTGAGGCGCTCATGAGCCATGACGTTGGTCGGGGCCGCGGGGGAGTCGAAGCGGCTCTCGCTGAGGTAGTGGGCGTTGAGTTCTTCATCGCGGCCGTGGATACGGACCGTCTGTATTATCCGCAAGAGTCCCAGCGGATCGCGGATGCGCTGCCGGGTGATGTTCCTGTGCACATGGTTTCGACCCCGGTGGGCCACGACGGTTTTCTGACCGATGGGCACCAGCTGGATGCGCCGTTCCGTGCGTTTTTGGGCCCGGTGCCGCCAAGTGCGTGACAGGATGGTTATATGAGTGAAAAGTGGGAACCGTTTGTAGTTGAACATGTGCCGGAGGGCGTGAATGAGTCTGCGCCGCTCTTGGCTTTCTTGCATGGTTTTGGCGCGGATGAACGCGACCTTCTACCTATTGCGAGCATGCTTCCGGGCCAGTTCGCTGTGATGTCAGTGCGAGCACCGCTTGCACTGGGTTTTGGCGGCTACGCGTGGTTCCCGCTTTCAAGCCAGGACCTGGAGTTCAACTCGGCTGATTACAGCCAAGTCGTGGAGGACCTGACACACTGGGTCGCTGAACGGAAGAAGCACCACGAATCGGTCACGCTACTGGGTTTCTCTCAAGGTATGGCGATGGCGACCGCGGTGGCCCGCCGTGATCCTTCCGCGGTGGACGCGCTCGTGGGCTTGTCCGGTTTCACGCTGGAACAGTTCAAGGATGAAACCGGTGCGGACTTCTTCAAAGACCAAGAGCTGGCCGCACGCGAAGAGAAGCTGCCGATGTTCTGGGGACGCGATCCGGAAGACCCGGTGATCCCGGAGCGGTTCATCGAACCGACGAACGCGTGGGCGCGAGCGAACACGGACCTCACCAAGGTCAACTACCAAGGCATCGGCCACGGAGTGGGGCAAGCAGAGATCCGCCACATCGGCGAGTTCCTGACCGCTAAAGTGCTCGGCGCCCAGGTATAGGCGCCAGGCCTGGCCGCCCGAGACTGGCCGCTGCGGCTAGGCTTCGTCTCCGCGCGCCACACGCAGCACGTAGTCGTGGAAGCCGACCACGTCGTCGAAATCTAGTTGCCGGCCTCGGCGGGTCTCGACCTCGCCGTTGACGGTTGCACTACCCTCAGCGATCTCTTCGCGTGCCTGCACACCGTCTTCAACCACGTTGGCTAGTTTCAGAAACTGGCCCAAACGGATGCCTGCGGTGCGTACGGGCACGTCAATGATCTCTACCGAACTCATGCTCCAAGGTTCTCACGCGCCGCGGATCCGTGCACGCGCGCCCGGAGCGTTTCTGAGCTGGGCGAGGATTTCGCGGTGGGCACATATTTGGGCTAGCAAGGTTCAAAACGGGCCAAAAATCAGCTCAACCGTTAGGATTGACGGCAGACCATAACGGACCGCAGCCGGCGGCCCGTATCAACCGATGGAGTTCACTCAACATGGCAGCAGCGTCCAAGCTGGATAAGGTCATTTCACTCGCTAAACGGCGTGGTTTCGTTTTCCAGGCAGGTGAAATCTATGGCGGTTCCCGCTCTGCCTGGGACTACGGTCCGCTAGGTGTGGAACTCAAGGAGAACATCAAACGCCAGTGGTGGAACACGTTTGTGCGTTCCCGTTCGGACATGGTGGGCCTGGACTCTTCGATCATTATCCCGACCCCCATCTGGCAGGCTTCCGGTCACGTAGAGACCTTCACTGACCCGCTCGTGGAATGCCTCTCGTGCCACCGCCGCCACCGCGAAGACCACCTGCTTGAGGCATACGAGGCTAAGAAGGGCCGCATGCCGGAAGAAGGTCTGGCGGAGATCGTGTGCCCTGACTGCGGTAACCGCGGCAAGTGGACCGAGCCACAACAGTTCTCGGGGCTCATGAAGACCTACCTTGGCGCCGTCGATGACGAATCGGGCCTGCACTACCTGCGTCCGGAGACCGCCCAAGGTATTTTCGTGAACTTCCTCAACGTCGTGAACTCGGCGCGCCGTAAACCACCGTTCGGTATCGGCCAGATCGGTAAGGCGTTCCGCAACGAGATCACCCCGGGTAACTTCATCTTCCGTACCCGCGAGTTCGAACAGATGGAGATCGAATACTTCACCCCGCCTGAGCAGACTTCTGAACTGTTCGATGAGTGGGTTGAGGACTGCTGGAACTGGTTCGTTGAGCTCGGTGTTGACCCGGATAACCTGCGTAAGTTCGATGTCCCTGCAGATGAGCGCGCCCACTATTCTGAGCGCACGATCGACCTCGAATACCGTTTCGGTTTCCAGGGTTCGGAGTGGGGCGAGCTTATGGGTATCGCCAACCGCACCGATTACGACCTCAAGCAGCACATCGAACACTCCAAGACGGACTTGTCATACTTCGATCAGGCCAAGGGCGAGCGTTACGTGCCGTACGTAGTTGAGCCGTCCTTCGGTTTGACCCGTTCGATGATGGCGTTCCTGGTTGATGCCTATCATGAGGACGAGGCGCCGAACACGAAGGGCGGAACCGATGTGCGCACCGTGTTGAAACTTGACCGTCGCCTGGCGCCCGTGAAGGCCGCGGTTCTACCGCTTTCACGTAACGAGAAGCTGTCCCCGCTGGCGCGTGAGCTGGCTCGCAAGCTCGGTGCGCAGTGGAACGTTGACTTCGATGACGCGGGCGCTATTGGCCGCCGTTACCGCCGCCAGGACGAGATCGGTACGCCGTTCTGCATCACGGTGGACTTCGATTCGCTTGATGACAACGCAGTGACCGTGCGCGAGCGTGACACGATGCAGCAAGAACGCGTCGCGATCGATGAGTTGCCTGCCTACCTGGCAACCCAACTGATGGGAGCTGTATGAGTGCGGCTGAGCTTGAGGGCCTAACGTTTCGCCCGTGGGCGGAAGGTGACGATCTGCGTCTGCTTGAAGTGTGGGGTGGGCCCCGCACCCCGCAGGCGCACGAAGACCGAGCCATGTTGCGGCCCTCGAGCGATGAGCCGTTCGCTCGCTGCATTGTCGCTGAACTGGATGGCGTCCCGATCGCGGCTGGCGTGGTGTATTCCTCGAGCCTGCACCCGCAACGGTATTGGTTCTATGTTGAGGTGGCTTCGGCTGAACGTCGGCAGGGGATCGGGCATCAGCTGCTTGCGCTTTTGAAAGCGGAGCTTCCAGCGGGGGCTCAGTTGAAGTCGCGTTACACATCGGCCGATGCGGGGGAGAACCCGGATGCCGATGGTGCGGCTGGATTTCTCGCAGCTGAGGGCTTCGGGCTGGTCAATAAGTCGATGCTGGTGGTCGTTGAGCCGTCCGCGTTGCCTTTGCCGGAGTTCGCTGAAGACGGGCTTGTGCTTGAAGAGGCGGCGACCGGTTCGGTTGAGCTTTCAACCACTGTCGCCGAGTTCTATAACGCCACACATGAATGGGATCCTTCAACGATGACGGTCGGGCTCACACAGACCATGTTGTTGGGGCCTCACACCGGCGCGAAGGGCGCCGTTGTGGTTCGTGACCGTGCGATGGGTGAGGGTGCGCCGATTCTCGCGTTCGCGGTCTCGTATGAGCCGGCCCGCCCGGATGCTCCGACCGAGGTGCTTCTGGGGTGGAACCCTGAGCTTGATGAGGCTCGGGCATCCCAAGCGTGCCGCGACCTCTTGGCGATGCTGGTGCATCAGTACCCGGTCCAGCTTGAGGTGGATACCGCGATGGTCCCGTTGGGCCGTGTGATCGATGAGCTTGGCCCGAAGGGTCTGGCCACGATCGTCACGACGACTCACATCGTTGCCACGGATGCGTAGAGCACGTCACCAGGGTGGTGCTGGCGGGCGTCACCGCAGCCCGCATCAGGCTGAAGGTAGCCCGCATCGTGCTGAGAACCATGCCCCTCTTGAGGTGCACGGGCATAGCCATGATGCGCCGATCGCTGATCCGCGTTTGCGGCGCCGTGCAACGATCGTTCTGACCTCGATCCTGATTCCGCTCGCATTGCTCACGATCGCCGGCCTTGTGTGGTTGTGGCCGAGCCCGAATGACCGCCCTGAGTCTTTGGGGCAACCGTATTCTGCGGCTCCAGGCGTCAGCATCGTGACGTTGCCGGTGGACAAGGTCGATTCCGAGGGCAGTTGCGCAGCCACAGAAACCCACGCCGGCCAGGTCGAGATCGAGTCGGATGCGACGTGTCGAGTCCCATACGTCACAGACCCGGAAACGGATCAGCTGGTTCCGGTGCAGATCCCACCAGAGGTTGAGAATCACGACCCGCCTGAGGTCGGGGACAAGCTGCGGGTCATGCTCATCAACACCTCCGCTGGTGAGGGAAACGCAGGCGAGGGCAACGCTGGCGCGGAACCGGGTGGAGAAGCAGGCGTGGAGCCGGGCGCTGAATCCGGTGCGGAAGCCGGTGCGGAAACGACTGCGACGTTCATCGACTACAACCGTGATTTTCCTGTCGCGTTGCTCTCGATCGTGTACGCGCTGTTGGTGATCGTGGTTGCTGGCTGGCGTGGTTTCCGTGCACTGATCGGGCTCGCGTTCTCATTCCTGATTTTCGGTTGGTTCATGTTCCCGGCCCTGCTCGCGGGTAAGCCCGCTTTATGGGTCGGGCTGGTGGGCGCGATCGCGATCATGTTCGTGGTCTTGTATTTCGCCCACGGGCTCTCAGCTCGAACTACAACAGCGTTGCTCGGTACTATCGTGGGGCTTTTCGTGACCGCCGGCATCGCGGTGTGGGCCACCGACAGCGCATCCCTGTTAGGCCAGGGGGAGGACTCCACCTATACGCTGAATCAGGTAGTTCCAAACGTTTCTTTATCAGGCATCGTGTTGTGCGGCTTGTTCATCGCTGGCCTTGGCGTGCTCAATGACGTGACGATCACCCAGGCTTCGGCCGTGTGGGAGCTTGCCGACGCTAAACCGGATGCCACAGTGCGGGAGCTATTCAGGTCCGCGATGCGCATCGGCCGCGACCACATCGCATCCACTGTGTACACAATCGTGTTCGCCTACGCGGGCGGGGCGATCGCGACCCTGCTCATGATGAGCCTGTATGACTATTCGATGCTGAAGTTCCTCACCACCGGTCACCTCGCCGAAGAGGTCGTGCGAACACTCGTGGCTTCAATCGGACTGGTCATCGCGATCCCGGTGACAACGCTGATCGGTGTGATCGTGGTCAAAGCCTCGCTCCAAGGCACCGAGCCAACACGGCGGGCCGATGTGCGGCGCGGTGGCGGTTTGCGTGGCCGGCTGACGGAGGGTCGTGGCACCATAGAATCGTGACTATTGCAAGCCCTATCGCCTCGTTGAGCACCGGTGAGACTGATCATCCGGTCAAGCTCACGTTGCCTGAGTTGCGTCTTCGGGACCTCAGGTTCGCCTCGCCAGTGGTGCTTTCGCCGATGGCGGGGATCACGAACTCGGCGTTCCGCCGTTTGTGCGCTGAATACGGTGATGGCTTGTTTGTGTGCGAGATGGTGACCTCGCGCGCCTTGGTTGAACGTACCCGGGAGTCGATGCGCATCATCAAGCATCATCCGGCTGAACGGGTCCGTTCGGTTCAGCTGTATGGTGTGGAGCCTAATACGGTGCGCGCGGCGGTCCGTATGTTGGTTGAGGAGGGGCGCGCCGACCACATCGACCTCAACTTTGGTTGCCCGGCACCCAAAGTCACGCGTAAAGGCGGAGGTTCTGCCTTGCCGTGGAAGATCGATCTGTTCCAGCGTCTGCTCACAGGCGCAGTAGAGGAAGCGCACGCGGGCAACGTTCCGCTGACGGTCAAGGTGCGCAAAGGCATCGATGACGATCACTTGACCTATATCGAGACGGGCAAGATGGCCCGCGATGTGGGTGTGGACGCGATCGCACTGCATGCCCGCACCATGAACCAGCATTATTCGGGGCACGCGGACTGGAAGGCGCTTGCGCGTTTCCGCGAGGCGCTCCCTGACATCCCGGTGATCGGTAACGGCGATATTTTCAGTGCCGAAGACGCCGTGGAGATGGTTGAGCAAACCGGGGTTGACGGCGTCCAGATCGGCCGCGGCGTTCAGGGCAAGCCGTGGCTTTTCGGTGATCTTGAGGCCGCTTTGAACGGTTCGCCGGTGCGCTACAGGCCAACACTGGGCGATGTGGCCGGTGTGTTCCGCCGCCATGCTGACCTGCTCATCGAGCATTTCGAGGATGAGTTCCGTGGCTTGCAGGATCTGCGCAAGCATGTCGCGTGGTATTTCAAAGGCTATGAGGTCGGAGGGGAAGTCCGTTCTGGGCTTGCGAGGGTTTCGGCACTCGATGAGTTGGACGATCTACTCGCCAAGCTGGATTGGGACGCGCCTTATCCGGGGAGAGCCGCGGAAGGAACACGCGGGAGAGCTGGCAGCCCTAAACGGCCGCACCTGCCGCAGAACTGGCTGGATTCCCGCTACCTCAACGATGAGCATAAGGCCATGATTTCCCACGCTGAATTGGATATTTCCGGTGGCTGAGCAGCGTTCAAAGCAAGAACAGAATTCGGTGCATCCACGTTCGCATGTGGGCGTTGCAGGTGAAGCGCTCGCCTCCATCGCCGGTTATGAGACCCACGATATGGAGCGTTGGGTTCCCGAGCCGCCTAAGAAGGCCTACCGTTCGGCGTTTGAACGCGACCGTGCCCGTGTTCTGCATTCCTCGGCGCTACGCCGGCTGGGTGCCAAAACCCAGGTTGTTGCGCCGTTTTCTGATGACTTTGTGCGTACCCGTTTGACGCATTCGCTTGAGGTCGCGCAGGTGGGCCGCGAACTCGGCGCCGCGTTAGGCTGTGACCCCAACGTCGTGGATACCGCGTGTTTGTCGCATGATTTGGGGCATCCGCCGTTTGGTCACAACGGGGAGAAGGTCCTGGACCAACTGGCTGATGCGTGCGGCGGTTTTGAAGGTAACGCCCAGACCTTGCGGTTGTTGACCCGGTTGGAGACTAAGACGTTTCGCGCCAATGGCGCCTCGGCTGGTTTGAACCTGACGCGGGCGACCCTGGATGCGACGATCAAGTATCCGTGGACGCGGCAAGAGGCTCCGCTGACGCGTGAGGGCCGTCCCACCCGTAAGTTCGGCGTGTATGCCGATGATGAGCCGGTGTACCGGTGGGTTCGTGATGGCCGCGAGGATTCAGCGACCCCGCTTGAGGCCCAAGTTATGGATTTGGCCGATGACGTCGCGTATTCGGTGCACGATGTTGAGGACGCGGTGAACGCGCATCGTTTTCAGTTGCGGTGGGTTCAGGAGAAGGCACGGCGGGCGCGGGTGATCGATTACACGCGGCGTTGGTATCTCCCGCAGACGCCTGAGGATGAGATCGATGAGGCGCTGAAGCGTTTGGAGCGTTCTGAAGAGTGGGTTCCGGTGGTCGATGGCGGCCGCCGTTCGCTGGCTGCGTTGAAGGATATGACGAGCCAGTTCATTGGCCGTTTCTGTTCTGCAGCGCTCAAGGCCACGCAACAGCGGTACGGGACGGACCCGTTGACCCGTTATGCTGCGAGCCTTGTGGTTCCGCGTGAAACCGAGGTTGAGATCGCTGTCATGAAAGGCATGGCTACCGCGTATGTCATGACGGTCGATGAGCGTCAGCCGATCTATAGCCGCCAAGCTGAGGTTCTTAGTGAGCTGGTTGAGCTGCTGTTGAAGACTGAAGGTGAATACCTGGATCCGATCTTCCGTGAGGATTACATCATGGCGGTCGATGATGCCGCACGGGTCCGCGCGGTGATCGATCAGGTCGCATCGCTGACGGATTCCTCAGCGCTTGAGTGGTATCTCACGTTGGTGCGTGGCGGGCAGTTCCCGCCCGCGGTGGGCACGCATGATTTCTTCGTCCCGGTCTCTATGCCTGAGGGGAAAGCGCCTGAAGGGCGATCACCTCAGGGGCAAACACCCGAGGAGAAGCCATCCGAGGGGAAGCCCTAGAATGGTGGCATCATGGCAGGGCTGATTAAGCGTGCGGATATCGATGAGGTCCGTGAACGCACTGATATTAAAGAGATCGTCCAGGAATATGTCTCACTGAAATCCGCTGGTATCGGTTCGTATAAGGGTTTGTGTCCGTTCCATGATGAGCGCACGCCGTCGTTTCATGTGCGCCCCCAGATGGGTTCCTTCCACTGTTTCGGTTGTGGCGAGTCCGGGGATGTCATCGCGTTTTTGATGCAGATGAATTCGACGTCGTTTGCTGAGACGGTCGAGTATTTGGCTGGCCGTGTGGGTGTCACGCTGCATTATGAGGACGGCGGTTCGGGGCCTAGCAAGGAGCAGGTGGGGCGCCGGCAGCGTCTTTTGGATGCCCACAAGGTTGCGGAGGAGTTTTTCCGCAAGCAGTTGCAGACCCCGGAGGCCCAGACGGCGCGGGAGGAACTCACGAGCCGCGGTTTCAGCGCTGAACATGCTGAGCAGTTCGGTGTGGGGTACGCCCCGCAGGGGTGGGATAACTTGTTGCGGTTGATGCGCAACCGTGGCTTCACGGAGGATGAGCTCAAAGAGACCGGCTTGTTCTCTGAAGGTCAGCGCGGTATTTATGACCGGTTCCGGGGACGGTTGATCTGGCCGATCCGTGACCTGACCGGCGCGACGATCGGTTTCGGTGCCCGCAAACTCTATGAGGATGATCCGGGGCCGAAGTATCTCAACACCCCGGAGACTGCGATCTATAAGAAGTCGCAGGTTCTCTATGGCGTGGATTTGGCACGCCGGGAGATCGCTAAGAAGAAGCAGCTCGTGGTGGTTGAGGGCTATACGGATGTTATGGCGTGCCACCTGGCGGGGGTCACGACCGCGGTTGCCACGTGCGGCACAGCCTTTGGCGCGGACCACATCAAGGTTGCGCGGCGCTTGCTTTCGGACTTCGGCTCCGGTGGCGAGGTCGTCTTCACCTTCGATGGCGATGAAGCGGGCCAGAAGGCGGCGTTGCGTGCGTTCCGTGAGGATCAGCGTTTCGTCGCCCAGACGTTCATCGCGGTGGGCCCGGATGGCATGGATCCGTGCGATGTGCGGCAAAAGCGCGGGGATGAGGCGCTGCGTGAGGTCCTGGAGCACAAGACGCCGTTGTTCGAGTTCGCGCTCAAGGCGGAGCTGAAACGACACAATCTAGGAACTGTTGAGGGCCGGGTTTCGGCGATGCGTGCCGCGGCGCCGATTATCGCCTCGATGCGGGATTCTGCGATGCGGCCTGCTTACATCCGTGAGGTTGCCGGTTGGCTTGGCATGGAGGTTGCTGAGGTCCGGCGTGCTGTGGCCCAGGCCGGACGGGGCGGCCAGCACGGCCCCGGTGGGCAGGGTCCGTATCAGCAGGTTTCAGCGCAGCGGGGCAGCGGCGGGCGCGGAATGCAGCCTCATGTGAACGGGTCGCCGCATGGTTTCTCGGGCGAGCCTGGGAGTCCTTCTGCACCGGCGGGCGTGAACATATCGGATCCGGCAACCAAGATCGAGTGGGATGCGCTTGAGGTTGTGATCCAGAATCCGCACCTGATCGATGCGGATGCGTGGTCTAAGTTTTTTGAGACACGGTTCTTGACTCCGGCGCACGCGGCGATCAAGGACGCGATTGTGGTGGCTGCAAGCATGCAGGTTTCAACGGCGGTGTGGGTTGAGACGATCCGTGAGCAGGTCCCGGAACCCTTGGCCGCCTTGGTGTCGCAGATGGCGGTCGCGCCGTTGCCTGCCTCAAACGAAGACGAGCTGCGGCGCTATTGCAAGGGGATCGTGAACCGTTTGCTCGCGATGCAGGTCAACCGGCAGAAAGCTGATCTTGCTGCAGAACTGCAACGGGTTGCTTCGGATAACCCCGAGCGGGTCGAGCAGCTGCATCGACAGCTTCTGGAGTTGGAGATGGAACGCCGCAAATATCAGTCGGGCGCGCTCTAAATCGGCAACGTATCAGGCGGTTTTGCCTTCCCTGTAAACCCCTGGTAAAGTCTTCTTCTGTTGTTGATCCCTCGTAGCTCAACGGCAGAGCACTCGACTGTTAATCGAGTGGTTACTGGTTCGAATCCAGTCGGGGGAGCTGAACTGAAACCCTGGAACCAAAGTTGTTCCAGGGTTTTTCTTTTCCAGGCCATAGCCGTTCCAGGTTGAAGCTGCTTCATGTTGCAGCTGTACGCGGGGGAGTGAGTCCGTGCAGTTGGTAGTTGATGCGCGTTATACGCGCACTGATCATCACGATGGGATTTCGCGTTTCACCGCGTCGTTGATTGAGGCGTTGGCTCGCAACCATGAAGTGCGGATGCTGATCTCGGATGAGGCTCAGCTGCCGATGCTACCGGCGGTGCCCTATGTTGTGATCAATTCGCCGACCTCGCCGCTTGAACCATTGACGTCCTTGCGAGTGAATCGTTTGCGCCCGGATGTGGTGTTCAGCCCGATGCAGACGATGGGTTCGCTCGGGCGCCGCTTCCCGCTGGTGCTCACGCTGCATGACTTGATTTACTATCAGCACCCTACTCCGCCGGGTTTCTTACCGGCTCCGGTGCGCCTGTTGTGGCGTTTGTTCCATAAGGCGTATTGGCCGCAGAGGTTTCTACTGAACCGCGCCGATGTTGTGGCTACGGTTTCTCACACGACTGCTTCGCTGATGCTCAAGCATGAGCTCACGCGTAGACCTATCCGGATTGTCTCTAACGCTTCAGCACCGATGGGTCAGCCCCGCGATCCGGCCGAAGGCGCAGCCAATGAGCTGGTCTATATGGGTTCGTTCATGGAGTACAAGAACGTTGAGACGTTGATCCGGGGGATGGCTCACTTGCCTGGCTACACGTTGCGTTTATTGTCCAAGATCAGGCCGGATAGGCGTCGTGAGCTTGAAGCGTTGATCCCTGCGGGGGCCTCGGTTGTTTTCCATGATGGGGTGAGCGAGGAAGAGTATGCCGAGCTTTTGCGGCGTGCCCGGGCTTCGGTCACGTTATCGAAGGCGGAAGGGTTCGGGATCCCGCTGGTTGAAGCGATGGGGTTGGGCACGCCCGTGGTGTGTGCTGATACCCCGATCTTCCGTGAGATAGGTGCAGACGCCGCGCTTTTTGTTGACGCGGATGACGATGCGGGCTTTGCGTCCGCTGTTCGTTCGCTTGAGAATACGCATGAGTTTGCGGCCCGTAGTGGCCTCAGCCGCGAGCGTGCTGCCCACTATTCGTGGGAGCGTTCTGCCGAGGATTTATGGCGGGCTTGCCAGGAAGCACGCACTTTATATCACGCCAAAGAGAGATGACTGAGACCTGCTTGAGAGCAGGAAACTGAAACTCATCTTTCTGAGTAAACGGTGGTAGTTTTGTACAAGGAACCACTACCAGGAACCACAAGCGATTCGCACCCGGTTTGTACCGAGTGTGCTAGGAGACCGGATTTCATGACACAGCAGGAGCAGTTGCCTCAACCGCAGAACCTGCGTCAGACCGCATCTGTGATGATGCGTTTGGCCCCTAAACAGATTAATGACGAAGTGCAGTTGACTCTGCGTCAGCTCCAGGCCAAGGGCGTTTCCTTGGGCGTTGCTGTTGCACTGCTCGCCGCAGGTTTGGGCCTTTTGGGCTTGCTGGTGATCGCACTGGTTGTCGCCGCGATCGCGGGCTTGGCAACCGTGATGCCACTGTGGGTTTCCGCCTTGCTGGTCTCTGCGTTCTTCCTGATTTTGGCTTTGATCTTTGTTCTCGTGGGTGTGACCCGCGCAAAGAACATCGTTCCTGAAGCGATCGAGATCCCTAAGAACGCGGCAACGCGCCTGCGTTATGACATGGGTGTGCTTTCGCAGGGAACCGCCTTCAGCATCGCTGAGTTTGAGCAGAAGCAAAAGGAAAAGGAAGAAGAGAAGAAGCGCAAGAAGGAAGCGTCCAAGAAGCAGACCAACCCGAACTCCCGTGAGGATCACTCGCAGACCTATTCGGAGAAGCCTTCCGAGGGCGAGTTGAAGCGCCGCTTGTCCCGCCGCCGTGAGCACTTGGCTCAGTTGCGTGACACCCTGGGACGCCAGTCCGATGTCAAGGCTCGTGTGGGCTCGGTCGCTCAGCGTACCGGCCTGGTCAGCACCGGTGGTGACTCGTATGAGGCCAACCGTGCCGCTGGCGAGAAGGTCATGCCGATCCTGGGCGCGGCCGCGGGTATCGCTACGGCTCTGCTCGTGATCCTGGGCATCTCGAAGAAGCGTAAGAAGAAGAAAGCGAAGAAGGCTGCTAAAGCCTCCAAGTAGGGCTTAGAGCAGTCTCGAATCCACGCTTTGAACATTCTCTGTGAACACTGGCAGGCCGGTAACCCCGGCCTGCCAGTGCATGTCTACACCACATAACATGGTCTGGTTAGCTGTCACGGCGGCCCTCGTATCGGCCGCGTTTCTTGCCTTGGGTACGCAGCGTCAAGCCGCGGCCGTACGCAACGCGCACGGCCGTGAGGTCAGCGGGCGGCAGATCCTGGAGATGCTGAAGAACCGCACGTGGCTCATCGGTCTTTTCTTGATGATCACCGGCGTGGTCCTCAACGTCGTTGCGCTCTCGCTCGCCCCGCTCACGGTGGTTCAACCGTTGGGGGCGGTGGCGCTGGTTTTGACGACCATCATCAACTCGTGGGACCGCAAGATCCGCATCAACGGTGCAACCTGGCGTGCGATCACGGTGTGCACGATCGGCGCGATCGGTTTCGTGCTGCTTGCGATCAAGGCGACTCACGAAACCTTCGTGACCGGTAATCAGCGTGTTCTGATCATCATCCTGTTGGGCATCAGCAGCCTGATCCTCGCGATCCTGGCCCTGGTTCACAGGCGCCATAAAGGCGGCGCCATTTTCTACATCGTCGGGGCGGGCATCCTGTTCGGTTTCACCGCGGTCCTGGTTCGCACGATCGCGGTGACGTTCCTGCACTGGGACCCGGAGATGACCTGGTGGAAGCAGGTTCCGTGGGGTGCGATGATCGCGATCGTGATCGTGGGCATCATGGGGCAGTACTTCAACCAGCACGC
Source organism: Arthrobacter sp. HMSC08H08 (assembly GCF_001807575.1). Taxonomy (NCBI): domain Bacteria; kingdom Bacillati; phylum Actinomycetota; class Actinomycetes; order Micrococcales; family Micrococcaceae; genus Arthrobacter; species Arthrobacter sp. HMSC08H08. Next base: position 63,184 of record NZ_KV789382.1, read on the forward strand.
CTACGCATCCGGCCCGCCAGAACTCGTGGTTGCAGGTTTGACCGTGATCGATCCTATGGTGGGCGTGCTGATCGGGGTCATCATTTTGGGTGAGCTCATGCCTGGATTGCCGTGGTACATTGCGCTGGGAATGATCGCCGCGGGCGTGATCGCGATTATCGGGGTCTTGCAGCTGTCCCGGCACCATCCTGATTCGGTGGCCCCTGAGCGCACCGAGGTTCGATAGAAGGTTCGATAGAATTTAGAGGTTGTAGCCGATGGCGTCGAGAGAAATGGAGCCTGCGTTGGAGACCCGGGAAACTCCCCTGAGAATCCTGATCGCTTGCGATACGTATCCGCCCGACGTCAATGGGGCGGCCGTGTTCTGCTACCGGCTGGCATCCAACCTGACTAAGCGGGGCCATGAAGTCCATGTCCTTGCGGCACGTAGCGACCGCGGCCCGAGCTTTGTGGAGCATCGCCCGGAAGCCACCGTGCACCGTGTCACCTCGCATAAGGCGCCAACACACGAAACCTACCGGCTTGTGACCCCGTTGACCGCCAATAAGATCGCGGGCCAGGTCATGGATGAGATCAGGCCCGATGCGGTGCACATCCAGTGCCACTACATGATCGGCCACGCAGCCCAGAAGCAAGCCACCAAACGCGGCATCCGTTTGATCGCAACGAATCACTTCATGCCGGAGAACCTCGAACCGTTCCTCCCGTTCCCGCAGTGGTTCCTCAACATCGTCTCCCGTAACTCGTGGCGCGACATGGGCAAGATCATGGGCAAAGCCGACGTGGTCACCACACCGACCCCGCTCGCGGCCCGCGCGATGCGCGAGAACGCTGGCCTCAAACACGTCTTGCCGCTCTCCAACGGCATCGACTCGGCCCACTATGAGCTGCGCAAGGACGAGACCCTACCGCAACGCGACTATCAGACAGTGTTGTTCGCTGGCCGGCTTGCTGTGGAGAAGAACATCGATGTTCTTCTGCGAGCGATGGCCCGCCTCAAGCAGCATCCGCAACCCCACGTGCGGATCGTAGGCGAAGGTGAACAGCGGCCCAAGCTCGAAGCGCTAGCTAAGGAGCTGGATATTGAGAACCGCGTCCACTTCCTCGGATTCGTTGACGATGAAACCCTGCGTCAGGAGTACCTGTGCGCGGATGTCTTCTGCCAGCCGGGAACAGCGGAGCTCCAATCGCTCGTGACGCTCGAGGCGCTCTCAGCGTCCCGACCTGTGGTGCTCGCGGACGCGCTCGCCCTGCCGCACCTGGTCAAGGACGGCGTCAACGGCTACCTCTTCACCCCAGGCGATGATCAAGACCTCGCGGCTAAGCTCGCAAGCATCCTGGACCTTTCACCGGCCGAACGCGCCGAGATGGGGGAGGCCGGCCACCAGCTCGCGCTGACCCACGGCGAAGAGAAAACGATCTCCACGTTCGAGGCTCTCTACCGCGGAGCTGACGTCCGCGACTACCTCTAAGGGCCCTCGCGCTAGGAACTTACCGGCGCTCAGGGTTGCCCGGCTTCATCAACGATTCGGCGCCTCAGCTATGTTTGTGCTAGCTGAGGCGCCGAGTTGTCTCTATCCCTAGCTGTTCTCCCTAGCTGTGCCACGGGTGGGTTGCGAGGAACTCGACTGCCGCTTCGATGTCGGGTGCGAGGAAACGGTCGGGGCCCGGGCCGGGCACGCTCGCGCGGAACGCTTCGATGACCTCTGCCGTGGCAGGTGATGGTTTGAGCGGGGCACGCAACTCGATTGCGCGGGCCGCCGTCATGAGCTCGATCGCCAGGACGCGACGCAACGCATCAACCGAGGTGCGGAGCTTCCGTGCGGCATGCCAACCCAGCGAGACGTGGTCTTCTTGCATCGCAGAAGACGGGATCGAATCAACCGAGGCGGGGGAGGCCAGCCGCTTCATCTCTGCAACCAGGCCTGCCTGGGTGTATTGGGCGATCATGAAACCGGAGTCCACGCCCGGGTCATCAGCGAGGAACGGCGGCAAACCGAAGTTGCGGGACTTATCGAGCATCCGGTCGCTACGGCGTTCAGAGATCGACGCCAGATCAGCCGCCGCGATCGCGAGGAAATCCAAAACATAGGCGACAGGCGCCCCGTGGAAGTTACCGTTCGAAGTGACGGTCCCGTCTTCCAACACGACAGGGTTGTCGATAGCCGAGGCCAGCTCGCGTTCAGCAACGGTTGAGGCGTGAGAGATCGTGTCCCTCACAGCACCAGCAACCTGTGGGTGGCAACGCAACGAGTACGCGTCCTGGACGCGGGAGCCTTCCTTCATGACATCGGCAACGATCGGGGAGTCTTTGAGCCAGCGGTACACGTTAGCGGCCGAGCGCGCTTGCCCCGGATGCGGACGCAACGGTTCGTGTAGCTGTGGTGCGAACACGGTGTCACGGCCACGCAGAGCCTGGATCGACATCGCAGTGGTCAGATCCGCGACATCGACCAGTTCACGCAGATCAGCCAGCGCCATGAGCAACATGCCGAGCATGCCGTCGGTGCCATTGATGAGCGCAAGCCCCTCCTTCTCTGCCAGTTCCAGCGGCTCGATGCCGGCTTCCTCTAACAGTTCAGGCACGGGACGCTCAATGCCTTCGGCATCGCGGGCCCGCCCCTCACCGAGCAACACGATCGCGCAGTGAGCCAGCGGAGCGAGATCACCTGAGCAACCCAGCGAACCGTACTCATGGACGATGGGTGTGATGCCAGCGTTGAGAAGCCCCACGAGGTTTTCAAGCACCACGAACCGCACACCGGTGCGGCCTGTGGCGAGCGTGCGGGCACGCAAGAACATGAGCGCACGCACAACCTCCCGCTCAACCTCCGGGCCGGTACCGGCCGCGTGGGAACGGATCAGGCTCGACTGCAACAGGGTGCGGCGCTCCTGCGGGATCGAGGTATCAGCAAGCGCACCGAAACCCGTGGAAACCCCGTAGACCGGGGTCGTGGAGGCCGCGAGGTCCTCAACGTGTTGGCGGACCGCATCCACCGTCTGGAAAACCTCCGGGCCCAGCTCAATTCGGGCGCCATGACGCGCCACCGCAATGACGTCCTCGGCGCTCACACCGCTCGGGTTCAGCACCACGGTGGACGGGGAGGAGTTCTCTGGATTCTGGTGTAGGGACACTGCGTGCTCCTTCATGAAATTACACAGTCAATACGTGAGCCACAGGGGCCCAGGGTGGTTAGTCGAGTGCGCCGGCGATGATGCGGCCGTTCTTCACGGTTGCGCGGACACCGACCATGCCTGGCCGGTAGGCCATATGGATCGCGGCGGGCGCATCGAGCACGGCAAAATTCGCAGGTGCGCTGCGGCTAAGATGCCCGACGTCGGTGCGCCGCAACGCTGCCGCCCCGCCGAGGGTTGCCGCGCGGATCGCTTCGGCAAGGGTCATCTGCTGCTGCAACACCGCGGTGGTGATGCAGAACGGAACCGAAGACGTATAGGAGGTTCCAGGGTTCAGGTTCGATGCGATCGCGACCGTAGCGCCGGCATCGAGCAGCTCCCTCGCTGGCGCTAGCGGTGCACGCGTGGACAGATCGCACGCCGGAAGGATCGTCGCGACCGTATCGGAGGCGGCGAGCATCTCAATATCTTCACTACTCAAGAAGTTCAGGTGATCAACGCTTGCCGCCCCGAGCTCAACCGCCATAGCGGCACCGCCCGTATGCCCAATCTGGTTACCGTGCACACGCAACCCCAGCCCGCGCGCCTGCCCGGCTTGCAGAACCCGCATCGACTCCTCGACAGTGAACGCACCCTGTTCACAAAATACATCGATCCAGCCAACATGATCGGCAACCGCATCCAGCATCGGACCACACACCAGATCGACATAGGCGGCACGGTCATGCTCGTATTCCGGCGGGACCAGGTGAGCACCTAAGAACGTGACTTCCTCAACGTGGCGGGCCGCGACACGTGCGGCGAGCGCTTCTGAATCCACGTCCAAACCGTAGCCGGTCTTGGTCTCCAGCGTCGTGGTACCTAAGGCCGCCGCTTGCACTACACGATCGGCAACCAGCGCATCGAGTTTAGCCTCGGATGCGGAACGGGTCGCCTCAGTCGTGACTGCGATCCCGCCGGCCGCATACGCCTGGCCGGCCATGCGTGCCTCGAACTCAGCGGAACGGTCGCCGTCAAAAACCATGTGGGAATGAGAATCAACCCACCCTGGAACCACGGCGGCACCGGCAAGATCAACGCGCTCATCGGCGTCAGGGGCTGCCGAGGCCGGACCAGTCCACGCGATCACGCCGTCCTCAACCACCAGCGCGGCATCAGCGATAACACCGGCATCCGCCGAAGTAGCGAGCTTCGCGGAATCAACCGCGCCATGCTCGGGGTCAAACGACCACAGCTCACCAATCGAGCTATACAGGGTCGAAGTCATCAGCGCTCCTCTCAAACACGCTTGAGCTGATGTGAGTATTCGCAGATGCTGCCTAGTCCCGCACGCGTGGGTTCATCGGCACACGCACACCGCGCTCATCGGCAACCTCAACGGCGCGCGAATAGCCGGCATCCACGTGCCGGAAAACACCCATCGCAGGGTCATTGGTCAGTAGCGCCGTGAGCTTGGCCGCCGCAAGCTCGGTACCGTCAGCGACACCCACTTGGCCAGCGTGGATCGAGCGTCCCATGCCCACGCCACCGCCGTGATGCAGCGAAACCCAGGTTGCGCCCGAGCTGGCCGCGGTCAGCGCGTTCAACAGAGGCCAGTCAGCGATCGCATCCGAACCATCCAGCATCGACTCCGTCTCCCGATACGGAGAGGCCACGGAACCGGAATCGAGGTGGTCACGGCCAATCACGATCGGCGCGGTGACCTTACCTTCGGCAACCAGACGGTTGAACAACAGTCCGGCCTGGTGGCGCTCGCCGTAACCCAGCCAGCAGATACGGGCTGGCAAGCCTTCGAACTCGACGTGTTCAGCGGCGGCATCCAGCCAACGATGCAGGTGCTCGTTCTCAGGGAACAGTTCCTTGAGCGCCTCATCGGTCACACGGATATCCTCAGGGTCGCCCGAGAGCGCAACCCAACGGAACGGACCCAAACCTTCGCAGAACAGCGGGCGAATATAGGCCGGAACGAAGCCAGGGAAGTCGAATGCGCGCTCGAAACCTGCGTGACGGGCCTCGTCGCGGATGCTGTTGCCGTAATCGAAAACCTCGGCACCGGCATCCTGGAAACCAACCATCGCCTCAACGTGGGCGGCCATCGATTCGCGTGCCTTCTTAGTGAAGCCCACCGGATCGGCCTCGGCTTCGCGGTCCCAGTCATCAAGAGCAATCTCCGCAGGTAGATACGACAACGGATCGTGGGCCGAAGTCTGGTCGGTGACAACATCGATTCTCAGCTCACCGGCCTTGTGCCGGCGTAAAAGCTCAGGGAACACCGCTGCCGCGTTGCCTTCGATCCCAATCGAGACGGCCTCGCCAGCCTCAACGGCCTGCTGAGCGCGCGCTACCGCGGCATCCAGGTCATCTGCGATCTCATCCAGGTAGCGCTTGGAACGGCGGCGTTCAAGACGGTTGCGGTCCACATCGACCACGAGTGCAACACCGCCATTGAGCGTCACGGCGAGCGGCTGAGCTCCACCCATTCCGCCGCAACCCGCAGTCAGCGTGATGGTGCCTTTCAGGGTTCCGTTGAAACGCTTCTTGGCAACCGCGGCGAACGTCTCAAACGTGCCCTGCAAAATACCCTGGGTTGCAATATAGATCCAGGAACCCGCGGTCATCTGGCCATACATCATGAGGCCTTCGTCTTCGAGTTTGCGGAATTCTGGCCAGTTGGCCCAGTCGCCCACGAGGTTCGAGTTAGCGATCAGCACGCGCGGGGACCACACGTTGGTGCGGATGATGCCAACTGGTTTGCCCGACTGAACCAGCAGCGTCTCGTCATCGGCGAGCTCTTTGAGCGAATCCACGATGGCGTCGTAAGCCTCCCACGAGCGTGCCGCCCGGCCTGTGCCGCCGTAGACCACGAGGTCATCAGGGCGTTCTGCAACTTCTGGGTCGAGGTTGTTCATGAGCATGCGCAGAGGCGCTTCTGTCTGCCACGAGCGGGCAGTGAGCTCGGTTCCGCGGGGTGCACGAACCTCGCGTGGTTCGTGGCCGGGGGAGGTCAAGTGGGCAAAGCTCATGATGGTCTCCTTATGTTGAAGCCGGGTTTATGGCCTGGAGATAGCTCATCATGAAAATGGTCTCAACGCACTAAAAACCGCGTGATCACGCGAGGCGCGTCCGAGATACCGGACAAAGCGAGGTTGGAGGGGCGGTTTATGCCTCGGTGATGATGTGTGACCTGACCGAGCTGTCGTCTATATTTGCGGCTAATTCGGGCGAGAGGACCGTCACCCCTTCTTGCTCGATGATCTCGTTTGGCTGGTGAGCGATCTTGGGTGCGAGGATCCCGAGTCGCCGCTGCAGGGTAGCTGCAGCTTCATAGAGCTCCTCAACGCGGTCGTCAAGCACGCGCTGATCCAGAGACGCTTTGCCGCGTTTCCACGTCAAAGCGATCGCGGCGATCGGCCACTTGGAGGCATCCAGGACCGGAACGGCGGCCGAACAGAAGTCCGGGCTGACCAGGCCGTCCTCCCAGCCGTAACCGAGCTCGCGCGTCATGCGGATGGCAATAGCCGCTCGCGTGCGTTCAGGGCCTGAGCGGAAAAGCGCGTTGATCTGCTGATTCGGTAGCTTCGCAAGGATCGCGCGGCCGCTCGCGGTCCGCAAAGCATCGAGGCGCACACCCACATCGGTCACGAGGCTCGTGCGGTTTTGCGCCCGAGCCTCAACGAGGTACACGGTTTCCTGCCCGCGCAGAATCGAAAGGTGCCCAGATTCGCCGACCCGATCCACAAGCGCTTCGACGATGCGGCGACCCAGGCGTGCCAAGGGTGCATGGCGGTTATAGCCCGAGGAAAGCTCATGAGCCGACGGGCCGAGGCCGTACGCGCGGTCCTCCATATGGTGGATCACATAGCCCCGGGCAACGAGTGCCTGCAAGAGGTCATAGAGGCTCGAACGTGGAATGTCTAAGGCACGGCTGATGTGACTTGCGGCTGTGGGGCGAGGTTGGGACGCCAAGTAGGAGAGGACGCGAAGTGTTGCGTCTGCCGCAGGAACTTTCGACATTGAGGCCTCTCTTTGGCGCATTACCATAATCATCCGTGATGACGTCCCCTTAGTCCACCACAAAGTTTAGGTGAAAGCCCGAATAGGAAGCCGAAACTCAAACAAGGCGAGAAACTCTCAGCTGCATCTCAGTTTCAACATAGGTGCCTCAGTGTGCCGTGAGGATTCTTTAGGTACAGCACGGGGCACCGCATCGTGGCGCGAATAGCTGATGCCGGGCATGAGTGTACCGTGCGCGCTGGACTCGCCCCGGATACTTTTTCACGCAACAGGCACGCTTCCGTTAGGCTTATCTCTCGTAGCTAGGCCGCTTCCAGCAGCCACTACGGGGCGTTAGCTCAGTTGGTTAGAGCAAAGGACTCATAATCCTTGGGTCGCGGGTTCAAGCCCCGCACGCCCTACACGTCACAACCTCGGCCAGTGCAGGCCGGTACGGCGCGCTACTGACGCCAGGTTATGACAACGATGGCGGGCTCACCACACGTTAGTGGTGAGCCCGCCATCGCGGTTAAATGCTATGCAGCCTCGGCCTAGTTGTGGTCGCCAGCGCAGCCTAGTTGGTAGCCGGTGCTGTCTAGTTGGTCGCCAGCGCTGCGGGGGCGGTGGCCGCCTGCTTCATGCATTCTGGGCATTCAGGGTGCTTGCCTGCGGCAGTGCAGGCTTCGCAACGCAAGAACTGCGAGCGGCACGATGGGTGCACACAGTTGACGAACACCGGAGTGCGTTCGCCACACTCGATGCAGGAGCCGAGGCTTTCGGCGCCGGAACCGAACTCCATGTGCATGCGCTTATCGAATACATATAGCGATCCGTCCCAGTAGCCGTCATTGCCGTAGGCTTCGCCGTAGCGGACGATCCCGCCATCGAGCTGATAGACCTCTTGGAAACCACGGTTCTTCATGAGAACCGTCAGCACTTCGCAACGAACCCCACCCGTGCAATACGTCACGACAGGCTTGTCTTTAAGGTCGTCGTATTTACCGGACTCGATCTCTTCGATGAAATCCCGGGTTGTATCAGTGTTCGGGACTACGGCGTTGCGGAAACGGCCGATCTCCGCCTCCATCGCGTTGCGGCCATCGAAGAAAACAACATCCTCACCGCGGGCATCCATAAGCTCATGCAACTGCGCAGGCTTGAGGCGCTCGCCGCCACCCACCACGCCGCTGGCGTCCACCTCGATCTCATTCGGGGTCGTGAACGTCACCAGCTCAGGGCGAACCTTGACGGACAGGCGTGGGAAGTCATCTCCCAAGCCATCCGACCACTTGATGTCTGCAGAACGGAACGGCTCATAGGAGCGCGTGTTCTTCACATATTTCTTAACATCGCTGATATCGCCCCCGAGGGTCGCGTTGATGCCATCCTTCGAGATGATCACGCGCCCTTTAAGGTTGCAGCTTTCAGCCAGCGTGTACTGCCACAAACGCACAGCCTCTGGATCTGCCAGCGGAGTAAACACGTAGAACAACACAATTTTCTGAACGGACATACCCCTAATTCTACGCCGGCGATCAGCACCGGCTATATACCAGGTTGCCTGCCAGAACATGGAGCACCCGTCTTGAGCCGCAGAGAAGCCTCAAGGAGATCTTTGACATGTTCTGTTGACTGTTCACGTAAGGGCGCTAGCGTTGAAAGTGATAAGTAGTGGCGCCTATCAGCATCGATTGTTAGCAATGCATGAGACTGGCAACAATGCGGGGCAGTGCCAATGAGGAACGATTGTGAGATGTAAATGAGTAGAGACGAACAACAGGGCCAGGTAGAAGGTGACTTCACTCAAGACCCAATCCCGGTAGAGGGCTCACCGGGGGAGGTCTTGATCGACGGCGTGCAGATCGCTGAAGACCGGATTCCGCAAGAGAAGCTCGCCCAAGCTACTGAACACGATGCGCACGTGCATCAGGACCGCAGGTTCATGGGCCACCCCATGGGGTTGTTCGCGCTGTTCAACCTCGAGATTTGGGAGCGTTTCTCTTATCTGGGTTTCCAGGCGATCCTCGCTCTGTATTTCGCTGATGCGATCGCCAACGGAGGGCTCGGCTACGAAGAGTCCACCGCATCCTCGATCGTGGCGGCATATGGTGCCTTGGTCTACCTGCTGGGTATCGCTGGCGCGTGGGTTGCCGACCGTATCGTGGGCACAGGGCGGGCGACCCTGTGGGGCGCGATCATCATCGCGGCAGGCCACATCTGCATGGGCCTGCCTGCCGAGGTGACCACATGGATCGGCCTAGGGTTGATCATCCTCGGTACGGGCCTGCTCAAGCCGAACGTCGCGACCCAGGTCGGTGAGCTTTACGGTAAGGACGATGCCCGCCGTGACTCCGGTTTCGCGATCTACTACGCCGGTATCAATATCGGTGCGTTCCTCGGCCCGCTCGTTGCAGGCTGGCTGGGTCAGAACATCAACTGGCACCTCGGGTTTGCATCGGCCGCGGTGGGCATGGTCCTCGGCCTCATCCTCTATATCGCGATGGGTCGGAACCTGGGTGGTAAGCGCCGCGAAGTGCTCGTGCGTGCCGCGTTCAAACCGGATGCCAACTTCTGGATCATCGTGACCGCTGCCGTAGCGGTTGTCGCCGTGGGTATCTTCTTTGGGACCCGCTCGACTGACGGATTAGATAACGTGGTCAACGCGGTTAGCATCATCACGATGATCGTGCCGGCAGCGTTTCTGCTGTGGATGTATTTCTCCAAGAAGGTCACCGCGGTTGAACGCCGCAACCTCGGGCCCTACGTGTTGTTGCTGATCGCCCTGATCGCCTACAACCTCACCTACTTCCAGACCGGTAACACGCTGAACTTCTTGGCGCTGAACAAGACCGATAACACCGCGTTCGGCTTCGAGTACCCATCCACGTGGTACATCTCGCTGACCGCGATCGTCGAGATCATCATGGGGCCGGTTCTGGCATGGCTGTGGGTCAAGCTGGGCCGGCGCCAACCGTCGGTTGCAACCAAGGTCGGTATCGGTACGATCCTCGGCGGGCTTGCGTTCTTGACCGTTGCGATGGGTGCCGCGGTAACCCCTGCGATGGGTCTGCTGGCTAGCGCGTGGCTCATCGGCTGCTACATCTTCCTAGGCCTAGGCGACCTGATCCTGCAGACCTCCGGGATGAGCGCGACCACCAAGCTGGCCCCGCGTGCATTCGCAAGCCAGACGATGGCGGTCTGGTTCGCCGCGATGGCGCTGGTTCAAGGCTTGCAGGCCCAGATTGTGAAACTGTTCGACTTCGATAACTTCTCTAACGCTGCCGCCTACTTCGGTATTCAAGGCGGGCTGATTGTGGCTTACGGTGTGTTCCTCATTCTGGTGAGCCCATGGATGACCCGCCGCATCCAAGCAGTCGCGTAAATCCGCAGCGTAGAAGCAACAACTTAGAGGTAGGGAGTGGACATGCTGAAACCTGAAGACCTTCCGTTTAAAGTCGAGATCGTTGAGGACTGGATTCCTCTCAGCGATGGCACACGATTGTGGATGAAAGCATGGATGCCTGTAACTGATGATCCGGTTCCAGCGATCCTGGAATATCTGCCGTACCGCCACGGAGACTGGACTGCCCCGCGCGATCACGAACGGCACCCGTTCTATGCAGGCCACGGCTACGCATCCATTCGCGTGGACATCCGCGGCCACGGCAGCAGTGAAGGCGTACCGGGGGATGAATACGATCAGCAAGAGCACAATGACGGGCTTGAGGTGATCGAGTGGATCGCCAAGCAAGACTGGTGCACGGGCAAGGTCGGTATGTTCGGCATCAGCTGGGGCGGGTTCAACTCGTTACAGCTAGCGAGCTATCAGCCAGAAGCGTTGAAAGCGATCGTCACAGTGTGCTCAACTGATGACCGCTACGACAACGACGTGCACTATTTCGGCGGCTCGATGCTTGGGATCGACATGCACGCGTGGGCCGGAACGATGCTCGCGTTCGAATCCCGCCCGGTTGATAAGCGGGTGTGGGGCGAGAAATGGCTCGATCAGTGGAAGTACCGGCTTGAGAACATCGAGCCGTTCATCGACACGTGGGTTGGGCACCAGGTCCGTGACGACTACTGGAAACACGGATCTGTGTGCGAAGACTACAGCTCGCTTGACGCCGCGGTCATGGCGGTGGGCGGCTGGTATGACCCATACCGTGACACCGTCCTGCGGCTGACCGAGCATCTGTCCGCACTCGGTAAGAATGTCCGCGGCATCGTAGGCCCGTGGGCGCATCAGTATCCTGACCGCGACTTGCGCCCCGGCCCGCACATCGACTTCTTGGGTGAGACCCTGCGCTGGTGGGATCATTGGCTCAAGGGCAAAGACAACGGCGCGATGGATACTCCGCTATTCCGGGGCTGGATCACCGATTCGGTGCCGCCGCGTTCCGCCTATGACAAGATGCCGGGCCGCTGGGTTGCAGAAAAGCAGTGGCCTAGCCCGCACATCAAACCAACCGAGCTGAGCCTGGACGGTGCGCATGTTTCACCGTTCGCCGCACAGAGCACCAACAGCGATGGCGCTCTTGAGGTGCGTGTGGCCTCACCACAGGATGTGGGTGCAGACGCCGGCCGTTACTTCCCGTACGGCAACGCAGCTGACTTGCCGGTGGACCAGCGTAGCGATGACGGTAAGTCAGTTGTATTCGACTTCCCGGTGACAGAAGACATCGACGTGCTCGGCAACGCTTCGGTCAAGCTACGGGTCTCATCACCGACCGAACGCGGCCAAGTGTATGTGCGCATCAACGATGTCGCTCAAGACGGCTCCTCGACCTTGGTGACCCGCGGCAACCTGAACTTCAGCGCCCGCGAAGGCCGCGATAAGGCCGTAGCGATGCCGGTAGGCGAGTGGGTTGAGGTTGAGGTCCCGATCACGGGAGTGGGCTACCGTTTCCCTGCCGGCCACGTGCTCCGTGTAGCTGTCTCGAGTGCCTACTGGCCGTGGGTCTGGCCGCAGCCAGGCGGGGAAGGGTTCAGTATTGATCCTGCCGCGAGCGCGCTGGTGCTGCCGGTCCGTGAACCCACCGACGGCGAAGGCGCGGCAGAGCGTGCCGCTGCGGATGCTTCGGTGCGCTTCGATGATCCAGTCCGGCTAGTTCCGTTGGATGTGAAGTATCCGCAGGCAGGCGAAACAGGGGCAGCGGGTGCGGCGCGCCCTGAACGGCTGATCTCTCAAGACGTGGTGGCCAACGAAACCGTGTTGCAGGTGGACCCCGCCTATGGCGGCACGCGCGTGTACCCGGATGGGTTGCACTATGACGAAGACACGGTTGAGACCTACTGGATCAATAAGGACGATCCGCTCTCTGCACGCACCGAATCGGTGTGGACCGTGGGGATGCGCCGGCCAGACATGGACTGGGACACCAAGGTTTTTGCGACAACACGCATGAGCTGTGATGCCGAGAACATCTACACGTACTCCCATGTGCTCGCATATAACGACGACGAGCTGATCTTCGAGAAGACCTGGGAGAAAGAGCACCCACGTATCGCAAGCTAAGTGAGCGAGCTCGCGCCAACGTGAATTCGCTCAACAGTAGCGGGGCTAACGTCTAGACCCTCATAGTTTTAGGGCCCGGATCCTGGCGGGGTGTCAGCATCCGGCCACAAAACCGAAGGCTGTTCAGAGAGCAGTGTTCGGGGGTCTCTGTATAAGACGTTGGCCCCGCTGCCTGTTTTTAAACCCCAATGAACACATCGCTGATCACACGGGCCACCCGCCGCGACAGTACCGATGCGCTTGCCGGCAGTAACGCGGTCGCCCTTGCGAACCGATGCATCAACAGGTTCGACGGTTGTACGCCAGCCTGAAGGTAACTGGATCGCAACCACTGGCCGCCCTGCCACTTTTCCAGCGAAGCTGACCACGCCGTCGGCGGGTGCAACCACCGCATCGCCGGCGGCAGCTTTCAACTGGACCCCGCGGCTTCCAGCACTCCATACATGCTCAGGGGCTTCGAACCCACGCAACATCCCTACGTCTTCCCAGGATTCAGAGCCCGTGGGTTCACGGCCGACCGGCGGAACCGGTTTCGCCGCCGTGAGAGCCACCGTGCAGATCAGGGCAAGCATGCATAACAACACGGTGCGAGGCAAGCCGGTGCCGGGGAGGGGCACGATAGTCGAAAAGCGGTTGCGAGCAGGGGAGGGGCTATGAGTTTTCATGGTTCACAGTCCACTGCAGGATCGATGAGGAAGGGCAGCGGCGAGCGAAATTGTGGATAGACAGCCGACGCAAAAGAGACTGTGGATCGGTGGAAAACGCAAGCCAAAACAGGCTCTTCAGAGTTGAGTGTGGGCACGCCGATCGGGCACGGGTGCTAGGGGGTAGACGTCGAGGTCCCCGATGATGAGCGGACTCTAACCTCTGCTCACACCAAGGACCTCGACGATGCCCAACTCTACGTGCGCCTGCTCCGACACGCTCAACCGCTGCTGCCGATGCGATCTCCTCCTCGACTTCCCCAACCTCCATCTGACCGCAGTACTGAAAGACCCCACGAGCCTGGTACTCGAGGTGGAGTCCTGCGATCCCGTCGCCGGATGCCCCGGCTGTGGAGTCATCGCCACAGGGCATGGCCGGATCGTGACCTCGATGATCGACGCGCCCTGGGCAGGCAGGCCGGTGAGGATCCGGTGGCGCAAACGCCGCTGGATCTGCCGCGAGCCCCTCTGCGACGTCGCCACCTTCGTCGAGCAGAACCCCAACGTCTGCGCTGCGCGAGGGCTGCTGAGCACGCGCGCGATCCGCTGGGCAATCGGACAACTCGGCCGTGAGGGAGCGACGATCCAGGGCCTGGCCCGCCAGCTCGGCACGACCTGGAACACCCTCTGGTCCCAGATCCGACCAGTCCTGATCGCGGCCGCGAACGACCCATCCCGCTTCGAGGGCGTGCAGATCCTGGGCGTGGACGAGCATGTCTGGCACCACCGCAACCCAAGACGGCGCGGTCCGAAGGAGCCCACCGGGATGGTGGACCTGACTCACGGACCCCACCCCACCGCCAGGCTGCTCGACCTCGTCCCCGGCCGATCCGGCAACGCCTACCGGGACTGGCTCGACGAATGCGGCGAAGGGTTCCGCAAGCAGGTCGAGATCGCCACACTCGACCCGTTCCAGGGCTACAAGAACGCGATCGATGACCAGCTCGAGGACGCCACCTGCGTGCTGGATGCGTTCCACATCGTCAAGCTCGCCACCAGCGCCGTCGATGACGCGCGCCGTCGGGTCCAGCAGGAGACCCTCGGCCACCGAGGCCGTACGGGCGACCCGCTCTACGGCATCCGTCACATCCTCCGGGCCGGGCAGGAACGCCTCACCGCCCGCCAGCAGACCCGCCTGGAAACAGCGTTCGCAGCCCACCCCGATCACGTCGCGGTCGAGGTCGCCTACATGTGCGCCCAAGACGTCCGTGACGTGTTCCACCAGCCCACCCCTGCCCAGGGTCGGCGTCTGGCCGAGAAGCTCATCAACTCGTTGCCGTCCTGCCCGATCCCGGAGATCGCGAGGCTGGGAAAGACGCTGCGCCGGTGGAGGACAGCGTTCCTGGCGTACTTCGACACCGACGGTGCCAGCAACGGCGGCACCGAGGCCATCAACGGGCTCATCGAGCTCGGTCGTCGCATCGCTCGCGGCTTCAGAAACTTCGAGCACTACCGACTCCGCATGCTGTTGACCACTGGCGGGCTGGATGCCTCACCCCACACTCAACTCTGAAGAGCCAGTTATCCGATCCCTGTTAGCTTAGGTGCATGCTGGATGTCTCCCTCCTCCCGATCACCTGTGAGAACACTCGTCTGCGCCAGCTCTCCGAGCTGGACGCGGAAGCGTATGCAGCAGGTACCAGGGATGAGGCCGTGCGGCGCTTCGGCCACCTGCCAGAGCCCACCTACACCCCCGAGTCCGTACGGCGGATGATCCGAGAGGAGGTTGCGGAGGGCCTGTCATCGAGCATCACGGCGTCCCGATCGGCGACGTGGCACTGTGACTCACCGACCCCGAGCACCGCCAGGCCGAGATCGGGTGGGTTCTCGACCCGTCATACGGCGGGCACGGCTTCGCCAGCGAAGCCGTCCGGGCAGTGCTTGCCCTCGGGTTCGACCACTACAGGCTCCACCGCATCACTGCGCAGATGGATGCCCGCAACAGCGCTTCCGCAGCACTCGCTCGCCGCGTCGGACTCCGGCTCGAAGCGCATCACATCCAGGACTGGTTCAGTAAGGGCGAGTGGACCGACACCCTCGTCTATGCGCGGCTTGCGTCCGAGAGACTGCAACACTCATCGGAAGACTGATAGTAGGACCCCGCGCCGGCTGAACAGCATCAACAGCGAGGCGGAGCAGTTCCGCGACAGCGGCCACCGCGCGCTTCCCGGGCGTGAACGAGGGGTGCTCCCACCAAGATCCACATGACCCTCCATAGCGGGAGGATCGAACGCACCGGCGGCTACGTGCCGATGAATGCCTTCACGACGCCGCCCGTACGCTTTCGAGACCGACCGCAGAGAATCGATCAGGGTCTGGAGGCACCACTTCGACTACCGTTTGCCCCACACCACCTGCGGCGAGAAACCTCGGCTTGATGCCTTCACACCATCGTCGACAACGCCTTGGCCTACTACACCTCCCCGCGCGCGGCAGCTGTACGGATGCCAAGAACAATGAGAATCGTCCCGCCTCCGACGTCAATCCACCGCTTCCAGGACGCTACGCTGAAGGCGCTGGACAGCTTCGCGAGCCCCGTTGACCAGAGCCCAAGCCAGACGGCCATCACGCAGACATGGACCAGAGCGAGCATCAGCATCGAAGTCACTCCGATCAGGTCCATCGGCACGAACTGTGGCGCCAGCGTGAGGTACACGGTGGCCGCCTTCACGTTGAGCACGTTCGCCAAGTACGCCTGCCCTATCTCCTGCGCAACGGATTTGGAGTCGCTTCGGGCATGCTCTCTCTCCGCCGGGGCGCGGCTGAGCCGCGAGCGCCACACCAGCCACGCACCAAGGCCGATCAGATACATCGCGCCAACCAGCCGCAGAACCTGATACAACTCCGCGGAGCGCACCACCACCCCGGCGAGTCCCAGCCCCGCAAGCACACCATGGCTGATGATTCCGGCAGCCGTCCCCACGATCACAGCCCAAGCACCACGCCTGTCCCCCACCAGCCCTCGTGAACTCACCAACGTAAAGCTTGCGCCCGGAGTGATCACAAGCGGAGTCACCGCAACTCCAAAGGCGAAAAGCGTAGCAACCGAAAGCATTCGCTCAGTATGCCATGCGTCGACCGATATCCGACTCCGCATGCTGATGATCACTGGCGGGCTGGATGCCTCACCCCACACTCAACTCTGAAGAGCCCCAAAACATGATGTAGACTTGGAATAGCAGTTTTGTGCGTGCGATCTCGTGTGCCCGAAACTGACTTCGCGTGAAGACGCTGCATGTCGCCGATATACATCATCATCGATGCGCATCACAGGCATGCACGCCCATCCCACGGTCCAACAACAGCCAAACCTGTCCAGGCTTGGTGCGATGTTGGAAACGGATGAAGCGACCAAACGGTGCGTTTTCACTAGGGGCCGGCGCAATGCCTGGCCAATAACCGTCAAATACAACAGGGCCACCGTGCCCGTACAAGGAGAACGCAATGTCCGTCGTGACCATGCGCCAGTTGCTCGATTCCGGTGTCCACTTCGGCCACCAGACCCGCCGCTGGAACCCAAAGATGCGCCGCTTCATCATGACCGAGCGCAACGGCATCTACATCATTGACCTGCAGCAGTCGCTGTCCTACATCGACCGTGCATACGACTTCATCAAGCAGACCGTAGCCCACGGCGGCACGATCCTGTTCGTCGGCACTAAGAAGCAGGCCCAGGAAGCCATCGCTGAGCAGGCTCAGCGCGTGAACATGCCATACGTCAACCACCGCTGGTTGGGCGGCATGCTCACCAACTTCGCTACCGTTTCCAAGCGTGTTAACCGCATGAAGGAACTCGAAGAGATCGACTTCGACGACGTAGCAGGTTCGAAGTACACCAAGAAGGAACTGCTGCTGCTTGAGCGCGAGCTGACCAAGCTGCGCGCAAACCTCGGCGGTATCCGCAACATGAACCGCACCCCATCCATGCTGTGGGTTGTCGACACCAAGAAGGAACACCTCGCAGTCGACGAGGCAACCAAGCTGGGCATCCCAGTTGTCGCGATCCTCGACACCAACTGCGACCCAGATGAGGTCCAGTACCCAATCCCAGGTAACGATGACGCCATCCGCTCCGTATCCCTGCTGACCCGCGTTGTCGCAGACGCCGTCGCAGAGGGCCTCATGGCTCGCCAGGGCGGTAACAAGGGCGAAGCCGAAGAGCCAATGGCGGAGTGGGAGCGCGAACTCCTCGAGGGTGAGAACCCAACCGCACAGGCTGAGGAAGCTCCAGCTGAGAAGGCTGAAGAAGACGGTGGCCAGGCGGCTACCGAGTCCAAGTAATTTTCCGTCCATCACAACTTCCTACGAACGGGGATAACTCGAATGGCGAACTACACCACCGCAGACATCAAGGAACTGCGTGAGCGCACCGGCGCCGGCATGATGGATGTCAAGAAGGCTCTCGATGAGGCTGACGGCGATACCGCCAAGGCCCTCGAGATCATCCGCGTGAAGGGCCTCAACAAGGCATCCAAGCGTGAAGGCCGCGCAACCGCTGAAGGCCTCGTGGCCGCAAAGGTTGTTGACGGTGCAGGCTACATGCTCGAACTCAACGCTGAGACTGACTTCGTCGCTAAGAACGAGAAGTTCGTTGAGCTGGCAAACAAGGCCCTCGATGCCGCAGTAGCTAACAACGTCGCTGACGTTGACGCTTTGCTCGCCGCAAAGATCGGCGAGAACACTGTCGCTGAGGAGATCGAGGAGCTCAGCGGTGTTCTGGGCGAGAAGATCCAGCTGCGCCGCATCGAAAAGGTTGAAGGCCCACTCGTGAAGGCATACCTGCACAAGACCTCGCAGGACCTGCCTGCACAGGTTGGCGTTCTCTTCGCAGTCGACGGCACTGGTGAAGCCGCTGAAACCGCAGCTCACGACGTGGCTGTCCACGCAGCAGCTATGGCTCCTGTCTACCTCACCCGCGAGGACGTCCCCGAGGACCTGGTCGCTGAAGAGCGCCGCATCGCTGAAGAGACCGCACGCGCCGAGGGTAAGCCAGAGCAGGCACTGCCGAAGATCATCGACGGCCGCATGACCGGCTTCTTCAAGGAGAAGGTCCTGGTTGATCAGCCATTCGCTAAGGACACCAAGCAGTCCATCCAGCAGGTCCTGGATGCAGCTGGTGCCAAGGCTGTCGCCTTCGCACGTTTCCGCGTTGGCGCCTAACAACGCTGGTAGGGGCCTCACGCTCCGATAGACACCAGGTGTGCCCGCACTCGTCACGAGTGCGGGCGCAACCGTTTAAAGCCGGCTGCCGCATCGTGGAGCGCAACGGGTCACGGCTCGTGAGTGACGCAACCGACACGCCTCGAATAGCGGCGGGCGGCGTATGCGAAAATAAAGGTCGATTGCCTACCCACCTTGAACGCCTAAAGGAGCCTTGATGTCGAACACCCCTAGCAAGCAGCGCCGGCGAGTCCTATTGAAGCTCTCGGGAGAGGTGTTTGGTGGCGGCAAGCTGGGCGTGGACCCGGCGACCGTGCGGCGCATCGCCGAACAGATCGCCTCGACCGTAGGCGAGGTAGAAACAGCGATCGTTGTTGGCGGCGGCAACTTCTTCCGCGGAGCTGAGCTCGCGGAATCCGGTATGGACCGTTCCCGTGCTGACTACATGGGGATGCTCGGAACCGTCATGAACTGCCTGGCGCTTCAGGACTTCCTTGAGCAGACCGGTGTTGAGACCCGCGTCCAGTCCGCCATTTCGATGTCCCAGGTCGCTGAAGAGTACATTCCACGCCGCGCGATCCGCCACCTGCAGAAAGACCGCGTCGTGATCTTTGGTGCAGGTGCTGGCCTCCCATACTTCTCAACCGATACGGTCGCGGCCCAGCGGGCGCTTGAAGTCCACGCTGACCAGGTTTTGATGGCCAAATCCGGTGTCGACGGTGTCTACACCGCGGACCCGAAAACCAACCCTGACGCTAAGAAGTTCGAGAAACTCACTTACAGCGAAGCCCTTGCCGGCAACATCCGGGTCATGGATCAGACCGCGATGACGATGTGTAAGGACAACGGCCTGGAAATGTTCGTTTTCGGCATGGAAGGCGAAGGCAACGTCGCGGCAGCGATCCGCGGCACCGCCCAGGGAACTCACGTCACAGTCGCCTAAAGTGGCGGCCTAGCCCATGAGGTAGGTGGTAACGCTAGAAGCCAAACAGGGTAGCCCTGGGGCTTAGCAAAGCGAGTGGGTAGCCTAAGATGTATGACAAGATGCACCTTTGGTACGTATAACCTGTGGTGCACGTTGACGGTGTAAATAGAACCCTCGAAGGAGTTCCGATGATCCAGGAAGTGCTGGGCGAAACCCGCTCCGCTATGGAACGTACGATCGAAGCAGCTCAAGAAGACTTCGCAACTGTCCGTACCGGCCGGGCAAACCCGGGCCTATACGCCAAAGTGATGGTTGAGTACTACGGCTCCTTCACCCCGCTTCAGCAGCTGGCGTCCTTCCAGGTGCCGGATGCGCGCACTATCCTCATCAACCCTTACGATGCCTCCTCGATCCGCGCGATCGAGAAGGCGCTTTCCGATTCGGAGATCGGCGCTAACCCATCCAACGACGGCCGCCAGATCCGCATCACGATGCCGGAGCTGACCGAGGAACGCCGCAACGAGTACGTCAAGCTTGTGCGCACCAAGGCTGAAGAGCACAAGGTAGCCCTGCGTAACCATCGCCGTAAGGGCAATGACATGCTCAAGGAACTTGAAGAGGACGGCGGCGTTGGCGAAGACGACGTCAAGCGCGGCGAGAACGAACTGAACCAGATGGTTCGTGAGTTCGGCGAGCAGGTCGACGAGATGACCAAGAACAAGGAAGCCGAGCTCCTCGAGATCTAATGACGTACACGTCTGGTTTCCGGAATGAGTCCAGCCCTGTCGAGGGGCTGGGCTCATCGGTGTCTGTTGATGAGACGCGAGCGCGCCGTGCCGCATCGACGCATGTCGATGCGCCATCGCGCGCTTCAAGGCGTCCTGCAGCACCCGGGAGCAGGCGGGCACGCCGTCAAGCCGAGCGAGCAGCAGCTGCGGCAGCCGCGGCAGCGGAAGCTGAGACCCCCGAAGCGAAGGATCTTGAGGCACCAGTTCTCGAAACCGGCAACGCGCAAGCCGACACCACCGAACCCGTGGCTGAAGCCAACACAGCGCAGGAGGTTCACACAGCGCAGGAGACTCACACGGCGCCGCAGCCTATCGTTGAGGCGCCGGAGCCGGCTGAGCTGCGGGGGTGGAGGGCCGATCAAAATGCGGCGTGGGAGCCTGCCTACGATGAAACGCCCGAGCCTGTTGCTGCTGTGGAGGCTGAACAGGATGCAACCGCGCTGTATGAGCAGGATGCAACGGCAGCGCATCAAGAGGAAGCACCGGCGCGGTTCGGACACGATGCAACTGCCCTGTTTGAACAGGATGCAGCTGCAACGTATGACAGGGATGCGTTGGCTGGGCAGGATGCCGTGCCTGAAGAAGGTGCGCTACCTGCACCGTACGGGGCGCTGGAACCGCTGAGTGTTCCTGATCCGAATGATTTGCCTGAGCCGAAACCGTCTAAAGCGGGCCGTAACCTTCCGGCGGCGATCGGCGTGGGCGCGGGTCTTCTCGCCGTGCTTGGTCTCGGGCTTTTTGTTTTTCCCTATCTGCTGATCGCGCTCGGTTGCTTGGTTGCAGGTATCGGTTCGTGGGAAGTCTCGCGTGCGCTCAAGGCGCGCACGGGTATCCCTATTCCGTTGGCACCACTTCTCATCACGAGCGTCGCTTTGCCGTTGCTTGCGGGCATCTACGGGCCTGTCGCGCTCTCCTTGGGGTTGACCGCCTGCCTTGTGCTCGTGGTGATCTGGAACCTGCTTGAGGGGCGTTCGCACGGCTCACAGTCGATCGGGCTGAGCGTTCTAGTGGTGGGGTGGGTCCCGCTGCTGGCCTCTTTCGCGTTCTTGATTTTTCAAACCGAGCGTGGTGCTGCCGCGTTGCTCACGGTTGTTCTGCTGGTGGTCTCTAACGACACGTTCGGCTACATCGTCGGGGTGACCCTGGGTAAGCATCCGATGGCGGCACGCATCAGCCCTAAGAAGTCCTGGGAGGGCTTCGCAGGTTCGCTGCTGGGCGCGACCATCGTGGGTATCGCGTTGTGCCTGTGGGTTCTGCAGATACCGTGGTGGCTTGGCGTTGTCTTGGCTATTGCGACGGTCGTGTGCGCCACGTTGGGCGATTTCGCTGAGTCGATGGTCAAGCGTGCGCTCGGGGTCAAGGACATGTCTAACTTGTTGCCGGGGCACGGCGGCATGATGGACCGCCTGGATTCCCTCTTGTTTGCGATGCCTTTCGGCTACGCAGTGGTTATGTTGGCTGAAGCGCTGGCCTAACCCTCAGATAAACTCTCACTTGCACATACCTCTATCGAAGGAGCGCCACGGTGGCTCGAACGGATAACGCCGGTCTGGCTGGCACTTTGTTTGCACGGGTGGCTGACGACGCCTTTGGATACGACACCGGTCAGGTCGAGGATTTCTTGGCGCGTGCCCGTAAGACGTATGAGGCGGAGAACCTGAACAGGGACGTTGTCACGAGCTCTGTAGTGCGGCGGGCAACGTTCGACCCGGTCAGGGGCGGCTATGATCCTCGCGAAGTCGATGCGGCTTTGGACCGGCTCGAGGACGTCTTCGCGGCCCGTGAACGCAACGCCCTGATCGAGTCTGAAGGCCACGACCGTTGGCTTGAGAACATCTCTCAGGTCGCGATGGTGTTGCGGGCTCGTCTGCATCGAGCGCCGGGGGAGCGTTTCCGCCGTCCATCCAAACGGAACGTACCGTCCTATAACATCGCAGACGTCGACGCGTTGTGTGACCGTCTCATCCAGTACTTCGAACACGATGTCCCCCTGAGCGTTGACGATGTACGCCGTGTGGTGTTTAGGCGCGCTGAGGGCGATGAAGGCTATGAAGAGAACCAGGTGGATGCGTTCTTGGACCGCACCATCGAACTCATGGCCGCGATCGACTAACGCGGCCAAGACGACCCACTAGAACGATGACCCACTAGCGCGTTGTCAACGTTTGGGCCCGGCGCCACAAGGTGCCGGGCCCAAACGTTAGATAACTGTATTGCTCAAATAATATTGCTCAAGGTTGCAACCACGGAGTGCAGCCACGGAGCACAGCTACGCATATCAGCGACGCATATCAGCTACGTGTTTTAGCTACAGAGCTCAGCTACAGGCCAGCGCGTTAGCTGAGTTCGAAGTGGTCTTCGGCGACGATTTCTCCGCGTGCGTTGGAGAAGTCCCTGGTCTGGTCGACTTGTTTGAAACCGCGGCCTTCAAGGATTTTGTGTGTTCCCACGTTGTCAGCCACCACGGATGCGCGAACGGGCCGCTGCGGGAATTCCTCGAGCATCGCTTCCACGGCGGCGGTGGTGACTCCCTGGTTCCAGAAGGATTTATCGGTCCAGAAGGAAAGCTCCGCGTAGTCCTCGTGGAAAGCCATGACGATCGAGCCGGCTACTTCACCATCGTGCTCAATGGTGCGCACCTGGATTTTAGGGTCGCGCAACATGAGGCCCCAGTGATAGTCGAAGACGCTGCGGTCGCTGGGGTTGCGGGCGCTGAAGGCCGCCATATGGTTGGCGTCCGGGTCCTGTTGGTGAGCGAAGAAGTGCTCGAGGTCCGCAGGTTCAACGGGGCGCAGGCGCATGTTTCCTCCGGGTGCTAATGAATGAATATGTATTGCTTATCTATCTTAGGCCAGATGGTGCCCACCTGGGTTTTGCCTCAATGTTGGGCTATCACCGGTTTCGGGTGCCAGCTGCGTTGGCTAGTCATGGCACACTAGCAGGGGCGCGTTTGCCTGTAGATGCTGGGGCGCTTCCGCAGCAGTGTGG
Source organism: Arthrobacter sp. HMSC08H08 (assembly GCF_001807575.1). NCBI lineage: Bacteria > Bacillati > Actinomycetota > Actinomycetes > Micrococcales > Micrococcaceae > Arthrobacter > Arthrobacter sp. HMSC08H08. The sequence continues at coordinate 86,392 of NZ_KV789382.1, forward strand.
TGGGGTTGCTGGTTTTTATTGTTGATGCTGGGTTGTTCGGTTTGTGAGGGAGCTTGTTGTGGCTAGGTCTGTTGTGATTGTGGGTTCGACGGGGTCGATCGGTACTCAGGCTTTGGCGCAGATCGCCCGTGCGGGGGACCGGTTTGCGGTCCGGGCTATTTCTGCGGGGCAGCAGGCTCGCGAATTAGCGTTGCAGGCGGTGGCGTTCCGGCCGGATGTGGTGGGTTTGGCTGGCGCTGAGGAGATGAGTGCCGACGATGTGCGCGGCGGCTTCTTGCTGCATCTGGCAGGTGCTAAGGAGGTTGCTTCACGTGAGGGGCGGCTTGAGCTTGCCGGTGTCGGTGAGGTTGAGGTCGATGGCGCGGGCCTGGACGCTTATGTACCTGAGGTTGTGGTTGGTGACAACGCGGCGCGCGCGTGTGCGGCGTTGCCTGATGTGGATGTGGTGCTCAACGGGGTCACGGGTTCGCGCGGTTTGCGGCCTACGCTGGCGGCTATTGAGGCCGGTTCTGTGGTGGCGTTGGCTAATAAGGAGTCGCTGGTTGCTGGCGGCCGGCTGGTGATGGATGCGGCATCGCCGGGGCAGATCGTTCCTGTGGATTCGGAGCATTCAGCGATCGCGCAGGCCTTGCGTTCGGGAACCCGTAGCGAGGTTGAGCGTTTGATCATCACCGCATCAGGCGGTCCGTTCCGCGGCTGGAGTGCCGAGCAGCTTGAGGATGTCACCCCGCAGCAGGCCTTGGCTCACCCTACCTGGGATATGGGGCGTGTGGTCACAACCAATTCGGCGACCTTGGTGAATAAGGCGCTTGAAGTGATTGAGGCGCATCTGCTGTTCGACGTCCCGCTGGAGCGGATTGTTCCGGTAGTGCATCCGCAGTCGGTGGTGCATTCGATGGTCGAGTTCGTGGATGGTTCCACGATTGCGCAGGCGTCTCCACCGGATATGGGGTTGCCGATCGCGTTGGGTTTGAATTGGCCGGATCGCCTGCCGGGGGCGTGCACACCGGTGGATTGGACGCAGGCTCATACGTGGGAGTTTTTCCCGATGGATCATGAGGCGTTCCCTGCTATCGAGCTTGCGAAGAAAGCGCAAGAGGCTTCACCGACGCACATGGCCGTGTATAACGCAGCCAATGAGGAAGCGGTGGATGCTTTCCACGACGGCGCGATCGGTTTCCGGAGGATCGTCGAGGTCGTGGCCGAGGTGGTTGAGGCTTATGACTCGGATGCGAACACGGCAGAGTATGGCCGTAGTGTTGAAGGGGTTTTGGCCGCCGAAGAGTGGGCGCGCGATAAAGCCCGCAAGCTGTGGGCTTGAGTTTTACCGGTTGGGATTGAGATGGATCAGGTTCTGGCGTATGTGATTGGCGCGCTGGTGATGCTGGTGGGTATCGGCATCTCGATTGCGTTGCATGAGGTGGGGCATTTACTGCCGGCTAAGGCTTTCGGTTTGCGCGTGCCTCGCTACATGGTGGGTTTTGGGCCTACGCTGTTCTCTTTCCGTAAAGGGGAGACAGAGTACGGGATCAAATTGCTGCCGCTGGGTGGGTACATCACGATGATCGGTATGTATCCGCCGCATCAGGACGGCAAGCAGCGGCCTACACGCACCGGTATTTTTCAGCAGTTGTCCGATGAGGCGAAGAAGGCTGAAGCTGAGACTCTGCAGCCTGGCGATGAGAAGCGATTGTTTTTGAACTTGCCGGTGTATAAGCGGATCATCATCATGCTGGGTGGCCCGTTTATGAACCTGCTTTTAGCGTTCGTGTTCTTTGGGATTGTTCTTACTGGTTTCGGGGTCGCGACTCCTACGACCACGGTGTCTGAGGTGTATCAGTGTCTTCAAGCAGTGGATGACGAGAACACGCGCCCGGCGGGGGAGGGACAGAGCTGCCCTGAGGGTGCCCCAGCTGGGCCGGCGTATGCGGCGGGCTTGAAGCCTGGGGATGTCATTACCTCGGTTGACGGTGTTTCGCTTGACGACACTGATTGGTCTGCACTCACGGACCGGATCAAGGCAAGCCCTGATCAAGAGCTCAGCATCGGTTATGAGCGCGATGGTGTCGCATCGACCACAACGTTGGTTCCGGTTGAGACGGCTCGGCCTGTTGTTTCGCCTTTGGGGATGGTTGAGAAGAACCGTGACGGTACTGCCAAGGTGGAGTCGGTGGGTTTCGCTGGCATCGGTTCGACAGCTGAGATCCGGCCGCGGCCGGTAGGTGAGGTCCCGGGTTTTGTGTGGGAGAATGTCAAAGCTGTTTCTGGTGTTGTGACTCAGCTTCCGCAGAAAGTTGCTGGCGTTGCCCAGGCCGCGTTCAGCCCAGCTGAACGCGATCCGAACGGGCCGATGTCCGTGGTAGGGGTGGGCCGCATCGCCGGCGAGATCACCTCTTTCGAGCAGATCAGCGTCAAAGATAAGCTCGCAAGCTACCTGAGCCTGATGGGTTCGCTGAACGTCGCGCTGTTCGTGTTCAACCTGATCCCGCTCTTGCCGCTTGATGGCGGTCATATCGCAGGGGCTTTGTGGGAGAAGATCCGCAAAACGTTCAACAAGATTTTCAAGCGCCCTGACCCGGGACCGGTGGATCTTTCGAAGATGCTCCCGGTCACCTATGTTGTTGCAGGTTTATTGCTCGTCATGGGTGTGATCTTGATCTATGCCGACCTCGTGAAACCGGTGTCCCTGCTGTAGCTTGCCTCAGATGCCGCATAAGACATGTGAAGGTGCCGGCAGCGGCATGGGAAGATAGAGCACAGCAGTGGATTCGTTTATCACGTATGAGTTCTTGGAGGACACCTCGTGTCATCGGTTAATTTGGGAATGCCTACACCACCACCTATGACGTTGGCTCCGCGGCGCAAGACCCGCCAGATGATGGTCGGCAACGTCGGTATGGGCTCGGATCACCCGATCACCGTGCAGTCGATGACGACCACGAAGACTCACGACATCGGCGCTACGTTGCAGCAGATCGCCGAGCTCACCGCCGCTGGCTGTGACATTGTCCGTGTCGCGTGCCCAACAGACAAGGACGCCGATGCGCTGAAGGTCATCGCGCAACAGTCCACGATCCCGGTGATCGCGGATATCCACTTCCAACCCAAGTACGTCTACGCAGCCATTGAGGCCGGTTGCGGTGCGGTGCGTGTCAACCCGGGCAACATCCGCAAGTTCGATGACCAGGTTGCAGAGATTTCCGCTGCCGCGAAGCAGCATGGGACCCCGATCCGCATCGGCATCAACGGCGGCTCCCTCGATAAGCGCCTGCTGGAGAAATACGGCCGCGCAACCCCGGAGGCTCTCGTTGAATCCGCGTTGCAGGAAGCCGCGCTGTTCGAAGAAAACGATTTCTACGATTTCGGTATCTCCGTCAAACACTCTGACCCGGTCGTGATGATTCGCGCGTATGAGCTGCTCGCTCAGAAGGGCGATTGGCCGCTGCACCTGGGTGTCACCGAGGCAGGTCCTGCCTTCCAAGGCACCATCAAGTCCGCAACCGCTTTCGGCGCGCTGCTCTCCCAAGGTATTGGCGATACGATCCGTGTCTCACTTTCGGCCCCACCTGTCGAAGAGATCAAGGTCGGCGAGCAGATCCTCCAATCGCTGAACCTGCGTCCACGCCAGCTCGAAATCGTTTCCTGCCCGTCCTGTGGACGCGCCCAGGTCGATGTGTATGAGCTCGCCAACAACGTGACCGAAGGCCTCAAAGACTTCAAGGTTCCGCTGCGTGTGGCCGTCATGGGTTGCGTCGTCAACGGGCCAGGCGAGGCACGAGAAGCCGACCTCGGTGTCGCATCCGGCAACGGCAAGGGCCAAATCTTCGTCAAGGGCGAGGTCATCCGCACGGTCCGTGAAGACCAGATCGTGGAAACCCTGCTCGAAGAAGCCCACCGCATCGCCGAGGAGATGGGCGCAAGCGAGACCGAAGGCGCATCGCCTTCCGTGTCCGTCCACTAGGTAACGGTCTCAACGTCAATGGTGATCCGGCAGATCGTGAACCGGGCCGGCGCCCGGATGGCGGATCTGCGCTCGCCGGACCCCAGCATCCGCACCCTCACGAATGAGGACGCGCCAGCGTTGCTCGCGTTGATCGCGCGCAACCCTGTCCAGCATGCTTTCGTTCAGCAGCAACTCGATGTTGTTGGCGGCAAGATCGATGTGTTGCCTGGCGCGCGCATCCTGGGCCGCTTCGATGATGCAGGCGTGATGGTTGCGGCGTGCTGGCTGGGCGCGAACGTGGTGCCTGTGACCGCGGATGAAGGCGAGCAAGCCCGGGAACACGGTGAAGCGTTCGGGCGGCGGGTCCTGACCAGCCGTAAGCGCTTCGCCTCGATTTTCGGTCCGAAAGCAGGAGTTGAAGGGATCTGGGATGTGGTGAAGACCAGCCCGGCCTTCTACCCGCGTAGTGTGCGGCTCACCCAGCCGTTCATGACGTTGGAAGGCCCGGCTGTGATCGAAGGATCTGGCCGAGTCCGGCAAGGGTATGTGAGTGATTTCGATGCGTTCTGGCCGGCTTCCGTTGCGATGTTCACCGAGGAGCTTGGCTATTCACCCCTCGATGTAGGCGAGGCCTCCTATAGGGCGCGGGTCAAACAGTTGCTGGCGTGCGGGCAGGCTCTGCTCGAGCCGGGTGCGGCGGGCACAACGGTGCGGTTCAAAGCCGAGCTCGGGGTTGTGACCGGCCAAGCCACACAGATCCAGGGCGTATGGATGCATCCGGACCACCGCGGCATCGGGCTTTCAGCGAGCCGCGTGGCAGATGTCGTGGCCCATGCGCACACGTGGGCGCCCGTGACGAGCCTGTACGTCAACGACTACAATCACGCGGCTCGAGCCGTCTATGAGAAGGTGGGTTTCCAAACCACCGGGATGTTCGCGACCGTCCTGCTATGAGCATCGAATCCCGGGACGGGCACGCGGCAGCGCGCCACATAGCCGGCCGCTATGCGTGGGCAGACTACACTGGACACGAGCCGTCACCGGATACTAACGGTGAACGCAACCGATTTGCTGATTCACTCTGCACACCCCGATCCACCCTGAAAGGGGAGGCCCTGTGGTAACACGCCTTTCAACGTTCTTTCTCCGCACGCTGCGCGACGACCCTGCCGAAGCTGAGCTCGCAAGCCACAAGTTGTTAGTCCGGGCTGGCTACATCCGCCGTGCAGCACCGGGCATCTATTCCTGGCTGCCGCTGGGGCTCAAGGTCCTGAACAAGGTCGAGAACATTGTGCGTGAAGAAATGAACGCGATCGGCGCTCAGGAAGTGCATTTCCCGGCGTTGCTTCCGAAAGAGCCCTATGAGGCGACGGGCCGCTGGGAAGAATACGGAGACAACATTTTCCGTCTGCAGGACCGCCGTAAGGCCGACTATCTACTCGCGCCAACGCACGAGGAAATGTTCACCCTCTTGGTCAAAGACATGTACTCCTCGTATAAGGATCTGCCGGTGTACCTGTACCAGATCCAGACGAAGTACCGCGACGAGGCCCGCCCGCGCGCTGGCCTGTTGCGCGGCCGTGAATTCATCATGAAGGACTCCTATTCCTTCACCCTGGATGAGGAAGGCCTCGACGAGGCATACGAGGCCCACCGCGCCGCGTACCTGAAGATTTTTGAGCGTTTGAACCTGGAGGTCCGCCCGGTCTTCGCGATGGCGGGAGCGATGGGTGGCTCGAAGTCGGAAGAGTTCCTGCACCCAACCGAAGCGGGCGAGGACACGTTCGTGGTCTCCCCAGGCGGTTACGCCGCCAACGTTGAGGCCGTGACGACGCCGCCGCTGGACCCGATCGACTACACCGACGCGCCGGCCGCCCACGTTGAGCTGACCCCGAACAGCGAGACCATCGAAACGCTCGTTGACGCAGCGAACGAGAACCACCCGAAGGACACCCCGTGGACTGCCGCGGACACACTCAAGTGCGTTGCGTTGGTTGTTGTGACACCGAACGGTGAGCGCGAACTCGCCGTCGTGGGTGTGCCCGGCAACCGCCAGGCTGACCTCAAACGAATCGAGGCGACCATCGGTGAGCTCATGGGTATCGTCGGCGAATCCCAGGTTGAGGTTGCCACCGATGACGACCTCGGCCGTCACCCTGAACTGGTCAAGGGCTACATCGGCCCTGGCTTGTCGAAGGATGAGGCCGTTTTGGGTCGTGAAGCACGTTCGGGCGTCCCGTTCTTCGTTGACCCTCGTGTTGTTGAGGGGTCAACCTGGATCACGGGCGCGAACCTCCGTGACCATCACGTCTTCGGTTTGGTTGCAGGCCGTGACTTCGGCTGGGATGGTGTGCTTGAGGCTGTTGCGGTGGAAGACGGCGACCCCGCACCCGATGGTTCCGGTCCGTTAAAGACGACCCGCGGCATCGAGATGGGCCACATTTTCCAGTTGGGCCGCCGCTACGCTGAAGCGTTGGACCTGAAGGTTTTGGATCCCAACGGTAAAGCGCAGGTTGTCACGATGGGCTCCTACGGCGTGGGCGTGACCCGCGCGGTTGCGGCTATCGCTGAGGCCCATCATGACGACAAGGGTCTGGTGTGGCCTCGCGCTGTGGCACCCGCCGATGTTGTGGTGATCATCGCTGGCAAGGGGGAAGAGCTCACGGAAACCGCCGAGGACATCGCGGGCAAGCTCGATGAAGCCGGCTTGGAGGTCATGCTCGATGACCGCGCCAAGGTTTCTGCGGGCGTGAAGTTCCGTGACGCTGAGCTGATCGGTATCCCTACCACTGTTGTTGTGGGCCGCGGCGTGGCCGATGGCATGGTTGAGGTCAAGGACCGCGCCACGGGCGAGGCCGAGAATATCGCGCTCGATGTGGTAGTTGAGCACGTTGCCCAGCTCGCAGCTCACTAAGCTCGCCTATGGACTACATCCTCACGGACACCGGCGCGCTCAACATCGGGTTGATCCTGTTAGTTTTGGGCGCCGGTTTCCTTGCGGGATGGGTCGATTCGGTGGTTGGCGGCGGCGGGTTGATCCAGCTTCCGGTCGTGTTGCTGATTCCGGGGCTGACCCCGGTTCAGGCTTTGGCCACGAATAAGGTCGGCTCGATTTTCGGTACCACGACATCGGCTATCACGTATGGCCGGCGTGTAAGGCCGGACTTAGCCACGAGCCTCGGGCTTGCACTCACCGCGGGGCTCGCCTCGGTGGGTGGGGCGGCCGTAGCTTCGATACTGCCGACCGAGGTTTTCAAGCCCATCATCCTCGTAGCGCTTGTTGTGGTTTTCGTTTTCACGCTCGCTAAGAAGAACATGGGGGCCTCAACCGCGCTCAAGCATGCGAGCATGAAGCACCATGTTCGGGCGTGGGGGATCGGTATCGCGATCGGGTTTTATGATGGTGTGCTGGGGCCGGGCACAGGATCGTTTCTGGTGATCGCCTTGGTTGGGGTTTTGGGGTATTCGTTCCTGGATGGATCAGCGTGCGCGAAGATCGCTAACTGGGCCACCAACTTCGGTGCGTTGTGCTTCTTCATCCCCGCAGGCCACGTCGTGTGGCCGCTCGGTATCGGACTGGGGATCGCGAACATGTTCGGGGGCTATATCGGTTCGCGTATGGCAGTTTCAGCCGGCTCACGTTTTGTGCGGATCGTGTTCCTCGTGGTCGTGACCGCGCTCATCATCAGCGTTGGAGCGGACACCCTTCGGCAACTGAGCTAGCCCGCTGAGTTAGTGAGCCCGGCTAGCTAACGCGTGTATCCGGCGAGCTGGAAAGACAAAGCCATGAGCACGATGCGCGCCTCGCCGTGATAGTGCGCCGCGAGGTGTTGCAGCGGTTCAGCAAGTGATGCTTGCGCTGAAGCGAGCTTTTCGGTCCCGGATGCGAGGTAGTCTTCCCGCGGCCCGATGGTCGCAGCAGCATAAGGGTGCCCGGAGGCCTTACCGAGACCGAGCGTGAGATCGCGCGAGGCTTCGAACCATTCCTGATTGCTGTCTGCTGGGTTTCGGTGCGCGATGATGCGTGCCGCTTCAGTGATTTTGGCTGATGTTCGGCCCGTCCGATCCCACAAGGCGGCGGCCTGTTCAGGCTCGCTGGGGTCCGCTAGGGCAACCACGTCCCCTAAAGCCGCCACGGGGTCGGTGATGTCTGCGGAAGCTAACGCTTCCTTGATCACTGCGGCCGCATCGTTATCTAGGGGTGGGGCGCCGGCTTTCTGGGAAGCCGAGTACAGCGTGACGGAGGCTGCGATCAGCCGGGATGCATCCTCACGGCTCAGCTGCTCATTATCGCTAGGACGCAAGGCCAACTGCATAAGCTCACCGGAGAGGACGGCGGCGTCTTTAGCGTTATCCTGCCCGCTGGCTTTCTGAGCGGCTACATGTTCTTCGATCCACCGCATCTCACGGTTTGTAGCCGGCCCGCCCCAGGCGTCCGAGCCACTCAACAGCTCATAGGCTGTGCGTGCCGCGGCCGTGACATCCTCGCCGCTATGGGCCTGATCTACCTGCGCGAGCAAAACCCGGGCACGGTACACAGGGCTGTGTTCGGTCCGGGACACCGCCTTATCGAATACAGCGTCTCCAGGCCTTGCGTTAGCGGAATAGCTGCTCGTGGTGGTTGTGACGCCTAACCAGCATGCGCTCACCATCAGCACAGACACGGCGGCGCGGCCCATCCGTGAACCGGAACCGCGGGACTGTTGGGTATCCCGCCGTGCCCGCCGACCGTCGCCTGGGGACTGTTGGTTATTGCCCGAGGTTGGTTGGTCGTCTCCCGAGGTTTGTTGGCCGTCGCCTGGGGTCTGTTGGTCGTTACCCTGGGCCTGCGGAGCTTCCTGAGTTGCCGGCGACGTCTCCTGTGTCGCTGACTCCGTGGAATCCTGTACTGAACGCATAACGCTATGGTGCCATGCGGGTAGGGTAGATCGGTACAGACACAGCGTAAAGGGAGGAATAGCGTGTCATCCCACAGCATGCCAGCCGATAACGCGTCGAGGCACGAGGGTTCGCCATGGGCTCCTGAAGCAATCACGCGAGCTATCGAGCCTGTGATCAGCGATGCTGGTTTGATCGTCGAGGACGTCACGGTCAAAGGTGGGAACACACCAACCCTGCAGATTCTGGTTGATCTGCCGAGCGGTACGGATGCGGTGGATCTGGATGTTCTCGCTGAAGTTTCGCAGCAGGTGGGCGAGGTTTTGGATAACGGTTTGCTTGCCTCCTCGGGTGCTTATGAGCTTGAGGTTTCCTCGCCGGGGGCTTCGCGTCCGCTCACACAGCCTCGCCACTTCCAGCGCAACGTGGGCCGTGTGATTCGTGTGGTGAGCGAGGATGAAGACTTCACAGGCACCGTGCTTGAGGCCGACGACGAGGGCATTGTGATCGAGCCGATCAAGCCTGCACCTAAGAAGGGCATGAAAGATAAGGTGCTTGATCCGGTGCGGCGCGAGTATGCTGACATTCGTCGCGCGAAGGTTGACATCGAGGCGACGGCGGCGGCACGGTTGGCTGCCGTAAAGGACGCCGGGGATGCGGCAGAAGAGTCAATGGAAGATCCAGCACAGTCAGGTCTAACGGGCGAGGAGGCCTAAGAATGCATATTGATATGACGGCGTTGCGTCAGCTTGAAAAGGACCGCGATATTCCGCTGGATCGGCTGATCAACGCGATCGAGCATGCGCTTGTCCTCGCTTATGACAAGGAGCCGGGCGCTATCCGCGGAGCGCGTGCGGAATTGGACCGTAAAACCGGTGTCGCCACCATTTGGGCGCCTGAGGTTGATGAGAATAACCAGCGGATCGGTGAGTTCGATGACACGCCTGCGGACTTCGGCCGGGTCGCGGCAGCGACGGCGCGGCAAGTGATCTTCCAGCGCCTGCGCGATGCTGAAGATGAAGCCGTCCTAGGCACCTTCCGTGATAAGCAAGGCGAGATCCTCTCCGGCGTGATCCAGCAGGGCCGTGATCCGCGCATGGTCCAGGTTGATCTTGGAACCCTTGAAGCGGTCCTGCCACCACCGGAGCAGGTACCGGGCGAGGACTATAGCCACGGGCGTCGTCTGCGCGTGTATGTCACCGATGTGCACCGCGGCCCTAAAGGCCCCTCGATCACGGTTTCACGCACCCACCCGCAGCTGGTGCATAAACTGTTTGAACTTGAGGTCCCGGAGATCCAGGACAAGACGGTCGAGATCGTTTCGATCGCACGTGAAGCGGGCCACCGCACCAAGCTCGCGGTGCGTGCCCGCGTTGAGGGCCTCAACGCTAAGGGAGCCTGCATCGGCGAGATGGGTTCTCGTGTGCGCGCGGTGATGACCGAGCTCAACGACGAGAAGATCGACATCATCACGTGGGATCCAGACCCTGCACAGTTTGTAGCTCACGCGCTTTCGCCAGCCAAGGTGCTCTCGGTTGAAGTTTTGAGCGAAGACCTCCACCACGTCCGCGCTGTTGTCCCGGACGATCAGCTCTCACTTGCGATCGGCAAGGAGGGGCAAAACGCTCGTCTTGCGGCCAAGCTCACGGGCTGGAGAATCGACGTTGTCTCGCCAGCGCGTCAGAGCGCGGTAGACTAGACAGGTCAGAAGTTCAGTCTGTTGCGCCCAAATACGGGGCGGAGGATGGGAGTCCGTGGTGAACAAAGGTTCTTCACGTCGCCCCATCCGGACCTGTATAGGGTGCAGGCTCACCGATGACCAAGCCGTTCTTTTGCGGCTAGTGCGAAACCCCGGAAGCGCGCGAGTGGTTCCGGATCCGCAACGCCGTAAAACGGGGCGCGGTGCTTGGGTGCACCGTAACCCCGAGTGTGTACGGCGGGCAGTGAATCGGAACGCAGCGAACAGGGCCTTCAGGGCTCGCAGTGTCGTTGATGAAGATGAGTTGCTTGCCGTCATCAACCTGGGCATAACCGGTGTCCAGGGTTCAACCATGACCGATCAGAAAGCGGGTTAAGAAGAGTGGCAACCCGATGAACACGCAACGGTGATGGGCCAGAGATGAACAACCTCAGGCTCGGAAATCAGCGTGCGTTCCGCTTAGCGGGGCGCACACCACGAAATCTAGGGTCCGTGGTCTTACGCGTCACGTGCAACGCTTTTACTTGATGCGCCTGAGCGTTCAAAAGGATACGCGGACCAGAGAAGGAGAACTGTGGCCAAGAAGGTCCGCGTACATGAGCTCGCTAAAGAGCTCGGCATTCCGTCAAAGGAAGCCATGGCAAAACTTGAGGAGATGGGCGAGTTCGTCCGCTCAGCTTCCTCCACGATCGAGCCGCCGGTCGTCAAGCGTTTGCGGGAAGCATTCCCGAACGCAGCAGGCGGCGATTCCGCTCAGGCGGATCAACCGAAGGTGAAGACTGCGCAGGTTCAGGGTGCGGGAACCCGAACCTCCGATCCAGCTCCAGCAGCTGCCGCTAAGCCAGCTGATGACGCCCCTCAGCCGGAAGCTAAGCCAGCTACCGCAAAGAAGGCGGCATCGGCGGAGAAGCCAGCGCCGAAACCGGGCCCTAAGCCTGGACCTAAACCGGGTCCTAAGCCCGGCCCGAAGCAGGAGCCTAAAGCCGCTGAGAAGCCTGACGCTAAGCCGGCGCCAGCGGCTAAGCCAGGCCCGGCTAAGAAGGCTCCGGCAACGCCTCAGGCGACCCCGCGCGCTGCTGCGCCGAAACCTGGTCCAAAGCCAGGCCCACGCCCAGGTAACAACCCGTTCAGCACCCCATCCTCACAGGGTCGCGGCAACGATGCTGGCCCACGCCCACCTCGCGGTGGCGCACGCCCAGGCCCACGGCCGGGTGGAGGCCGTGGTGGTGCCCCACGTCCAGGCAACAACCCGTTCTCAAACCAGCAGGGCATGCGCGGCGAAGGCGGCGGCCGCGGCGGGCAACGTCAGGGTTCTGCAGGTTCGGGCGGCCCACGTCCAGGCGCGCCACGCCCACCACGCGGTGCGGCCTCGGGTTCAGGCGGTCCCCGCCCTAACCCGAACATGATGCCTAAGAAGCTCGACCTCAACGTCAATCAGCCGCGTCCAGGTGGTGGCCGTTCAGGTGGTGGCGGTCGGCCAGGCGGTGGCGGACGTTCCGGTGGCGGAGGCGGTTTCCGTGGTGGCCGCGGCGGCGGTCGCGGTAACGCGGCAGGAGCATTCGGTCGCGGCGGTCCACGCCGTGGTCGCAACCGCAAGTCCAAGCGCGCCAAGCGCCAGGAGATGGAGCAACAGGGCGCACCAGTCATCGGCGGCGTGGTTGTTCCACGCGGCGATGGCAACACGGTAGTTCGGTTGCGTCGCGGTGCGACCTTGGCTGACTTCGCTGAACGCATCAAGGCAGATCCAGCCGCACTTGTGACGGTGCTGTTCCACCTCGGTGAAATGGCTACGGCTAACCAGTCGCTGGATGAATCGACGTTTGAGATCCTCGGTGAAGAGCTGGGCTATAAGGTCCAGGTCGTGTCCCCAGAGGACGAAGAGCGCGAATTGTTCGAGTCCTTCCACATCGACCTCGAGGCAGAAGCCGAGGCCGAGACCGAGGACATGCTCGAGCCTCGTCCACCTGTGGTGACCATCATGGGTCACGTTGACCACGGTAAGACCCGCACCCTGGATGCGATCCGCCGCTCCAACGTAATCGAGGGTGAAGCCGGCGGCATCACCCAGCACATCGGTGCATACCAGATCTCTACGATGCACGAAGGTGACAACGGTGAAGAGGAACGCCTCTTGACCTTCATTGACACCCCTGGTCACGAAGCCTTCACGGCGATGCGTGCCCGCGGTGCCAAGGTCACTGACATCGCTGTGCTGGTTGTTGCAGCTGACGACGGTGTCATGCCGCAGACGGTTGAAGCGCTCAACCACGCTCAGGCGGCAGACGTGCCGATCGTGGTTGCGGTGAACAAGATCGATAAGCCGGAAGCCAACCCTGAGAAGGTCAAGGGCCAGCTCGCTGAGTACGGCCTGGTCCCTGAGGATTACGGCGGCGACACGATGTTCGTGCCGATCTCCGCTAAGCAGGACATCGGTATCCATGACCTGTTGGATGCGATCCTTCTGACCGCGGACGCAGCGCTCGAGCTACGTGCTAACCCGGATAAGGACGCTCGCGGTATCGCTATCGAAGCGAACCTGGATAAGGGCCGCGGTGCGGTCACGACCGTTTTGGTTCAGTCGGGTACGCTCGCGGTCGGCGACACGATCGTGGCCGGTAAGGCGCACGGTCGCGTCCGTGCGATGTTCGATGAGAACGGTGAAGCGCTCGATGTCGCGTTGCCTTCGCGTGCGGTGCAGGTCTTGGGTCTTTCGAACGTTCCGCGCGCTGGTGACACGTTCATAGTGACTCCGGATGAGCGTACGGCCCGCCAGATCGCAGAGCGCCGCGAGGCAGCGGACCGTAACGCGATGCTCGCTAAGCGCCGTAAGCGCATTACGCTTGAGAACTTCGATGACGCTGTCGCTGAGGGCAAGATCGATACCCTCAACCTCATCCTCAAGGGTGACGTATCCGGTGCTGTTGAAGCGCTTGAGGATTCGCTGCTCAAGATCGATGTGGGCGATGAGGTTCAGTTGCGTGTGATCCACCGTGGCGTGGGTGCTATCACGCAGAACGACGTCAACCTGGCAACGGTCGATAACGCGATTATCATCGGCTTCAACGTCCGCCCCGCAGAGCGTGTCTCTGAGTACGCGGATGAAGAAGGCGTTGACATGCGTTTCTACTCGGTCATCTACCAGGCGATCGAGGACATCGAGAACGCGCTCAAGGGCATGCTCAAGCCTGAATACGAGGAAGTTGAGCTTGGCTCGGCGGAGATCCGCGAAGTGTTCCGTTCCTCGAAGTTCGGTAACATCGCCGGTTCGATTGTCCGTAGCGGCCTGATCCGCCGTAACGCGAACGCTCGTTTGGTCCGTGACGGCAAGGTCGTCAATGACAAGCTCACGATCGAGTCGTTGCGTCGCTTCAAGGATGATGCCACCGAGGTCCGTGAGGGCTACGAATGTGGTATCGGCCTGGGTGGCTTCAACGACATCAAGGAAGGCGACATCATCGAGACGTGGGAGCTTCAAGAGAAGCCACGCGCCTAGTCTGCTGACCACGAGCCTAGTCTGCTTACCAGTAGCTAGCGTTATAAACACAAAGCCCGCGGCGGGTTGAGAGCACATGTGCTCTTGCCCGCCGCGGGCTTTCGCGTTGGCGAGACCGGCTGGTGTCAAGGCAGGGGCTACGCACCGATAGGATGGAGGCAGAGAATATTGTTGGTAGCGCACGCAACTGTTGGTGGTGCGCAGGGAAGGAGCACATCATGACTGGTTCGCCGCGTGCAGCTAAGTTGGCCCAGCGCATCAAGGTGGTTATGGCGCAGGCTCTCACGAAGGTGGTTCGTGATGATGCGATGGAGTCTGTGACGGTCACGGATGCGCGCGTGACGAATGATCTTCAGAATGCGACCGTCTACTACACGGTTTTGGGTGACGATGAGCAGAAGGCTCAGATTGCTGAGCTGTTCGAAGCCTACCGTGGCCGTTTGCGTAAGGAGCTGGGCTCGCAGCTAACAACTCGCTTGACCCCAACCTTGGAGTTCGTTCCGGATGAGGTCCCGATGAACGCCTCCCACGTTGAGGAGCTGTTGCGTGCCGCCCGTGAAAAGGACGCTGCGGTAGCTGAGCTTGCCGAGGGCGCAGAATACGCTGGGGATGCTGAGCCGTATAAGGCACCGGAAGACGAGGCTTAAGCGCTGTATGTCTCAAGCGCAGACTGAACCGACCCCGGGCCTGGTTGTTGTTGATAAGCCCGCTGGGATGACCAGCCACGATGTGGTGGGTCGCTTGCGGCGGCTCGCCGGTACCCGGAAAGTGGGGCATGCGGGCACGTTGGATCCGATGGCGACCGGTGTGCTGGTTGCCGGTGTGGGTCGAGCTACCCGGCTTCTGACCTATATCGTGGGCGAATCGAAGACCTATGTGGCTACGATTCGTTTGGGGGAAACCACCACGACTGAGGACGCCGAAGGGGAGATCCTTGAGCGTCGTTATGTTGCGGCGGTGACTCGCCCCCAGCTTGACGATGCGGTGGCCGGGTTGACGGGGGAGATTCAGCAGGTGCCCTCGGCTGTTTCGGCGATCAAGGTGGACGGTAAACGCGCTTATCAGCGGGTCCGTGACGGGGAGAACGTGCAGTTGCAGGCCCGGGCCGTCACGGTGAACCGTTTCGATGTTTTGGATGTTCGCCGCGCCAATGACGGCACGACGATGGACGTTGACGTTGTGGTCGATTGCTCTTCTGGCACATACGTGCGTGCTTTAGCGCGCGACTTGGGCGAGGCTTTAGGCGTGGGCGGCCATTTGACCGCGTTGCGGCGTACGCGTGTGGGTGGCTTCAATTTGGGCCAGGCTCGCACGCTGGAGCAGCTTGCGGAGCAGTTCATTGTGTTGTCGCTCGCGGATGCTGCCCGCGCGCTGTTCCCGGTCCGGCACGTGAGCGATCAGGAAGCGATTGAGCTCGGGCACGGCCGGCGCATCACGCCGTCGGAGTCGGCGGGGGTGACCGCGGCGATCGACCCGGCCGGTGACTTGATCGCTTTGATCGAGAACAAGGCTCAAGGCACGCATTCGATGGCCAAACCCGCCTTGGTTTTCGCGCCGCGCTAGGCACAGACCCGCCTTCGGTGGTTTTCTAGCTTGCTGGTTTCTCAGTTGTTGGCTTTCTAGGTTGTTGTTCGAGGAGATTCTGTAGTCGTGTTGATGGATGGCTTCGCGATCGCGGGCGTTGTGGTGTGCGTGATCTCGATGATCGTTGGTATCGCGATGACGGTGATCCGCACCTTCCCGGCGGACTCTTCGATTCTGAGCCTCGCGTTGGTTGAGCTGTATCTGGTGGTGTACGGGATTCAGGCCGCGGTGCGGCATGCCGGCTCTGCCCCGCTTCTAGGCGCTGGATGGGAGTTCTGGGGATACCTCGCGACCGCTTTGTTGCTGGTTCCTTTGGCGGCATGGTGGGCGATCGGGGATAAGTCCCGCTGGTCCAACACCGTGATGGCCGCGGCAGGCTTTACTGTGCTGGTCATGCTGGTTCGTATGCAGCAGGTGTGGCACGGTCAAGGATTCTTTGCCGGCTAGGGATTGATGAGTGGAATGGATAATCACGTGAAGGATACGGCACAGCCAGATAACGCACCGCAGCCAGATAACGCACCGCAGTCAGATAACGCAGTGCAGCCAGATAGCCCAGTGCAGACGAAAAATAAGGGCCTTGGCCGGATCCTGGTTGCGGTGTATGGCGTGTTTGCGTTGTCGGCTCTTGCGCGTTCTGTGTATCAGATTGCGACTGATTTCTCGCTCGCGCCGGTCGCGTTCTCGCTCTCGGCGCTCGCGGCTGTGATCTACATCGTGGCTACGGTCGCACTCGCTCTACCGGGTGTCACAGCCTGGCGTGCGGCGTTCGCGGCGGTGATTGTTGAGTTCGTTGGCGTGGTTGCGGTCTCGATCTTGTCGTATATCTCGCCTGAATTGTTCCCGAAGGCGAGCGTGTGGAGCCATTTTGGTCAAGGCTACGGTTATGTTCCGTTCGTTCTGCCCATCATCGGTTTCTGGTGGCTGTGGGTTCACCGGCCCCACAAGGTCGCGGCGTGAGCGTAGAGCGCAGCGGTCGTGGCGTTCGTGAGAGAATAGCGCGGGGTGTCACGGACGGGTGCTTATCCGGCCCGGCCACCGCATCGTGAGGTGACAAGCGCACACCGCGGTGACGTGAGAATCGATCTTCAGCACACGAGGAGTCTTTGTGCATATTTGGACGGATCCTTCTGAGGTTCCGGAGTCGCTGACGTGTTCGGTGGTGACGATCGGTAATTTCGATGGCGTTCACCGCGGGCACATGGCCTTGCTGGAACGGGTTGTTGAGCTCGCTGCCGCGAGCGAGCCGCCGTGTGCCGGTGTTGTGATGACGTTTAGCCCGCATCCTGCCACGGTGCACCGGCCGGCGTTTGCGCCGGTTCCGATCATGGCTGATGAGATCAAGGACATCCACTGTGCTGAGGCCGGGGTTGACGCGGTTCTGCGCCTGAACTACACGTGGGAGTTCGCGCAACAGACCCCTGAAGAGTTCGTGAAGAACTACGTGGTGGATGTGTTGCATGCCCGTGCCGTGGTGGTGGGTGAGGACGTGCGGTTCGGCCTGGACAACGCGGGTGACATCGAGTGTTTGCGCACGCTGGGTGAGAAGTTTGGTTTCGAGGTTGTCACGCTGGCTGATGTGGGCCTGCAGCGGCGCTGGTCCTCGACGTGGGTGCGTGAAGCGCTGCAGGTGGGGGATGTGAAATCCGCGGCGGAGGTTTTGGGCCGTAATCACCGCATGTTCGGGACGGTGGCGCACGGTTTCGCGCGCGGCCGCGAGCTCGGTTTCCCTACCGCGAATCTGGCCGATGACGCGACCGGTCTGATGCCGGCTGACGGCGTGTATGCGGGCTGGTTGATCGATCAGGCCGGGGTGTGGTGGCCGTCTGCGATCTCGATTGGTACGAACCCGACGTTCGATGGCGTGGTGCGTGTCGCTGAGGCGTTTGTGATGGGCCGTCCCGAGGGCGAGCAGGTCGAGGACTTTAACTTGTATGAGCAGGATGTGGTGCTCGAGTTTGTGGACCACTTACGGCCAACCATCACCTACCGCGGCCCTGAGGCGCTCATCGAGCAGATGCACATGGACGTTGACCGTGCTCGTGAGATTCTGCGCGCTGATGCCAAAGCCCGCCCTGACGTGGTCAAAGTAGCCGCTGGTTGAGAACGGTTCAGGTTTGACGGGGCAAGTCCCGGATCTTCCGCAGCGCGGGCCGAATCTGGCTGGCGCGAAGCGTGCGTTGATCGGTTCTGCGTGGACTGGTTCGGGTGCCGACTACGATGCGGTTCGGCCTACCTATCCGCAGTGGTGCGTGCCGTGGCTGCTAGATGGTAGCGCTACCCGTCGCGTGGTCGAGGTCGGCGCGGGGACGGGCTTGTTCACGCGCGACCTGGTTGCATCGGGGCATCGGGTGATAGCGGTTGAACCTTCCGTATCGATGCTTGAGGTGCTGCGGAAACAGGTTCCTGGGGTTGAACACACGTTGATCGGCACGGGGGAGTCCACCGGTCTGGAGGAAACGGTCGATGCGGTGGTTGCCGCGCAAGCGTGGCATTGGGTTGATCCGATCGAGGCTGGCGCCGAGGCCGCGCGCATCACCCAGGCAGCGAGTGACCCGGTGCTGGGGCTTGTGTGGAATCAGCTGGATGTGCAGGTGCCGTGGGTGCACCGTTTAGCGCGGATCATGCATGCCGGCGATGTGCATCGGGATGCTCAAGCTGCCGCGCAGGCGGGGCCGCTGTGGCGTATCGAGGCGGTCCGCGAAGACCGTTGGGTGCAGCGGCTCAGTGTTGAGCAGGTGTTCGAGCTGACCCGCACGCGAGCCTATTGGTTGCGGGCGAATCAGAAGACCCGGCAACGGGTTGAAGATAACCTGCGCTGGTACTTGCACGAGCATCTGGGATTTGAGCCGGGGGAGTGCATCGAGCTTCCGTACAGGACGCTCGCGGTACGCAACACACGCACGTGAGACTCGCGTGAAGCGGCCCGACGCCGCTGTGTTCTGAGGCTCATCGCGGGCTTTGGATCGGCTTGATAGACTTATAGCTGGTGTTAGCTGCAGTCCGCGGTGGCTAACATCCCCGGCGACGATGGCCCAGCGATATCAGTTGAGGGCGATCCCGTGCGGGTTCACTGTACGCGGCACACTCTCAAGGAGTAAATACATGGCTCTTGACCAGGCCGTAAAGCAAGAGATCATCAAGGAATACGCGATCCACGAGGGCGACACTGGTTCCCCTGAGGTTCAGATCGCTGTCATGTCCCGTCGTATCTCTGACCTGACTGAGCACCTGAAGCATCACAAGCACGACCACCACACCCGCCGTGGCCTCATGGCCCTGGTTGGTCGCCGCCGCCGCATGCTCGGCTACCTCAAGTCTGTAGACATTGAGCGTTACCGTTCGCTGATCGAGCGCCTCGGTCTGCGCCGCTAATGTCTCACGTTTAACGCCCCGGAAGACCTTTCCGGGGCGTTAACGCATCAGAAGTTCAAACATCAATATCTAATCCAATACATAGTCAAGAACGTTGACGCTCAAGACGTTCGCGTGTGGTCCTCGGTAGTGGCCCGCGGTGCGGTATTTCCGGAACACGTCCTCAACAGGGCGGCCGGTTGTTCGTCCTCAAGAGGGCGGCCAGATTGCAGTACCGATGGCCTCGATCGAGCACCAACCGCGAAAACGCGTTTCGTTGTTGACGTGCATTTTGAGGAGAAAACTGTAGTGGAAGCTACTGACATTCAATATTCAGAGGCCGTGATTGATAACGGCCGTTTTGGTAAGCGCACCATCCGTTTCGAGACCGGCCACGTAGCCAAGCAGGCTGCTGGTTCGGCGATGGTGTTCCTCGATGATGACACCTCGATGCTCTCGGCAACCACCGCCGGTAAGCATCCGCGTGAGGGCTTCGATTTCTTCCCGCTCACCGTCGACGTTGAAGAGCGCATGTACGCTGCGGGTAAGATCCCGGGCTCGTTCTTCCGCCGTGAAGGCCGTCCATCGACTGAGGCGATCCTCGCGTGCCGTCTGATGGACCGCCCGCTGCGCCCGTCTTTCGTCAAGGGCTTGCGCAACGAGGTTCAGATCGTGGTCATGGTGACCTCGATCAACCCGGATGACTACTACGATGTGGTCGCTATCAACGCTTCCTCGATGTCCACCCAGCTTTCGGGTCTGCCGTTCTCCGGCCCGATCGGTGGCGTGCGCATCGCGCTCATCGAAGACAGCGAAGGCCCACAGTGGGTTGCGTTCCCAACCAAGACCCAGCTTGATGAGGCCGTGTTCAACATGGTTGTTGCAGGCCGCGTTGCTGGCGATGATGTTGCGATCATGATGGTCGAGGCTGGCGCTACCGATCACGCGTGGGAACTCATCCACGATCGCGGCGTCACGGCACCGACCGAGACCGTTGTCGCTGAAGGCCTCGAAGCCGCCAAGCCATTCATCCGTGCACTCGTTGAGGCGCAGGCTGACCTCGCATCGCGTGCGGCTAAGCCTGCCCGTGAGTTCCCGATCTTCCTCGACTTCGAGGACGACGCCTACGAGGCAGTCGAGAAGATCGCTGCGCAGAAGCTTGCAGAGGTCTACCAGATCGCTGATAAGCAGGAGCGCCAGGACGCTGACGATGCGCTGAAGGAAGAGGTCCTTGAGGCTCTGGCCGGTGAGGGCAAGGAGTTCGAGGAACGCGAATCCGAGGTCTCCAAGGCGTACGGTGCACTCACCAAGCACATCGTGCGTCAGCGCATCTTGAAGGACCAGGTCCGCATCGACGGTCGTGGTTTGACTGACATCCGCCAGCTGCTGGCCGAGGTCGAGGTTCTGCCGCGCGTTCACGGTTCCGCGATCTTCGAGCGCGGCGAAACCCTGATCATGGGTGTTACGACCCTGAACATGCTCAAGATGGAGCAGCAGATCGATTCGCTCGCCCCAGAGAAGGCGAAGCGCTACATGCACCACTACAACTTCCCGCCGTTCTCCACGGGCGAGACGGGCCGTGTCGGCTCGCCAAAGCGCCGCGAGATCGGCCACGGCGCCCTCGCGGAGCGCGCTCTGGTTCCGGTTCTGCCATCGCGTGATGAATTCCCATACGCGATCCGCCAGGTTTCCGAAGCGTTGGGCTCCAACGGCTCGACCTCGATGGGTTCGGTCTGCGCATCGACTCTGTCGATGTACAACGCTGGTGTTCCACTCAAGGCACCTGTTGCAGGTATCGCGATGGGCCTGGTCACCGACACGGTGGACGGCGAGACCCGCTACGCGGCCCTGACTGACATCCTCGGTGCTGAAGACGCGATGGGTGACATGGACTTCAAGGTGGCCGGTACCCGCGATTTCATTACCGCGATCCAGCTGGACACCAAGCTCGACGGCATCCCGGCTTCCGTGCTCGCTGCCGCACTCAAGCAGGCTCACGAGGCCCGCGTTCACATCCTGGACGTCATGGATTCTGCGATCGACGCCCCAGACGAGATGTCCCCATACGCTCCACGCATCATCTCGGTGAAGATCCCAGTGGAAAAGATTGGTGAGGTCATTGGTCCTAAGGGCAAGATGATCAACCAGATTCAGGAAGACACCGGCGCTGAAATCTCGATCGAAGATGACGGCACGGTCCTGATCGGCGCGACCGACGGCGCTGCGGCTGAAGCTGCACGCGCAACGATCAACGCGATGGCTAACCCGCAGATCCCTGAGGTTGGCGAGCGTTACCTCGGTACCGTGGTGAAGCTGACCTCCTTCGGCGCGTTCATTTCGCTCACGCCAGGCAAGGATGGCCTGCTGCACATCTCCGAGTTGCGTAAGCTCAACGGCGGCCAGCGCGTCAACGACGTCGAAGACGTTGTGGGCGTGGGCCAGAAGCTCCAGGTTGAGATCACCAAGGTTGACGACCGCGGCAAGCTCTCGCTCGCCCCAGTCGTTGACGAGGAAGCAGCTGAGAAGGACGCCGAGTAAGGCGTCAGCGCACGCGTGGCTGTGATCGCTTGAGCTGATTCGCTGATACGCGGGCCCCGGAACCAGTCAACGGTTCCGGGGCCTTTTGCTGTAAGGGGGTCTTGTGCTGTAAGGGTCTGTGCGTCTGGTGCCCACGTCATGCATCGTCATTGGTTTGGGTTGCGAGTGAGGCGTGGATCACGATGGTTAGCATTGTTAACCAAACGTTCTTAACTAAGCATTACTAACCATCGGCGCAGTTGTATTGGATTCTGGAGGGGCGATGTCTGCAGTAGAGGCGTTCTTGGCCGGGGTGGCATCCGGTTCGATAGAGATGGTGGATCTTACGGCGCCGTTGTCGTCTGAGACGCCGACGTTGACGTTGCCTGACCCGTTCCCGAACCTGGATGATTTCAGCCTCGAACAGGTCTCGGCCTATGACGAGCCGGGCCCGTTCTGGAAGCACCACAACATCCGTACCGGTGAGCACATCGGAACCCATTTGGATGCCCCGATCCACTGGATCAGCGGCCGCGAGGGTAAGGACGTATCCCAGATCGATCTGCCGCGGCTGACTGGCCCGGCGGTGGTCTTGGATTTCACCGCTGAGGTTGAGGCTGACCCGGACTTCCTGGTTGATGTCTCACACCTGAAACAGTGGCAAGAACGTCACGGCGCGTTCCCGGAAGGAGCGTGGCTTTTGTTCCGCACCGGCTGGGATCAGCACGACCACAGCGAGGAAGCGTTCCTCAACGCGGACGAGGCCGGTTCCCACACCCCAGGCTTCACGGTCGAATGCGCCCGCTACATGGCGGATGAGCTTCCGATTTCGGGCATGGGCGTTGAGACTGTCGGGATCGATGCCGGCCGCGGCGGGGAACAGGACCCACCGTTCCCGGTGCACTACTATCTGCTGGGTGCGGATAAATACGGGATCACGTCGTTGAAGAACCTCGCGAAGCTACCAACAACTGGCTCGATGATCTGTGTGGCCCCGCTACCGATCGTGGGCGGCACCGGCTCCCCATGCCGTGTCTACACGTTCGTTGAGAAGTAAAACAGGCGCTGAGAAGTAAAACGAGCACGGCGAAGTAACGCCTCCGGTGCGAACTCGGCCCTGCCGTCACTGAGGTTGGGTGCCGTCGCTAAGGCATTGGAAGATTGAAGAAGTGGTTATGAACGTCGCTGAACAGGTCGCAGCCCTGCTGGCCCAGTTGGGTGTGGGGCACGCTTTCGGTGTGGTGGGTAGCGGTAATTTCGTGGTCACGAACGCGTTGAAAGCCCACGGGGTCCCGTTCACCGCGGCCCGTCACGAGGGCGGGGCGGCGAACATGGCGGATGCGTATGCCCGTGTTTCGGGCAAGGTTTCGGTGCTGAGCGTGCATCAGGGCTGTGGGCTGACGAACGCGACCACCGGGATCGGTGAGGCCGCGAAGTCCCGCACCCCGATGATCGTTCTGACCGGTGAGTCCGCGGCGAGCGCTGTGAGCTCGAACTTCGCGATGGATCAGGATGGGCTAGCGGAGTCGGTGTATGCGGTCTCGGTGCGGGTTCATTCCGCTGAGACGGTGGTGGACGATGTGGTGCGCGCCTACCGTACGGCGGTCAACGACCGCAGGACGGTGGTTTTGAACCTCCCGTTGGATGTTCAGGTTCAGCCCGCGTACGCTGATCAAGCCGGTCCGGCCCGCGCTGTTCCAGCCGCTGAGCGTCTACATCGGGCGGAACCTGTGCGGCCTTCGCGGGCGAGCGTTGCCGCGCTCGCGGAACTGATCATTCGGGCACAGCGCCCTGTGTTCGTCGCTGGGCGCGGCACGAAGCACGCAGGTGGTGTGATCTCGCAACTGGCGGAGCATACGGGTGCGCTGTTGGCGACCTCGGCGGTTGTGAAGGGGCTTTTCAACGGCAAGGATTACAACCTCGGGATCTCCGGGGGATTCTCATCGCCTGTGACGGCCGAGCTCATCAGCAACGCGGATCTCATTGTGGGGTTCGGGTGCGCGATGAACATGTGGACCATGCGGCACGGAACCCTGATCAGCCCGGATGCGGCGGTGGTGCAGGTCGATTGTGAAGACGCCGCGCTGGGGCGGAACAGGCCCATTACGCTCGGGGTGCTCGGCGACACCGCCGAAACCGCCGCCGATGTGCTTGAGCACATCCGTGAACAGCACCCGGCACCTCGCACCGGCTACCGGACGCAAGCCAACCGCGAACTCATCGCTTCCCGCAGCTCGTGGGCGAGCGAACCCTACAGCGACCTGTCCACTGACGTCGGAACGCAAGCGCGCATCGACCCACGCACGTTGACTATCGAACTCAACAAGATCCTGCCTGCCGAACGCATCGTGAGTATCGATTCGGGTAACTTCATGGGGTATCCGAGCCAGTTTCTGGATGTTCCGGACGTTGATGGATTCTGCTTCACGCAGGCTTTCCAGGCGATCGGGCTGGGGCTGGGCACCGCGATCGGCGCGGCGCTGGCCAGGCCGGACCGGATGCCGGTTCTGGGAACCGGGGATGGTGGATTCCATATGGCGATCGCGGAGCTTGAGACAGCGGTCCGGTTGCGGCTTCCGCTCGTGTGCATCGTCTATAACGATGCCGCCTACGGAGCCGAGATCTACCACTTCAACGCGGACGGTTCAGAACCTGACATGTCCACGGTCACGTTCCCGGATACCGACATCGCGGCGATCGCCCGCGGTTTCGGAGCCGAAGGGGTTACGGTGCGTAGGGTCCAGGACCTCGCGGCGGTACGCGAATGGCTCGCTAGCGATCCTCAAGCGCCGCTCGTGATTGACGCGAAGATCGCATCGGACTCCGGGGCGTGGTGGCTCGCGGAAGCCTTCAAAGGCCACTGAGCTACCTCAGCCGCGGTGCTGTATAACCCACTGAGTCACATGACCCACTGAGTCGTATAACCTACTGAGTCGTATAGCTTGCTGAGCTATATAACCTAGCGCGAAAGGATTTCGTTGTGCCGATAGATTTGCCGTTGGTCCCGTCCCCTGAGCGTCTTGAGCAGACGCTACGGCAGGATGAAGACGGCTCGGTGGTTCGCCGCACGGTTTTGCCTTCAGGGGTGCGGATCTTGACGGAGCACATGCCGGCGGCACTTTCGGCTTCGGTGGGTTTCTGGGTGGGCGTGGGTTCCCGTGATGAGGCTGAAGGCCAATACGGTTCCACACACTTCTTGGAACACCTCTTGTTCAAGGGCACCCCGACTCGTTCGGCCTTCGAAATTTCCTTGGCTTTTGACCGCGTGGGTGGGGAAGCGAATGCCGCAACCACCAAGGAGACCACGTGCTATCACGCCCGCGTCTTGGGTGAGGATCTGCCGATGGCGATCGAGGTCATCTCTGACATGGTGACCCAGCCCCTCCTGGACCACGAAGAAGCCGAACGGGAGCGCGGGGTCATCTTGGATGAGCTTGCGATGGATGCCGATGACCCGCTCTCGATGGCCCACGAGCAGTTCTCTCGGCTCATCTTCGGTGAGCATCCACTGGCCCGCCCCGTCGGCGGTACGCGTGCCGAGATCCGCGAACTCAAAGTTGCAGAGTTCCGTGACCACTACAACAAGTATTACTCCCCGGAAACGCTCGTGATCACGGCGGCGGGCGCGGTAGAGCACGATGAGGTGGTTCGGTTGGCTACCCAGGCCCTCAAAGACGGCGGCTGGGATCTAGAGACCGAACGCACTCCGATGCCGCGCCGCACCGGCGTGTACGGGGTAGAAGTGGACGCGCAGGCGCTGGCAACCCACGGCGGTATCCCTGAACCTGTTGAAGAGCTACGGGCAATGCCGGGAGCCCAGTCCGGTGTTTTCCGCATCTATAAAGACATCGAACAAGCCCAAGTGTTCCTGGGCGTTCCTGGCCTGCCCTCGGATTCAGAGAACCGCTTTGCGCTCTCGATCCTCTCCACGGTGCTAGGCGGGGGAATGTCCTCACGCCTCTTCCAGGAAGTGCGTGAACGCCGCGGACTCGCGTACTCAACCTTCGCGATGACCGCCGGCTATTCAGACACCGGGTTCTTCTCACTGTATGCCGGATGCGCGCCCGAAGACGCCGAAACCACGCTCACGGTCTTAGGGGAGCAGTTCGACCTCATCGCAGCTGCCGGCATCACCGAGGACGAACTCGACTGGGCAGTCGGCTCACTCGCCGGCCAATCCGTGTTGACCGGCGAGGACCACGGGCCACGCATGTCACGCCTAGCAGGAGCTGAACTCATGACCGGCCACTACGTAACCCTCGAAGAAACACTCGAGAAACTGCGGGCCGTAACCATCGATGAGGTCAAGGCGCTCGCCGCCCGTCTAGCCGCGCAACCGCGAACCGCCGTGATCCTCGCGCCCGAGGCTTTCATCGGCCAGACCGGTGATCTAACTGAGCCCGGTTACGTCACTGAGCCTGACTACGTAACTGAGCCTGATTACGTAACGAGGGCCAGCGGCGCCGCCACCCGGTAACCTTAACGGCAACTGCGCTTTACAACTGCAGAATTAGGTTTCACGGGCAACCGTGTCAGGAGGAATCGTGGCTGAAAAGAACATGGCGAACGTCGAGAGCTTCGAGCTTGACCACACCGCGGTCAAGGCTCCCTATGTGCGTCTCATCGCGGTAGAGCACGGTCCTGAAGGCAACGGAACCATCTCCAACTTCGACCTGCGTTTGCTGCAACCCAACCACGAGGCGATCGACACCGCTGGCCTACACACCATCGAACACCTCTTGGCGGGTCTTCTGCGGACTCGCTTGGATGGCATCATCGACTGCTCTCCATTCGGATGCCGCACCGGCTTCCACCTCATCACGTGGGGCACCCCCAGCATCGAAGAAGTGGCCCGCGCGCTCAAGTCCTCACTTGAAGCGATCCGCGACACCGTCGAATGGGAAGACGTCCCAGGCACCACCGAAGTCTCGTGCGGTAACTTCAAAGACCACTCGCTGCACTCGGCGAAGGCCTGGGCAGAACGCATCCTGCGCGATGACTTCTCGCTCGACCCGTTCGACCGCAGCGCCACGGTTTAGAAACGGCACAGTTTAGATACGGCACAGTTTAGATACTTCACCGTTCGAATACCGCAACGCATCAGAACGCTAAAACCTCACTTTGGAGCAGCACATCGTGACTGACACGCAGACCACCTCGCCTCTCCGCGTAGCCGTTATCGGCGCCCGCGGGCGCATGGGATCCCAAGCCGTTGAGGCCGTCGGGAACGCACCGGATATGGAGGTGGTCGCACAGATCGGGCGAGGGGACTCGCTGGATGCGATGCTCGATGCGAACGCGACCCACATGGTGGATCTGTCCGTTCCATCAGCGACTGCCGATAACGTCGCGTTCGCTATCGAACACGGGATCCACGCGGTTGTTGGCGCTACCGGCTGGGATGCCGACCGCCTCGCCGCAGTCCGCACCCAGCTTGAAGGTCAGCCGGAGGTTGGGGTTTTGATCGCCCCTAACTTCGCGCTCGGTGCCGTGCTTGCCGCACAGTTCGCCGCTCAAGCGGCACCGTATTTCGAATCGGTTGAAGTGATCGAGATGCATCACCCCGACAAGGTCGATGCGCCCTCCGGCACCGCGGACCGCACGGCCCGCATGATCGCCCAAGCGCGTGCCGAAGCCGGACGGGCACCAAGCCCCGATGCAACAGAAACCGACCCGCACGGAGCGCGCGGGGCCGTGGTCGACGACGTTCACGTCCACGCGGTGCGCCTACGCGGCCTCGTGGCTCATCAAGAGGTGCTACTGGGCGGTGAAGGCGAGATGCTCACGATCCGCCACGACTCTTTCGACCGTGTCTCCTTCATGTCTGGGGTCCTGCTCGGCTTGCGCACCGTCGCGCAACGGCCCGGGCTGACCCACGGGCTGGAAGGCTACCTCGACCTCGGCGCATAGAGGCAGGTATAGCGCAACACTATGAAAGCGAAAATCTTCACCGGCATCATCCTGGCCGTCTACATCATCTATCTCATCGCGTTCTTCGGGTCCGTGGTGAGGTTGTGGCAGACCGGCGAGCCGATCGGGATCGCGCTGGGTGCCGCGATCCTCGTGGTCCCGCTCATCGGCGTGTGGATCCTTGTACGCGAGGTCACGTTCGGCGCCACGACTGAGGCCATGGCCAAAGAACTAGAAGAGCAAGGCCTACTGCCACGCGATGACTTGCCGCGCATGCCGTCGGGGCGCATCGTTAAAGAAGCCGCAGACGAAGACTTCAAGAAATACGCGGCAGAAGCCAAAGAACATCCTGAGAGGTGGCAGTCCTGGCATCGGCTCGCGCTCGCATACGATGCGGCGGGGGATCGCCGGCGTGCCCGCGAATCCATGCGCACCGCCATATCGCTTCGCAAACAAGCCCGAAACAGCACAGACAGGTAACCTGGGAACCATGGCACTTCACACTGATCGTCCACGCTTCGGAACACTGCTGACCGCAATGGTGACGCCCTTCAAGGCCACCGGTGAGCTCGACCTTGACGCCGCGCGCGCCCTGGCCCGAAAGCTTGTTGACGACGGCTGTGACGGGCTGGTCGTGACCGGCACCACGGGCGAAACCTCGACATTGACTGACGAAGAGAACGTCGAAATGTTCAAGGCAGTCGTCGAGGAAGTCGGGGACCGCGCCGCTGTCGTGGCGGGCACCGGAACCAACGACACCCGCCACTCGATCAACCTCTCCCGCATGGCGAAAGAGGTCGGCGTTGACGGGCTGCTGCTGGTGACCCCGTACTACAACAAGCCATCCCAGGCAGGCATCCAAGCCCACTTCGAAGCCATCGCCGATGCGGTAGACCTACCCGTGATGCTCTATGACATCCCAGGCCGCTCCGTGAAACCCATCGAGACCGAAACGATCGTAGCGCTGGCCAAGCACCCCAACATCGTGGCCCTCAAAGACGCCAAGGGCGACCTCATGGAGACCACCAAGGTCATCGCCCGCACCGACCTTGACATCTACTCGGGTGAAGACGGGCTGACGTTGCCGTTGCTGGCGATCGGTGCGATCGGGCTTGTGTCCGTGACCGCGCACATCGCGGCTGCGCAATACCGCACCATGATCGACGCGGTCGCCAACGGTGATCTTGCGACCGCACGCAAAGCCCACGCGGACATCGACCCGCTCCAGCGTGGCATCATGAGCCATCTCCAAGGAGCCGTGGCATCGAAAACAGTTCTTCAGCGGCAGGGTGTCCTGCCGAGCGCTCACGTCCGCCTCCCACTCGTGGAGCCTACGGATGCTGAGCTCGCCCCCGTACTCGCAGACCTCGCGGAGGGCGGTCTACATCTATAGAAAGGCTTATCAACAGGATGACTGACACACCGACCATCGCGTTCGACGTCGACCGGAAGGTCTCAGCACCGCCTCAACTACCTAAGGGAACACTTCGCGTCTACCCACTCGGTGGGGTTGGCGAAGTGGGTCGTAACATGACCGTCTATGAAATGGACGGCAAGCTACTCATCGTTGACTGTGGGGTGCTCTTCCCGGAAGAAGAACAGCCAGGTGTGGATCTGATCCTGCCTGACATGTCCCATATCGAGGACCGTCTCGACGACGTGGTCGCCGTGGTCATCACTCACGGCCACGAAGACCACATCGGTGCTGTCCCGTACCTGTTGCGCCTCAAGCAAGACATCCCGTTGGTGGCTTCGCAGCTCACGCTCGCACTCGTTGAAGCGAAGCTGCAGGAACACCGCATCAAACCGTTCACGTTGCAGATCCGTGAGGGCGATGTCGAGCAGTTCGGGCCTTTCGAGGTCGAGTTCGCGGCCGTGAACCACTCGATTCCGGATTCGATGGCGGTGCTGGTGCGTACCAAGGCCGGTAACGTGTTCCAGACCGGTGACTTCAAGATGGACCCGTTGCCGCTCGATGGGCGTGTGACTGACCTGCGGGCCTTCGGACGTTGGGGTGAAGAGGGTGTGGACCTCATGGTCCCTGATTCAACCAACGCGGAAGTCCCGGGCCACACGCCGACTGAACGCAACATCCAGCCCGTCCTGGACGACGCGATCGCCAAAGCCGATCAGCGCGTGATCGTCGCCTCTTTCGCATCGCACGTGCACCGCGTCCAGCAGGTTATCAACGCCGCCGCGAAGGCCGGCCGCAAGCTGTGCCTGGTGGGGCGTTCGATGGTGCGGAACATGACGATCGCATCCAAGCTGGGATACCTCGATATCCCCGAAGGGATGCTAGTCGATTTCAAGAACGTGGATAAGATCCCGGACCACCAGATCGTGCTGATGTGCACCGGTTCCCAGGGCGAACCGATGGCGGCGCTGTCCCGCATGGCCAGCGGGGATCACAAGATCTCACTGGACTCCGGGGACACCGTGATCCTCGCGTCCTCTTTGATCCCAGGTAACGAGACTTCGGTCTTCCGCCTCATGAACGCTTTGCAGTATCGCGGGATCAACGTGATCCACAAAGGCAACGCGAATGTGCACGTATCCGGCCACGCCTACGCCGGTGAACTCCTGACGGTCTACAACGTGGTTCAGCCGCGCCACGTGATGCCAGTCCACGGCGAGCCGAAGCATCAGCTCGCTAACGCGAAACTCGCTCACGCCACGGGTGTCCCGGTCGAGAACCTGTTGCTAGCGAACAACGGAACGGTTGTTGACATTACCGATGGCGTTCCAAGCATCACGGGTCAGCTTGATGTCAGCTACGTGTATGTGGACGGGACGCACGTGGGCATGGTCACCGAAGACGACCTCAAGGACCGCATGGTCTTGTCCAAGGAAGGCTTCGTCTCCGTCATCAGCGTTGTGGACCGTAAGACCCAGAAGATCATCCAGGGCCCAGACATCGTGGTCCGCGGTGTTGCTGAGACCGCGAAAACGTTCGAGGTCATCAAACCGAAGATTGCATCCGCGCTGGAAGAAGCGATGCGGGATAAGCCGGATCACACCCAGCATCAGCTGCAGCAGGTCGTGCGGCGTGTGATCGGTTCCTGGGTTGGGCGTAAGCTACGCCGCCGTCCGATGATCGTGCCCGTGGTCGTCGAAGTATAGGCGCTGCTTAGGCCGGTAACGGTGTCGGTTGCCTCTCTTATAGCGCCTGCGGCGTATCCTGGAATCTATGGCGACCCGTACTTCCCCCGGATCGCAGCGTTCTTCCTCGTCTTCAAAGAGCAGAAGCAAGCGCTCCGGTAGCAAAGAAACCACGGAATTGAACGCGGAATCCAGTGAGATCCCCGCGCCGCTCCGTGCCATCCAACGTGCCTGGTCCAGCCTCGGCGGGATCATCGGCGCTGGTGTCCGTCAGCTCGGTGAACCCGTGCAACTGGAGCCAGGGACGCGGCGCGACGGCAAAGCCCTCACGTGGCTGGTACTCGCGCTGATTGTTGCGCTCGTTGAATGGTGGGGGCTGCGTTCCGTACCTGTTTTCGGTACCTACACCCACGCCGCTGTTGGTGGGCTTTTCGGCGTCATGGCGGTCGCCCTGCCGGTAGTTTTGTTCATCTCCGCGATCCGGTTGTTCCGCCGCCCAACCGACCACTCGGTCAACGGCCGCATCAGCATCGGCTTCCTGCTCGCGCTGATCACCGGCGCTGGTATCGCTCACGTTACGACGGGCCGCCCGGAGCTTGATGGCCCGTTCGAGATGTTGTGGGCTGGCGGGGGATGGGTCGGCTGGTTCGTTGGTGAACCGCTCGCGGCGCTACTCACCGAGGGCGGCGCGGTCGTCGTTTTGTGCCTCGTGGGCATCTTATCGCTGCTGATCATCACGGGAACCCCGGTGAAGAAGGTCCCTGAACGGATTGTGGGGCTCTACCGGCTGCTCATGATCGGTCATGAAGACCCTGAACATGATGTGAGTGGGGACCGCGACGGCCACGATCAGTCGTATCTCTACGATGCTGAACGCCGCGAAAAAGAGAAGAATAAGCAGACTGGCAAGACCAAGAAGTCCCGCAGGTCTTTGTTCGGGCGTAAGAAAGACGCCGAGGCCGATGCGGAGGCACTTGAGCCTGGAAACTCGAGCGAGGCCTACGAAAGCCCCGTGATCCACGACGGCGCTGAAACCGATGGCGCTGGAGCCGATGCGGCAAGTGGCGGCTCGGCGGATGCGACCGAGGCGATCACCCCGCCTCCCGGCGTGCGTCGCCCTACCCGGGATGAAAGGCGCCGCGCCAAGCTCATGCGTGATGCCGGTGTCTATAACGTTGAGGAGCACGGCGGGGCAGGAACCCCTTCCGAGGAGAACAACACCGCGAACCACGATGCGGCGAACGCTGATCCTGACGCAACCACGGTGATCAACCGCGGCGATGCAGACGTGCGCACGCAAGCCATCGACATGACCGGTGCCCCAGCGGCAGGTGCGGGTGTTGCACCGACTGCGCGGCCTGAGAGGCCCATGCCTGAGCCGTTGCCGCAGCGCACCGAACAGCTCGAGCTCTCCGGGGACGTCGCGTACACGCTGCCACCGAGCGAATACCTGCCGGCTGGCCCGCCGGCCAAGGAACGGTCTGAGGCCAACGACAAGGTTGTGCGTGCGCTGCAGGAAACCTTGCGCGAATTCAAGGTTGACGCTGAAGTCACGGGCTTCTCGCGTGGCCCGACTGTGACCCGCTACGAGATCGAACTCGCCCCGGGCACCAAGGTTGAGCGCGTCACGAACCTGTCGAAGAACATCTCCTATGCCGTGGCTTCCTCGGATGTGCGCATCCTCTCGCCGATCCCGGGTAAGTCCGCGATCGGTATTGAGATCCCGAACACGGATAAGGAAGTCGTATCCCTGGGCGATGTTTTGCGTTCCAACGCGGCCCGCCGCACTGATCACCCGATGGTCATGGGCGTGGGTAAGGATGTTGAGGGCGGGTTCGTTGTAGCGAACATGGCGAAGATGCCTCACATGCTCGTGGCAGGTGCCACCGGTGCTGGTAAGTCCTCGTTCATCAACTCGCTCATCGTGTCCTTGCTCATGCGGGCAACCCCGGATGATGTCCGGCTTGTGCTGGTTGACCCTAAACGTGTTGAGCTCACCGCGTATGAGGGTGTTCCGCACCTGATCACCCCGATTATCACGAACCCTAAGAAGGCTGCTGAGGCGTTGCAGTGGGTTGTGAAGGAGATGGACACCCGTTACGACGATCTAGCGAACTTCGGTTTCAAACACGTCGATGACTTCAATAAGGCGGTGCGTGCAGGCAAGGTGACTCCGCCTGCCGGTTCTAAGCGGGTCATTAAGCCGTATCCGTACCTGTTGGTGATTGTCGATGAGCTCGCTGACCTCATGATGGTGGCCCCGCGCGATGTTGAAGATTCGATTGTGCGTATCACCCAGCTCGCTCGTGCCGCGGGTATCCACCTCGTGTTGGCGACCCAGCGTCCGTCGGTGGATGTTGTCACGGGCCTCATCAAGGCGAACGTGCCTTCGCGTATGGCGTTCGCTACCTCCTCGGTCACCGACTCCCGTGTGGTGTTGGATCAGCCGGGTGCAGAGAAGCTGCTGGGCCAGGGTGACGCTCTGTTCTTGCCGATGGGTAAGTCCAAGCCGATTCGTGTCCAGGGCGCGTGGGTTACAGAGTCCGAGATCCACAGGGTCGTTGAGCATGTCAAGGGCCAGCTGAGCGCGCACTACCGCGAGGATGTGGTCCCGGAGACCCAGAAGCGTGAGATCGACGCGGACATCGGTGATGACCTCGAAGACTTGCTGCGCGCTGTCGAGCTCGTGGTGACCTCGCAGTTCGGTTCGACCTCGATGCTGCAGCGTAAGTTGCGCATCGGGTTCGCGAAGGCCGGTAGGCTCATGGACCTCATGGAGTCCCGCGGCGTGGTCGGCCCATCCGAAGGCTCCAAGGCCCGCGATGTGCTGGTCAAACCTGAGGACCTTCCGCAGGTAGTGGCCGCGATCAACGGAACACCGGCGCCGGAGACCCCGGATGCCCAGCAAC
This sequence comes from Arthrobacter sp. HMSC08H08, assembly GCF_001807575.1. NCBI lineage: Bacteria > Bacillati > Actinomycetota > Actinomycetes > Micrococcales > Micrococcaceae > Arthrobacter > Arthrobacter sp. HMSC08H08. Next base: position 119,778 of record NZ_KV789382.1, read on the forward strand.
AGGCGCTAGCCGATGAAGCCGCCTATAACCATGCACCAACTGAAGCGAGCGAGGCGGGGGAGAACACCGCATCGAGCGCAGGGGCTGCCGCAGGTGCAGGCGGTGCCGGCGGCGGATACGCTGGGGACACGTGGCACGACGATGACGACGAGGAGTCCGAAGACGCATGGTCGCTGACAGGCCGGTAACCGGGGCAGGCCCACACGCGGGGCAGGCTTCGAGCTGGAACATCGCGAACATCCTGACCGGGATGCGGATTCTGCTGATCCCTGTATTCGTGGTGTTCATCATCCTGGATGCCGCGAACTATGGCGCGTGGCGTTGGTGGGCGGTCGCGGTGTTCGTGGTCGCGACCCTCACCGACTGGCTTGACGGTGCGCTTGCGCGCAGCCTGAACCTTGTGACGGATTTCGGCAAGATCGCCGACCCGATCGCGGACAAGCTGCTCATGGCGGTTTCGCTCATCAGCTTGAGCGTGCTGGGGGATCTGACATGGTGGATCACCGCGATCATCCTGGTGCGCGAGATCGGTGTGACCGTGATGCGGTTCTGGGTCATCAAATACGGTGTGATCGCGGCGAGCCCGGGCGGGAAGATTAAGACGGTCGCGCAAATGCTGGGCACGTTCATCCTGCTGTTGCCGACCGCCCATTTTGTGCACGGTGTGTGGTGGGCCGGTTTCCTGATCATGCTGATTGCCGCCGCATTGACGCTGTGGTCCGCGATCGACTACGTGCGCCAGGCCGCCGCGCTGTATAAGAACCGTGAACGGTAGTGGTCACAGCGTGCGCGTGGATCAGCGAGGAAGGTGACTACGATGCGGGACGCAACAACGCTGGTGCGCGGGCTTGGGCGCGCCGGACTGAGCATCGCTACGGGGGAGTCGCTGACGGCTGGTTTGGTTGCCAGCCGCATCGCCGATGTCCCGGGTGCCTCCGCCGTGTTGCAGGGCGGGGTGGTCGCTTATCAGGTGAGTGTCAAACGCGACGTTTTGGGTGTGGATGCGGGCCTTTTGGAGCGTCATGGCCCGGTGCACCCGGAGGTCGCTGAGCAGATGGCGGTGGGTGCCGCACGAGCCTGCGGGGCGCGCATCGGGGTATCCACCACGGGTGTGGCAGGGCCTGAACCCCACGGAGGGCATCCGGCCGGGACGGTGTATATCGGTTGGGCGGTTCTCAACGAGGCCGGGTCCGAGATTCAAGCTCAGGGGCATGAGCTGCTGCAGCTGGAGGGGGACCGCGCAGCGGTGCGGAACGCGACCGTGGATGCCGTGCTGGCGCAAGGTGAACGTATCCTCGCTGCTTCCTGACAACTTCCTGATGATTAGGCCGTTTGGGAACAAACAGGGTCTGAACCTGGTTACGCTTAATGTCCGATCTTCTTTCGAGCAGTTCACACGAGTAGTTCACGCAAGCACACCACGCAAGCGGTTCAAGAACAGTTCAGATGGCTGAAGATATGCAAACCGCAAGGAGAAGCGAGATTTCAATGAACCGACAGCCCACCCACGTAAACGGAATTACCCGCTGGGCGGGCGTGGAAGACAACCCTTCCAAAAAGACTGAGGCAGTTCGCCGCCCCGTTGTCCTGCGACAAGAGATTGGCGAGGTTCTTCGCCAGATCCGCCAGCAGCAGGGCCGTACCCTCCGCGAAGTATCCCACTTGGCTCGTGTATCGCTCGGTTACCTCTCCGAGGTAGAGCGTGGCCAGAAGGAAGCCTCGAGTGAGCTTCTAGCATCGATCGCGGCCGCACTTGAAGTTCCGCTCGCCGTTGTATTGCGTGAAGTCACGCAGCGCATCGCGCTCATGGAGGGCCTGATCGACGGCAGCTCGGTGCCAGACACTATCCCTGCAGAGTTCTACGAACACGGCGGCGTGTCCGTTCCAGACGCCCTGCCAGAAGACTTCGGCACCGTTACTTCTGCCTAAAGGGTTAATTCTGCCTAGGTGCCTCGGCCTAAGCACTACTTACATTCACGGGTGAGGGCGGATCCATTGCGGATCCGCCCTCACCTGTTTGTTGGTTGTTCGGAACTGACCACTCCAGTGTTAGCTTCTCTGGCTTGTTAGCTGTTCCGATTTCTTAGCCGTCCCAGGGCGTGTCGCGTAAGGGGAGATCGCGCCCCAACCAGCGGGATTCGGGAACATCCTTGGCGCGACACAGAGCAAGCCATACGGCCTTCGGTTCGAAGCCGGCCTCGAGGGCGTCAGCGGCGGTGAGTCCGTCGCATTCGGTCAGGGTCATCGTGAGCATGAGGTGCTCACCGGCCGCCTCGCCGAACTCTTCTGTAACCATCCGGTGGAAATCGCTCAAACGCATACCAGGATCCTCTCACGCGAAAGCCATGAGTCAGTGACACGCTTCAATGTATTCGAATGTGTGTTCGAAGTACGTTATCCTTATTCACGGTATCCACAGCCGGAACATGGGCGGAAGTTGTGCACATTGCGGGCCTGTCAGGAACAAACTGTCAGACCCCCGTCCTAGGCTAAAAACAGTTACACAACGAATAACTAGCTTCCCAACTACAAGCATTGAGCTTCCCAAGCACACAGTTGCTACCCGGGCGGCCCCGGGCAGTGACACACAGATCCGAGAGGACTTCAGATGGCAGCACAGGACCGCGAGAAGGCACTGAACCAGGCTCTCGCCCAAATTGACCGGCAGTTCGGTAAGGGCGCGGTGATGCGCCTGGGTGATGAGACCAAGGCACCGATTGAGACGATCTCGACCAGCTCGATCGCCCTCGACGCCGCACTTGGCATTGGTGGTTTGCCGCGCGGCCGCGTCGTGGAGATCTACGGCCCGGAATCCTCCGGTAAAACCACTGTCGCGCTTCACGCGGTTGCTAACGCGCAGCGCAACGGCGGGATCGCCGCGTTCATTGACGCGGAGCACGCACTTGACCCGGTTTACGCCGCCAAGATCGGTGTGGACACGGACGCTCTCCTGGTTGCACAACCGGACACGGGTGAGCAGGCCCTGGAGATCATGGACATGCTCGTCTCCTCGGGCACGATCGACATCGTGGTGATCGACTCGGTTGCGGCACTTGTTCCGCGTGCGGAAATCGAAGGTGAGATGGGTGACTCCCACGTTGGTTTGCAGGCACGCTTGATGTCCCAGGCGCTGCGTAAGATCACCGGCCGCCTCGCTCAGACCAAGACGACCGCGATCTTCATTAACCAGCTGCGTGAAAAGATCGGTGTCTTCTTCGGTTCCCCAGAAACCACCACGGGTGGTAAAGCGCTGAAGTTCTATGCTTCGGTCCGTGTTGATGTTCGCCGCATCGAAACCCTCAAGGACGGCGCTAACCCGGTGGGTAACCGCACACGTGCCAAGATCGTGAAGAACAAGATGGCTCCGCCGTTCAAGCAGGCAGAGTTTGACATCCTCTATGGTGAAGGTATTTCCCGTGAGGGTGGACTGCTGGACATGGGTGTCGAGAACAGCCTGGTCAAGAAGTCCGGTGCCTGGTACACCTATGACGGCGATCAGCTGGGCCAGGGTAAAGAGAACGCACGCCGCTTCTTGAAGGACAACCCGGATCTAGCCGATGAGCTGGAACGTCAGATCCGCATCAAGCTGGGCATTGACGAGGACCCGGAAGCTGAGAACGAAGCCAACCTGAAGGCTGTTCCTAAAGCATGAGCCACTCCCCGGATACGTCCGGGAACTCAGGAGAGAATCCTGCCGGACTGAGTGACGAAAAGCTTGCCGAGCGCCAGCGCCTCCAAAACCTTTTGGGCCTGGTGCCGGCAAGCTCACTCAGCCAACCTGCAGACAGCGACGTGGACGCCAAGCCCACTCGCTCGGACAACCGCTCGACGTTGGGGAAATCCGCCCGCTCAAAGAAGCGCAAAGCTAAGCCGGCGTCGATCCAGCAGCTGCAACGGCAACTCAAAGCGTTGCGTGAACAGCGCCGCGAACGCGAACACCAGCCACTGACCGGCGGCTCGGCACCCGCATTCGGCCGAACACAGAGCGACGAAGACGAGCCAAGCACCAAATACGCCAACGGGGCAGCTGCGAACATCAACGCGGGAACGGCCGAGGCTCCGGTGCCGGAATGGCTCAACACGGACGCCGAGGTTCCAGAGTGGATGCTCGGTGACCTGCCGGATGACGTGCTCGAGCTCATCGAAGCAGGGGAGACTCTCAACGCACCCGGTGGCGAGCCCCCTAGCAACGAGGAAACCTCTGAACCAGCCGAAGAATTGACCAGCGAGCAGGCTGAACGCCTGTGCCGGGAGACGGCGTTGCGCTTGCTTTCAACACGGGCTCGTTCACGGTATGAAATCGAAGAGAACCTCCGGCGCAAGGAGCTTCCAGATGACGCCATCGCACACGTCATGGACCGTTTCGAGGAAGTCGGCCTGATCGATGATGAAGCGTTCGCGCACGCGTGGGTTGAATCCCGCAACAGGTCGAAAGGTTACGCATCAGCACGCCTATCCCAAGAGCTGCGGCGCAAGGGGATCGGCGAAGAACACATCGCCGCGGCCCTTGAACAGCTCGACGGTGACGACCTTCGAGCCCAAGCAGAACAGCTTGCACTCAAACGCCTGGGACACAGCGACCTCCCGCCAGACCGCTACGGGCCAGACCGTAAGGAACGCGAGAAAGTCATGCGCCGCATCGTGAGCCACCTCCAGCGGAAAGGCTACGCGCCCGGCATGTGCATGGCTGCGACCCGTGCCGCGATGCAACGCCACGACAGCGGCGAACGCGGCTAGAAGGGCCCATTCGCAGCAACCACCGAACCAGCCGCAGCGCGCCAATCTGCACCAGGGTGTTAGCCGATGATTCGGCGCATGAAACCAATGCACCGTTGCTGTAGGGCCTCAACTCGCTGGGGCCTGAACAGTTCAGGGTCGAGTGCGCCCACCATCGGGGTCGGTAGCCGCCGCGCGTACTCGTTACAATGGAAGTCCTCGTGGATCAGGGTCGCAACCGAGTTACCGGAACGGCCAGCATCCCCGGCGCGTCGCATTCACAAAACAACCAGCCAACGCTTCCGCACTCACAGCCTGCACAGACGTTCCTCCTTTTCAACAGCCACAGGTACCGAAACAGCCCACGGTTACCGACTCACCATGTTACGTGCCCCGCTCGTTAGACTAGACGGGTGACTTCAACCCCAATGACTGCTTCAAACTCAGCAACCGAACACCACACTGACGGTGCGCAACACACGGCGCGCACCTACCAGGTCAACACGTTCGGGTGCCAGATGAACGTCCACGATTCCGAACGGATCGCGGGCCTGCTTGAAACCGCAGGCATGGTTCCGGTTGAGCCCGGCACAGATGAGGGTGATGCCGACGTCGTTGTGTTTAACACGTGCGCGGTACGTGAAAACGCGGATAATAAGCTCTATGGCCACCTCGGTATGCTCAAGGCCGCGAAAGATGAGAACCCTGATCTGCAGATCGCTGTGGGCGGGTGTCTTGCACAGAAGGACCGTGACACCATCGTCAAGCGTGCCCCGTGGGTCGATGTGGTGTTCGGAACCCACAACGTCGGCTCCTTGCCGGTGCTGCTCGAGCGGGCGCGCCATAACAAAGAAGCCCAGGTTGAGATCCTTGAAGCGCTCGAGGTTTTCCCATCCACTCTACCGGCTAAGCGGGAGTCGCATTCCGCGGGCTGGGTTTCGATCTCGGTGGGATGTAACAACACGTGCACGTTCTGCATCGTGCCGTCCTTGCGCGGTAAAGAGAAGGACCGCCGCCCGGGGGAGATCCTCGCCGAAGTCCAGGCGCTGGTTGATGACGGCGCGATCGAGGTGACCCTGCTGGGTCAGAACGTGAACTCTTACGGCGTTGAATTCGGTGACCGCCAGGCGTTCTCCAAACTGTTGCGGGCATGCGGTGAGATCGAAGGCCTCGAAAGGGTCCGTTTCACCTCGCCACACCCTGCGATGTTCACTGACGATGTGATTGAGGCGATGGCTGAAACCCCGAACGTCATGCCGCAGCTTCACATGCCGTTGCAGTCCGGTTCGGACAAGGTCCTGAAGGATATGCGGCGCTCGTATCGTTCCAAGAAGTTCCTCGGGATCCTGGAGAAGGTGCGCGAGCGTATGCCGCACGCGGCGATCACCACCGACATCATCGTCGGTTTCCCGGGTGAAACCGACGAGGACTTCGAAGAGACCATGCGGGTTGTTGAGCAGTCCCGTTTCCATCAGGCGTTCACGTTCCAGTATTCGCCGCGGCCGGGAACCCCGGCGGCCGAATACGAAAACCAGGTCCCTAAAGACGTGGTGCAGGAACGTTTCGAGCGCCTCGTTGCACTCCAGGACCGTATTTCTGCCGAAGAAAATCAGAAGCTGCTCGGCACCACGGTTGAGCTGATCGTCGCTGACGAAAAGGGCCGCAAAGCCGAAGAGACGGGCCGGCTTGCGGGACGCGCCCAAGACCAGCGGCTCGTGCACTTCTCTGTTCCGGAAGGCGGTCAAACCCCTCGCCCAGGCGATGCCGTGACCGTGCCGATCACTCACGCTGGATCCTTCCACTTGCTCGCTGACCCAACCCTGGAGCAGTACAGTGTTCGCCGTACCCGCTCCGGGGACGCGTGGGAGCGCGCACAAGCAGATTCGTGCTCGCCAGGCGGTAGCGCGAGCGGCAAGGGTGTTTCGCTCGGCATGCCGAGCCTGCGCCCGCAAGCGTAGACAACCGCACTACAGTGAACCCGAACCCTGTGATCGCGGTGGTCGGCCCGACCGGCACCGGTAAATCCGAGCTCGCCCTTGATCTGTGCCACATGCTCGATGGAGAAGTGGTCAACACGGATGCGCTGCAGTTCTATCGCGGCATGGACATCGGTACAGCCAAGCTTCCTGTGGCGCAGCGGCAGGGGATCGAACACCATCTGCTCGACATCATGGATGTGACCGAGGAGGCCTCGGTTGCGGTGTTCCAACAGCAAGCCCGCGATGCGATCGCTGAGATCCAGGCGCGCGGGAGGACCGCTGTGCTGGTAGGTGGTTCTGGGCTATATGTGCGCGCGGTTTTAGATGAGATCGAGTTCCCGCCCACCGATCCGGAGGTCCGCGCCGAAATCGAGGCGTGGGCTGGTGCGCGTAGCGTCGAGGAGGTCCGTGAGGTTCTGCGTGCAGTCGATCCTGCGAGTGCTGAGAAAATCACTGACGTGCGCCGCATGATCCGCGCGCTTGAGGTCCACCGCATCAGCGGCCGCACATTCACCTCGTTCATGCCGCAACGCATCTATCACCAGCCCGCCGTCCAGGTGGGGCTTGACCTTGACCCGGCTGTCCTCAACGAGGCCCTCTTGCAGCGGGTCCACCGGATGTATCAAGCAGGCTTGCTGGATGAGGTCCGCGAGCTCATCACGCACGGCCTGCGGGAAGGCCGGACCGCATCGGCGGCTATTGGGTATAAACAAGCGCTCGCCGTGCTCGATGGTCAGATGAGCCAGGACGAAGCGATCGAGAGCACCCACATCGCCACGCGGCAGTTCGCCAAGCGGCAGAGAACATGGTTCCGTGCTGATCCGCGTGTCAAGCATTACGATGCCGGCGCCGGCGCGCGCGAGATCGCCCGGGCATTCGTTGCCGAAGCCATCCCGGAGGCTCTCTAGGTTCCCGCGGACGCGGGACGACTCTCGGTAGGCTGGGGTCATGGTCGATCCGCTCTCGAATGACGTCCCGGTGAGCCTTGCCGGTGCGAGTTTTGCCCGCGTCACCGCGGGCGCTGTCCCGTTTCTGATCAGCACGGCAGCGACCGTGAGCGAAGCCGAAGCCCAGTGGCTGTGCGACGGCTCCGCTGGGCTCGGTGCGGCAGGCGTGATCACGGTGTCTCAACAAGGGGACAGCGTAGGAGCTAATACTGGCGCATGGCACTGCGTTCTGACGGGGGCATCAGGGGCCCCGGTTCCTGAGCTAGAGCCCGATGCGGCACTAGCGGTGGCCGCCTACCTCGATGAGGCTGGTCAGTTGGGCGCGGGCACGCGGCTCGAATTCGGTTCGGGTGAGGAATACGTGGTCTCGCGTTCGCGGGGTAACTATAAGGTCGCTGGGGTGCGGTGGTCGTTCGCATTCCCGCAGCAGGCCCAAGCAGAAGCCAGTGACGGCACGGTCCAGGCTGAGGGTGTACCGGTGGCCCGTCCGTGCCTCACGATGACCGTTGGCGCTCCGGTTTCGGTGGTTGCGCTCGCGGATGTGTCCGAGCTTGACCGGCTACGTTTGGATGGGCGCGGCCCGCAGTTGGATTCCGAGGTGCTTGAGCGTTCGTCGACGAACTTTGTGGTTCCGCATGATCCGCTGGTCGATCGCGGTATCGCTGCGGTGTCGATGCGTTTCTATCATGCGCACGATGCGTTAGCAGGCAACAGCGGCGACACTGCCAGCATCAGTATGGCAGGGAGGCGGCTTTCGCGCGAATACGGTTCGAGTGTGGCTGCCGCGGTCGCGGGATCGGTTGCGTTCCAGTACTGGGCAGGCTCCGGTAGGGACATCGCGGAAGGCTGGGCGGTGAACCAGCCATCAGCGCTCGTGGGGGTCCGGCTTGAGCCGGGGTCCGCATCGAACGCTTCCGGAACAGCGCAGGCAACGGGGCCTGCGCGCGTCATCGCGAAGATCCAGCTGCGCTAGCCCCAATCAGCTGCGTTAGCCTCATAAAGCCGAGCTCGCGGTTCAAGCCGGGCGGGCCACGCGCAGAATCCGGAACTCTTTCTTTCTCGCGTAGCGTTCAACGCTCCACTCTCCCGGCAGGTTTTCGGCGAGCCATTTCTGTAGGGAATCTGAGCCGAGGTTTTTCTGGACCACAAGATACGCCTCGCCGCCCGGGTTGAGGCGCGGAAGCCACGTCATGAGGATCTCGTGGAGGACCTGCTTACCCACGCGGATCGGTGGGTTGGACCAGATGAGGTCGAAACTTACATCGGCCGGCACCGCCTCCGGTGTGCACACCGTGACGTTGCGAGCGCCGGCATCGGCCGCGTTGAGACGGGCCAGATCCATCGCGCGTTCGTTGACATCGACACCCCACACCTCCGCCTGTGGAGAAGTCAGCGCGAGCGTGAGCAAGATGGGTCCCCAACCGCACCCGATGTCGAGCATCGTTCCGTGGGCCCGCGGGCTAGGAGCTTCATCCAGCAAAATCTGGGTTCCCTTATCCACACCGGCGGGGCTGAAAATGCCCGAAGCGGTATGAACGTCAAGCTCGCGGTCAGCCAGCGAAACCGTGATGCGCTTGCGTGCCTCGGGAGTCACCGGTTCCGCTGTGAAGTAATGCTCGGCCATGGAACACAAGCCTAACCGAGGCACAGGGCCGCAGATGGGTCGCTGCGGCACGGTCTCTATGGCACAGTCTCTATGGTACGGGCGCTACGGCAGGGTCGCGACGACACCGGCGCTACGGTCTAGCTGAGCCCGCTACAGCTTAGAATGGTGGGGAGCCCGCAGGCCGCGGGACCACGCAATGTCAGGAGACCATGACCGAGCACCGCAACACCGACCCCCACCCGCCTTCACAGCAGCGGCCTTCACAGTATCAACCTTCACGCGAGGGAACTCCACACAAGAGCACACTGGAGCATGAACGCGAGATCCAAGCGACGATCCAGCGGATCCTCGCCGCTGACCGTGAACGTGAGATTCTTGCGGGGCGTCGCGATGCCGAGAAAAGCAACGCTGCACCGGCAGGGACTGAAGCGCTCCACACTGTGGAAGGCGCAGGGAACCACGCGGCGGATGAACACGCGGAGGATAAAGCAGGGGAGCCGGGTGGCCCTCGCCAACGTGGCTCTTTCTTGCAGTTCGGTCAGGCTCAAGCACTCGATACAGGCCAGGCTGAACATTCGCGTTTCGATGGTCTGCAGCAAGACCTTGAGGAACGCCGCGCTACCCGCCGCGTCCAGGGCCTCTCGACAGAACTTGAAGACATCTCCGAGGTCGAATACCGTCAGCTTCGTCTCGAACGCGTCGTGTTGGCCGGTCTGTGGTCAGACGGCACCGCGGAACAAGCCGAAAACTCGCTCCGTGAGCTCGCTGCGCTCGCTGAGACCGCCGGCTCGGAGGTCCTAGACGGCGTGATCCAGCGCCGCGTGAAGCCAGACCCGGGAACGTATTTTGGTTCGGGTAAGGCCACCGAGTTGCGTGACATTGTGACGGCGGTCGGTGCGGACACCGTGATCGTGGACAGTGAGCTCGCGCCCTCTCAACGCCGTGGCCTCGAAGACGTCATCAAGGTCAAGGTCATCGACCGTACCGCTCTGATCCTGGATATTTTCGCTCAGCACGCTAAGTCCCGCGAAGGTAAAGCCCAAGTCGAGTTGGCTCAGCTCGAATACCTCTTGCCGCGGCTTCGCGGCTGGGGTGAATCGATGTCGCGGCAGGCCGGCGGCCAGGTCGCCGGTGGTGCCGGGATTGGTTCGCGTGGCCCGGGTGAAACGAAGATCGAGCTGGATCGCCGCCGCATTCGCAACCGCATGGCCAAGCTACGCCGCGAAATCAAAGCGATGAAGCCGGCACGCGAAGCCAAGCGCGCCAACCGCAAGCGTCACTCGGTGCCGTCTGTGGCCATCGTCGGGTACACCAACGCCGGCAAGTCCTCGCTACTCAACCGGCTGACTGACGCCGGGGTCCTGGTGGAGAACGCTCTGTTCGCTACCCTGGACCCGACTGTGCGTTCAGCGCAGACCCCTGACGGCATCGGCTACACCCTCACAGACACGGTCGGTTTCGTGCGCAACCTGCCAACCCACCTTGTGGAGGCGTTCCGTTCAACCTTGGAAGAAGCCGCTGATGCCGACGTGCTGCTTCACGTGGTCGATGCCTCCCACCCGGACCCGATGTCGCAGATCCAAGCGGTGCACGAGGTGCTCGCGGACATTGAGGCGGACTGCCCTGAGCTCATCGTGCTGAACAAGGCGGACCTCGCTGACGCGCATACGCTGGCTCAGTTGCGCCGCAACCATCCTGACCACGTTGTGGTCTCTGCCCGCACGGGCCAAGGCATCGACGAGCTCAAAGAAAAGATCTCGCGCACTATCCCGCGCCCGCACACCGAAGTGCGCGCCTTGATCCCATACACCGAAGGCGACCTGGTGGCGCGCCTGCACGGTCAGGACGCCGAGCTGCTCGAGCTTGAACACGTCGAAGACGGGACACGGATCCACGCGCTAGTCCGCCCCGATCTCGCTGATGCGCTTGCACCGTACGCGCGGACTAACGATGCGCAAGCCCACACGGCCGATGAAGCCCAGGCCGAGGCGTCCGAAGAGGCGAACGAATGAGCCAGGACGTTTCGGCTGGGTCCGAGCGAGAAAGCACCGCTGCATCTGAAACGGATGTCGCATCGGAGGCTTCAACTGAGTCGGGTGAGCCCGCCGTTGAAGAGGTTGAGCGTCTGCTGACCACGGCGGTGGACAAGATGGGTGGGCAGCGCCGCGATGGTCAGCATGAGATGGCGCATGCGGTTGCGCACGCTCTGTCCACGGGTACGCACCTGCTGGTGCAGGCCGGGACCGGCACGGGTAAGTCGATGGCGTACTTGATTCCTGCGATCCGGCACGCGATCGAGGCGGATAAACCTGTAGTGGTTGCCACCGCAACGTTGGCGTTGCAGTCCCAGGTTGTGGGGCGCGATGTTCCGCGGCTTCTGAAGGCTCTGGAAGATGAACTTCCGCGGCCGGTGGATGTCACCCTGCTCAAGGGGCGGAACAACTATGCCTGCAAATATAAGCTCTCTGGCGGGTATCCGGAGGATGAGGACGCGGGCTCGCTTTTCGATGCGTCCCTGGCAGACCCGAATGCGGCCGAGGACGGCCCGACTTCGCCTTTGGGTCAGGAGATTATGCGCATCCGGAAGTGGGCTGAAGAGAGCGAGACGGGGGACCGGGATGAGCTGATCCCTTCGGTTTCGGATAGGGCGTGGCGGCAGGCTTCGGTGTCCTCGCTTGAATGTCTGGGTACCCAGCATTGTCCTATGGCGGAGGAATGTTTCACGGAGCGTGCCCGCGCGTTGGCCGCTGAGTCCGATGTGGTGGTCACTAACCACGCGATGCTCGCTTTTTCTGCGTTTGAGCAGCTACCGGTTTTACCGGATTTCGATGTTGTGATTGTGGATGAGGCCCACGAGTTGCAGGACCGGGTCACGAACACGTACACGCGCCCGCTCACCCACACCGCGATCACGCACGCGGCACAGGGAGCTAAGAAGCACCTCAAGGTTGCGTCGAAGGCGTTATCTGATGCCGCTAAGGCTTTTGAGAAGTCTGTCACGAACATCCCGACAGGTCTTCAGCCGCGCGGTTTGACCGAGGCTCAACGTGCCGCTGTGATGCAGGTTTTCGAATCAGCGAAGGTCGTGATGGCGGATTCCAAACGCGAGGCTGGCGATGCGGCTCCGGATGGCGCCTGGCAGTCCGCGCGTTCCGCGGTGGCTCAGGTTGTTGAGCTGGCTGAACGTTTGTTGAACGCTGGTCAGGGCGACGAGGTTGTGTGGGCGGCCCGGCCCGGCAGCTTCGAGCCGGGGCGCGGCTATGTGGTTCCGGATGATTCTGAACCGGCGTCTTTGATGGTTGCCCCGTTGTCTGTTGCGATGCAGATGCGGGATGGCTTGTTCGCGGACCGGACCGTGGTTTTGACCTCGGCCACGCTTGCTGTGGATGAAGCCTTCGAGCCGGTTGCTGGCGGTTTAGGGTTGATGGGGCCGGAGGCTCCTAAGTGGGATTCGGTTGATGTTGGTTCGCCGTTCGAATACGAGAAGCAGGGCGTGCTGTATGTGGCTCAGCATCTCCCGCCTCCAAGCCGCGGGGTCTCTGAAGCAGCTATCGATGAGCTTGGGGACTTGATCAAGGCCTCTGGCGGTGCGGCGTTGGCGCTGTTTTCTTCACGCCGAGCCGCTGAGGACGCCGCCGCTGCGTGCCGTGAACGTCTGGATGTGCCGATTTTGGTGCAGGGCGAGGCGTCAATGACGGAGCTGGTGCGGGAGTTCTCAGCTGATGAGCAGACCTGTCTGTTTGGGACGATGACGCTGTGGCAGGGCGTGGATGTACCGGGGCGGCATTGCCGTTTGGTGGTGATTGATCGGATTCCGTTCCCGCGCCCGGATGATCCTTTGATGACCGCGAGGACCCGTGACGTGAATGAGCACGGCGGGAATGGGTTCATGTCTGTTTCGGCGCATCACGCGGCGATCCGTTTGGCGCAGGGTGTGGGCCGTCTGATCCGTTCCACAGAGGACAGGGGAGTGGCCGCGATTCTGGATTCTCGGATGGCTACCCGCCGCTATGGTGCATATCTTCGCAGCGCGCTACCACCGTTGTGGACCACAACTGACCGGAATACAGTTCTCGGCGCTTTGGGACGCCTGCGCGAAGCCAATAAGTAACGCGGCAGTAACGAAGATGGCGCGGCGATACGGGCCCTGCGCTTAGAGGGGTTGCCTGAGCGGCTCTGCGCTTAGAGGGAGCGCAACACGGATACGACGCGTCCCATGATCTGTGCGTGGTCGCCCAGGATGGGTTCGTATTGGGAGTTCTGAGGCAGTAACCACGTGTGTCCGTCGCGTTGCCGGAAGGTCTTCACGGTGGCTTCGTCATCCAGCAGTGCTGCGACGATCTCGCCGTTCTGTGCGGTGTTTTGGCGACGGACCACAACCCAGTCACCATCGCAGATCGCGGCGTCGATCATCGAGTCTCCAGAGACTTTGAGCATGAACAGTTCGCCGTGCCCTACAAGCTGACGTGGCAGGGTCACGACGTCTTCAACGTGTTGTTCAGCAAGGATCGGTCCACCTGCCGCGATACGGCCGACGAGTGGGATCTCAGCCGAGTCCTCACCGCCGCGAGCCTTGAACTGCGTGATGTTAGCCGAGTCTGTGATGTTGGAGGATTGTGCGGTGCTGGCGGAGTCTGTGGTGTTTGGGAGTTTGGCTGCACCGGGCATTGGTGTGACCTCCGCTAGGCCGGCGCCTGTCGCTGCTCCGAGTGCGGCCGCACTAGCTGTGGTGGAGTCCTTCTGGGTCACGTCCAGGGTGGACGGATAGAGAACCTCGAGCGCGCGGGGGAGTTTGGGGTCGCGGCGAATCCAACCGAGCTTGTTGAGCTGCTGCAGTTGGTGTGTCACCGAAGACAGCGATTTCAACCCGACTGCGTCACCGATCTCACGCATCGTGGGCGGATACCCCTGATTCTCTAAGAAAGACTCGATGCACTTCAGCACAGAGCGTTGCCGCGAAGTCAGCGGTTTCGAAGGGCGTGCGGGCTGGGTGTCCATCGACGGTGTATCGGTGCTCATTCGTTTCCCATCCTTCGTTTCCCATCCCTGGTTCGCTACCCATGCCCATCAAAGTGTCAGGGGGTTGTTCTTGACTGTAATGACAGTCCACATCGGTAGTTACAGCCTATATGGATTCGCCGCATATTCAAAGATATGTACGAAGACCGTTGAGTCGATTCGAAGATGTGTGCTAGAAATGTATCGAAGAGATGTTCGAATGTATGTTCTGTTCGATGTCGGAAGGAATGGTCATGGTGGACACCGTTGTCATGTCGAATACTGCTGAACGCACCGTCAATTCAGATGAGCGCACTCTCAACACTGCTCATGGCGAGCACGCATCACGTCAACGTATCCGTTTGACTTCACGGGGGCGGTTTGTGTTCTTCGGCCTGCCGACTATGGCTTTGGTCGTTGGCGTGTTTTTGATGCTCTCGGCCTTGCTTCAGCCTGCTCAGGCAACCACGGGTGAGCCGGTGACCGCGCAGGGGGATCGCTTGGTTGAGGTCACCGTTGCGCATGGAGATACCTTGTGGGAGCTAGCTGAGCACTATGCACCTGAACGCGATGTCCGCGACACGGTGGCTCTGATCCAAAAGCACAACTCTTTTGATGGAGCGCTCGTTCCGGGGCAGAAGCTCGTTGTCCCGGTCAGCTACTAACCCGGCCACAGCGTGAGTGGGTGCGCAATAGGGCGACCCTAATTCGAGACGCCACTTAGCCGATCCCTAGACTTGAACCATGTCTCAGGATGCTATGCAACGGCTCAACCAACTTCCACTTAGGGATAATCTCCGTGGGCTCTCCCCGTACGGCGCCCCACAGATCGACGTTCCGGTACAGCTGAACGTCAACGAAAACACTCACCCGCTGCCGCAAGACGTGATCGATGAGATCGCCGCATCCGTACGCGAGGCCGCACACAGCCTCAACCGCTACCCAGATCGGGAATTCACGGCGCTACGCACCGCACTCGCCGAATACCTCGGCCGCGGGCTCACCCCAGAAAACGTGTGGGCTGCTAACGGCTCCAACGAAGTACTGCAACAGATCCTGCAAGCCTTCGGCGGTCCAGGCCGAACCCTGTTGAGCTTCCCGCCCACCTATTCGATGTACCCGCTGTTGGCGTCTGGAACAGACACCACATACATTCCCGGCCACCGCGCAGAGGACTACAGTCTCAGCGCGGAATCCGCGGCAGAACAAGTCCGCACACACAAACCGAACATCGTGTTCCTGTGCTCGCCCAATAACCCGACCGGGACCGGGCTCGAACTCGACGTCGTGCGCGCCGTCTATGAGGCCGGCGAAGAGTTCCAGACCATCGTCGTCGTTGACGAGGCCTACGCCGAATTCGCGCACGACCCAGACTCGACCGCCCTCACCTTGCTTGACGGCAGGCAACGGTTGATCGTCTCCCGAACCATGTCCAAAGCGTTCGGGCTCGCCGGCGCACGGCTCGGTTACCTAGCGGCCGCACCAGAAATATCAGACGCCCTACGTCTCGTACGCCTTCCGTACCACCTCTCCGCCGTAACCCAAGCCACCGCACTCGCAGCCCTCAAACACACCGACGCGTTGCTAGCCAACGTCGAGGCGATCAAAGAGCAACGCGACCGCATCGTGACCGAGCTCAGAGGCATGGGGCTCACACCAACAGTTTCTGACTCAAACTTCGTCACCTTCGGCGACTTCGAAGACCCCAACGCAGTCTTCGAATACCTCCTGGAAGGCGGAGTCATCATCCGCAACAACGGGCTACCCGGCAAGCTACGTGTCACCGCAGGAACCGAAGAGGAAACCACAACGTTCCTGACCCTGATGCGCCAATCACATGGAACGCGCCTAACACGCGGCAAGCGGCCGGCTCACCAGGACGCCGCAACAGCACCCTCATAGAATGAGGGCAGAACAATCCCCACGCAGATGCGTAGACGCGCGTCTGCGCATCACATGAAGAAAGCGAGCACCATGAGCGCCCAGCTGATCGGTACCCGTGAAGCCACCATGGAACGGATCACCTCCGAATCCACCGTTAAAGTCACCATCAAACTCGATGGAACCGGTCAAGCGGACATCTCCACAACAGTTCCGTTCTACGATCACATGTTGACCTCGCTGGCGCGCCACTCGCTCATGGACATCACTATCGCAGCGCATGGGGACACAGACATCGACGTCCACCACACTGTCGAAGACACCGCGATCACGCTCGGCGAAGTGTTCAAAACAGCGCTCGGTGACAAGCGCGGCATCACCCGCTTTGGGCAGGCAACCATCCCACTGGATGAGGCCCTTGCGCGCTGCATCGTGGATCTCTCCGGCCGCCCTTATGTGATCCATGAAGGCGAACCTGAGGGCCAGCAGTACCACCTCATCGGCGGGCACTTCACCGGTTCGATGACCCGCCACGTCTTCGAATCCTTCGCCTACCACGCAGGCATCTGCCTGCACATCGACGTTCTGCGTGGCCGCGACCCTCATCACATCGTGGAATGCCAGTTCAAGGCTCTTGCACGCGCGTTGCGTGAAGCCATCGAACCAGACGAGCGGATGGGGAACACGATCCCGTCCACCAAGGGAGCGCTATGACCCAGGGCCGCCGGCCGCATATCGCGGTTGTCGATCACGGCGCGGGTAACGTTCACTCGGTTCTGCGCGCCTTCGAACACGTGGGCGCTGATGTCTCGTTGACTGCGGACAGCGATCAGTTGCGTACCGCCGATGGCGTGGTGCTGCCCGGTGTCGGTGCGTTCGCCAGCGTCATAGCGGCACTCAAGAAGGGCTCGCTGCTTCGTCACCTCGGCTACAGGATCGCGGGTGGGAAACCCGTTCTGGGGATCTGCGTGGGCCACCAAGTGCTGTTCACTGAAAGCACGGAGGGCGGCACCAGGACGGCGGGCCTGGACGAATGGCCTGGCGTGGTTGAGCGGCTCACAGCCGATGTGGTTCCGCACATGGGTTGGAACAGCGTGACTCCGCCGCAAGACACGCAGCTGTTCCGCGGCATCGAAGACGAACGTTTCTACTTTGTCCACTCCTACGCTGTACAGAGCTGGGATTTCGACGTCGTCCAGCCGCTCATGAAACCGCCGATGGTCACGTGGTCGGATCACGGTGGCCCGTTCATCGCGGCAGTTGAGAACGGACCGTTGAGTTCGGTTCAGTTCCACCCGGAAAAATCTGGCGAGCCCGGCGCCCAGTTGATTAAGAATTGGATGGAGACGCTCTGATGCCCTCACCGATTGTGTTGATGATCCTGGGCGGGTTGCTGGTTGGCGGCACGTATTCGCTCGCTCAACAGGGTGTTAAGCGGGTGTGGGTCATCGTGTGTGGCGCGCTGGCTCTCATGTTTTTGATTGCGGCGTGGGCCGTTGCGCAGAAAGGCCCGGACACAGACGATAAAGGCAACGAGGACGCCGTGAGGGAGGGCCAAGCGATCCATGTGGTCGCTGAGTTCCCGCCACCTGCCACCACGGTTTGAACCTTTCTTCCGAGATCATCGCTTCGTTTCTTCCTAGATTTCACTTCTTGAGCTGTTGAGAGAGACCCGAGAAAACCCCATGACTGATCACAAAGCAACCGAGCACACGCTAACTGGGCACACGCCAACTGGGCACACGCCAACCGAGCACCCACTAACCGAGCGCCGGGATCTTGTTTTGTTCCCTGCGGTGGACATCGTCAACGGGCAGGCGGTGCGCCTGACCCAAGGGGAAGCCGGCACCGAAACAGATCACGGCGACCCGTTCGATGCGGCTTTGCGCTGGCAAGAGGCCGGTGCGGAATGGATCCACGTGGTTGACTTGGATGCCGCTTTCTCGCGTGGGGATAACCGTCCAGTGCTCAAACGCATCGCGACCGAGCTGGATCTCAAGGTTGAGCTTTCCGGCGGTATTCGAGACGATGCGTCACTGGATCGCGCACTCGAATGGGGTGCAGCACGGGTCAACATCGGCACCGCGGCACTAGAGAATCCGGAATGGACCGCCAAAGCCATCGAACGGGTAGGTGAGGCGATCGCGGTAGGCCTCGACGTGCGTGGCACCACGCTCTCTGGCCACGGCTGGACCAAAGACGGCGGGGACCTGTGGGATGTGCTCGCTCGCCTCGATGATGCCGGCTGCGCCCGCTACGTCGTCACTGATGTGACCCGTGATGGAACCATGACCGGCCCCAATACCGAACTGCTCGCCGACATCGCGAAACACACTGACAAGCCGCTGATCGCATCCGGCGGCATGTCCACCCTCGATGACCTACGCGCCCTACGCGCGATGGTTGGTAAAGGCGTAGAAGGCGCGATCATTGGCCGCGCACTCTATAACGGCGCGTTCACCCTCGAAGACGCGCTCGCCGTCGCACGCGGCGAGAAGTGAACAGAAACGAGAAGTACGTAGAGGCGAGAAATAAACCGAGCTGAGAGGCAAACATGGCCAATAACTCCGCCGAACATAACCCAGCCCAGAACAACCCTGCCCACAACAAGCCCGCCACGGCTGAAAACCCCACCGAGCCCAACCCGGCCGCCGCTAACCCAGCGCCGGGTTCGAAGGCGTTGCCGGCGCACATCCAGCAGGCTTTGCTTGCGGGCGCTGGTGGCGCATCGGACACCGCGGGCCAGTCCTGGGAGGGCCGGGACCTATCGGGTGAGGGCAATCCTCTGCACCAGTTTGACGGCGATGACGGCTTGCCGAATGAGGCGTTGCAGGAAGCCCTTGATGCTTTGAAAGCCGGTTATGGCCCGGAGGACGATGTGGTTGAGGCTTTGGCTGATGCGCGCGTCTTTGTCCCGATTGTGGCTCAGACTGGCCACACGGAGATCGGAGAGCATGGTCATTTGGTGGAGAAGGAAGCGGATATGGCGTTGGTCATGATCGCTGCTCCTGATGGCCGGACGGCTTTGCCTGTGTTTTCTTCGGTGGATCGCTTGACTGATTGGCATCCGGAGGCCCGTCCGGTTGCGGTGTATGCTCCGCGTGCCGCGTTGTCTGCGGCGGATGAGGGTGCGCAGTTGTTGGTTTTGGATCCTGGCGCGAATGTCACGTTCGTGGTGCGGCGCCCGGCGGTGTGGGCTTTGGCTCAGCAGCGGGTGTGGTTGCCGAGCTATCGTGATGATTCGCTTGCAGCACCGTTGCAGGAGGCGGTTTCTCATGTCGATGGTGTGGGTGCGCTGATTTTGGGTCCGGCGGATGGGATCGCGTCACGGGCCGGTGATGGGACTGTGATGCGTGGCGGCGGTCACGGCCCTGAGTTGGCGGTGACTGTAGTGGTGAATAACACGGTTACAGATCAGGATGTCTCGCGTATAGTTTCTGAGGTTCGCACTGCTGTTGAGGGTACTCAAGAGGTGCAGGAGAAAGCTGATTCGTTGACCATTAGGGTCGCGCAAGGGGGATAACGCATGACCCAAGCGGGTGTTGGGGAGCCGAGTGGTGTTTTCCAGCGTTATGCACGGGTTCTGAGGCGCCCGCATGTGCCAACTCTTTTGTTGGTTGGTGTTTTTGGTCGTTTGCCGCATTCGGCGGCCGCGATCCTGTTGACGTTGCATGTCCGTAACGGCCTGCAGATGGATTTCGCCTCGGCTGGTCTGGTCACGGCGATGCTCACGATTGGTGTAGCGATCGGTTCGCCGTGGCGTGGCCGGATCGTGGACATCAAGGGTGTTCGTCGCGCGGTTTTGCCGTCGATCGTGGTCGAAGCGGGCGCGTTCGGTGCCGCGCCTTTTGTGGGTTTCCAGGTGTTGCTGGTGCTCATGTTTTTAGCGGGTCTGTTTTCGTTGCCGGTTTTCACGGTGGTGCGGCAGTCGATGGGGGTTGTGGTTCGCGGGCCTGATCGCACTACGGCGTTCGCTCTGGATTCGATGACCACTGAGTTGGTGTTTGTGATCGCGCCGGGCGGTATCAGTGTTCTTGCTACGGCGATTTCGACGACGGCTTCGCTGCTTTTGGTGGGTGCTCTGGTGGTGTTCGCTGGCGTGATTTTGATGGTCACGAACCCGCCGACGCGTTCTTCGCAGTTGCCGTCTGCTCCGCGGGAGGCGGTCGATGATTTGGCGGCTCCTTCGCGTCCGACTGATGCTTCGTCGGTTCCTGCGATCACGGGTGCGATCCCGGTGGTTCCGTTGCCGCAGCCTCAGCCTCGGCGTCGTTTTATGCCGTGGCTGAGTATTTCGGCGGCTGCGATGATGGTCATGGCGTTGGGTGCGGGCATGGCGCTTGCAGGTACTGAGGTCGCGTTGGTGGGCTTCAACGAGACCCTGGGTGGCGGCGGTGACACGCTGTGGGTCATGTATGGCGTGTGGTGCTTCGGTTCACTCGTTGGCGGGTTTGTGTATGGGGCGTTGTCTCGAAAGTTCGACCCGTTCGCGATCATCATCGTTTTGGGTCTCACGCTGGTTCCGGTCGCGTTTTCGTTGACGTTGGCGTTGATTTCGATCGCGCTTTTCGCGTCTGGTTTCTTTATTGCACCGTTGATGACGGCGGCCTCGGAGCGGTTGACGGAGGCTGTGCCGGAGCGTAACCGCGGCCAGGCGATGGGCTTATATGGTTCGGCGATGACTGCCGGCACGGCGGCTGGCACGCCGTTGGTGGGCGTCATGTTGGATGTGGGCGGCCCCACTGTTGCGATCTGTGCGTTGGCTGGCGTCGCGGTTGCTACCGGTGTTGTTGCGATGGTGCTGCGCCAGATTCGTCGTCGCCGTCGCCGGATGGCTTCATCCTGAACCAGCAACATCTAGCCAGCAACGCTGAACCAGCAACGCCTCGCCGACTCGGAACCTTCTTAAACGCTGATGTGGGGTGAACTTCCGTTGGGAAGCTCACCCCACATCGTTGGTTACGTACGCCGTTGCGCTGTGTGTTAGCTGACGGGGCCGGTCCATTTCTCGCCGGGGCCTTGGCCTGGCTTGTCTGGGATCATGGAGGCTTCGCGGAATGCGAGCTGGAGGGAGCGCAGGCCGTCACGGATCGGGGCGGCATGCTGCGAGCCGATCTCTGGGGCGCCCGCTGTCACAAGGCCTGCGAGTGCCGTGATGAGTTTGCGGGCTTCGTCGAGGTCTTTGAGATCTTCGGCGTCAGGGCCGTCGGCGAGCCCGACCTTGACGGCGGCGGCAGACATGAGGTGGACCGCGGTGGTTGTGATGACCTCGACTGCGGGAACTTCTGCGATGTCACGCAGTTGCTGCTGGGCGTCTGCATACTCGGAGTCCGAGAAGCTGTGTACGTGCTGATTCGAATTCTGATCGCTCATAATGCTAAGCTTTTCACAGACCGTCCTGCTTGTTGATGGTTTATGCCGTAAATGTGGCGTTCATCGCTGAAGCCTAGTTGCTATAAAAGCCAGGTGCTACAGAAGCCAACTGCTGCAACGATAGCGAGAATCATTGATGGCTTGAATCATTGACAGTGCGGATGCGCGCGCCAAGTAAGAATCTGCTCGGTGTGCGTGTTTGGCTTGAGAGCAGGAATTCAAAGCGGAGGTTTCCCACCCGCGATCGCCTCAGGGCGGCCGGGTCAGGTCTAGCAAGTAGCACGCTGGATGCTACGCAGTTTCGATTGCGTGGTGGGTGTTGCTTGCTGGTATCTGAGCCCCCGTGTTGAACCCGGGGGCTTTTTCGTATGCCTCCCGTGAACGTCGACCACACCATCGCATGAAGGAGCACTAACATCAGCGACCCACGCATCAACGATCGAATCCGCGTCCCAGAGGTGCGGTTGGTCGGGCCTAACGGTGAACAGGTGGGGATCGTCCGTATTGAGGACGCCCTGCGCCTGGCGGTTGAAGCAGATCTCGACTTGGTTGAGGTTGCGCCGAACGCTCGTCCACCTGTGTGCAAGCTGATGGACTTCGGCAAGTACAAGTATGAAGCCGCGGTCAAGGCTCGTGAAGCTCGCAAGAAGCAGACGAACGCGTCCCTCAAGGAGGTTCGCTTCCGTCTGAAGATTGACACTCACGACTATGAGACGAAGGTGCGTAACGCGCATCGTTTCTTGTCTTCGGGTGACAAGGTCAAGGCGATGATTCAGTTCCGCGGCCGTGAACAGCAGCGTCCTGAGTTCGGTGTGAAGTTGCTTCAGCAGTTCGCTGAGGATGTGGCCGATGTGGGTGTGATTGAGTCGCAGCCGCGCCAGGATGGTCGAAACATGGTTATGGTCGTTGGCCCGCTCAAGAGCAAGGCTGAAAGCCGTAAGGCTCAGCAGGAGAAAGCTCCTCGCCGCCAGCGCCGTCAGCAGCGTTTGGATACGTCCGCTCCACAGGACGCTTCCGGCCAGACGGTTGCGGCATCGGCTCCTGAAGCGATGCGCCGCATGGCGCAGGCCTCCAAAGACCAAGCCAAAGAGGGCTGATACCGGCACACACGCCAGGTAAGTCCATCCATATAGATAGTTTTCCTCCTCCGTTCCACTTGAGGATGAGCATCATCCGGGGATCCCTTCCGTTGGAGAATCAACGGCGAGTGGGGAGGAGCCCAGCGGGCGCCCGCGGCACAGTGTGTGCGGGTAGCTGCACCCGATGACCCAGGGGTCATGCGGGAAGACGTACAAGGAGAAGGCTCTCATGCCGAAGTTCAAGACCCACTCTGGGGCTAAGAAGCGTTTCAAGCTCACCGGTTCTGGCAAGATCCGCCGTCAGCGCGCAAACCGCCGCCACTACCTCGAGCACAAGTCCTCGCGTTTGACTCGTCGCCTGAAGGGCGATGTGGTTGTGGCTAAGGCTGATCAGCGCACCATCCGCCGCATGCTGGGCCTCTAAACCCACGCTGGCGTGTACGTGCGCTAGAGCGCACACCTATTTGAGACCTTCGAAACTTTTCTAGCCGCATCGTGATGGTGTGGCTGGACCCCACATGTTAGGAGACACACGTGGCACGTGTGAAGCGGGCAGTTAACGCCCAGAAGAAGCGTCGCGTCGTTCTGGAACGCGCATCTGGTTACCGCGGTCAGCGTTCGCGGCTCTACCGTAAGGCTAAGGAGCAGCTGCTCCACTCGTTCGTATACAACTACAACGACCGTCGTAAGCGTAAGGGTGACTTCCGTCGCCTCTGGATCCAGCGCATCAACGCTGCGGCTCGCGCTAACGGCATGACCTACAACCGTTTCATGCAGGGCCTCAAGCTCGCTGGCATCGAGGTTGACCGCCGTATGCTCGCCGAGCTGGCTGTGTCTGACGCTCACGCATTCTCGGTTCTGGTGGAGACCGCTAAGAAGGCTCTGCCAGCCGATGTCAACGCACCGCGCGCATAACTGAAGCTGTGACGCCGCTATAGCCATCGTTGTGACACCGCGAATGTGACACTGCGGCGTGATGCTGGGGGTTCCGACTCGTACGGGTCGGAACCCCAGTGCTTTAATGCGTGCGGTGCGGCCGGGTTGTCACAAGATGGGAGGATGAGTGTATGGAGATCATGGATAATCCGCGTGCAGACCGAGTCCGGGCGGCGGCGCACCTAGGGAAGGCCGCGGGCCGGAAGAAGTCGGGGGAGTTCCTGGTTGAGGGGCCGCAGGCTGTACGGGAAGCGATTGCCCAACATCGAACCCAGCGGGGCCTTGTGCGCGAGGTATTCGTTACTGAGCAGCGGATGGAACGTGAACCTGAGCTCGCCCAGGTCGCCGATGCACGGGTCAACGTTGTGACTGAGCGCGTCCTGGCCGCGATCGCGGACACGCAGTCCCCGCAGGGCGTGGTTGCCCGTTGCCGCATCACGCACGTGAGCTTGAAACAAGCGCTGACGCCGAAGACGAGCCTGGTCGCGGTGCTGGGGCGGGTCCAGGACCCCGGTAATGCTGGCACCATCATCCGTGCGGCTGACGCCGCGGGTGCGGACGCGGTGGTTGCGCTGAAGGGCAGCGTGGATGTTTTCTCGCCTAAAGTGGTCCGGTCCACGGTAGGTTCGTTGTTCCATGTTCCGGTTGTCACGGGTATTGAGCTTGATGAGCTGACCGAGCACCTGACCCGCTGCGGGATCGTTTTGCTGGCGGCTGACGGCGGCGGGGATCACGATTTGACGGTGCTTGAAGACGATGCGGCCGCCCGCCGGCACGGCGTGACCGTCAAGGGCTCGATGAAGCGGCCGTCCCTGACGACGGCGACCGCGTGGCTGTTCGGTAATGAAGGCCAGGGGATCTCGGAAGCGGAACGGGCGGCGTCCTTCGCTACCGTCTCAATTCCTCTGTATGGGCAGGCGGAATCCTTGAATGTTTCGACGGCGGCGGCCTTGTGCCTCTACGCATCGGCACGTGCTCAACGCAGCTGAAAGCTCGATGACAGGGTGCCGAGAATGATCGCGGTGAACATGACAAGCCGAAAAGAGGGAGTGCAGTGAGCGCACAGAACGGTGCCGTAGGTAGCGCTGGCCAGGTGGTGGGGCTCGCGATTGTGGATGACCTCGTGGACGCTCGGTGGGTGCTGGCAGCGCAACGGGCATATCCGGAATCATTGCGGGGACTGTGGGAGTTCCCGGGCGGGAAGGTTCAGGAGGGGGAGGGACCGCTGGAGGCGCTTGAGCGTGAGATTTCCGAAGAGCTCGGCTACGTGTTCAGGGCTGGCCAGGAGGTCGTCCCACCCGCGGGACATGCGGGCTGGCCGTTGGATAACGGGATGGCGATGCGCGTCTGGACCGGGGTCCTGTTAGACGCCGATGGGGGCGTGCTGAAGCCTGCCGAGGTCAGAACGGGCACGCAACCTGAAGGGGCGGATCATCTCGAGTTGCGGTGGCTGAGCCTGGATCAGAACACGGAAGAAGCGGTCGAATGGATCCCGGCCGATAAGCCGATTGTTAGAGCGCTCGTTGAAACCATGGGCTGCATGCCGACCTTCTGCTGAGCCAGTTCCGGTGAGTCGTGTCCTCTTGAGTATGAGCGAGCCAATTGAGCATCTGTGTGTTGGGTGCAGGCATACGCCAGTAGGGGGACTTCCACTCGATTCGACGTCATCCTGCCGGGGGATCTGCTGCAATGTGCCTTCTGTGAACATGGAGGCATCAACGAGGCTATAAGCCTTCCCCTTATGGCCGTTTCAGGTTGCAGACGTTGAGATATGTAGCTCTGCAACCTCCGGCCTTGGCTATCGAGTGAAGCAGGAGATCATGAAGTTCACTAAGTCTTTGAGTGCAGTGACTGCGGTAGTTTTCGCTGGTTCTTTAGCGTTGACCGGCTGCTCTACGGAGGGGGCTGAGAAAACGCAGGAGAAGCCGACGGCTAATAAGTTCATATACCACGTTGACGTGGAAGCTCCAGACGGTGCGAAGAAACCCCTTGTCGCGAACGTTAGAACCAAGCTTGAGGCCACGGACGAGACCCTCGAGAAAATGGGTAAGGAGCATGGGATAGAGAATGTGGACGCTAAACGCACAATTGAAGGTGATGATGAAAACCTGATTAAGGTCCTCGATTTAAGTGAGGACCAGGTCCGGTCCACTTCAGAGTCTCGCAACGTGGCCGTCACTGAAGTGGACCGACTCTCGATGGACAAACTCTACAAAATGTTGAGGATCAAGGCTTCCCATACCGATAAGGGAACATACCTGCTGGAGATTCTTCCAGCGACTCTGGCACCCATTGAAGAAGATAACCTCACGTATGAGGTTAACGTGACCCTGCCGGAGCCGATCGAGAAAGCGAACGTTAGCGGGAAGGTTGACGGGAACACGGTGACGTGGACCAGTGATAACTATGCCGAGGCAATGAAGGGCGTAGAGATTAAACCGATGATGTACGAAGCCGCGGGGAAAACCCTTACCGCTGAAACCCGTCCAACAAACACGGATAAGTAAACACAAACATCAAGGCATCTACGAGGCTATAAGCCTTCCCTCTAGGGCCGTTTCAGGTTGCAGACGCTGAGGTATGCAGTTCTGCAACCTCCGGCCTTGGCCATCGAGTGAAGCAGGAGATCATGAAGTTCATCAAGTCTTTCCGTGCAGTGACCGCGGTACTTTTCGTTGGCGCTTTAGCTTTGACCGGCTGTTCCGCAGGGGGTGCTGAGAAAACGCAGGAGAAGCCGACCGCTAATAAGTTCATAGACAACGTTAAAGTGGAAGCCCCAGACGGTGTGCATGGCCCCCTTATAGCGAATGTTAGATCCAGAGTCGAGCTCACAGATGAGACCCTCGAGAAAATGGGCAAACAGCATGGGGTAGAGAATGTGGACGCCAAACGCACACTTGAGGACGAAGTGGAGTTCTGGCCTGAGGACCTCGGCGTGAGAGAAGATCAGGTCCGTCTCATCGGC
>NZ_KV789382.1:146277-147014 GCF_001807575.1 Arthrobacter sp. HMSC08H08
CCTCATTGAGGTAGACGGGCTCTCGATGGAGAAGCTTGACGATGCCATGTTGCGAATCAATGTTTCCTATACCGACAAGGGAACATACCTCGTACAGATGCGCCCAATGGTTCTGAGGGCAGATGAGGAGCTTAACTTGACGAAAGAGGTGAGTGTGACCGTTCCGGAGCCGATCGCGGAAGCGAACGTCAGCGGGAGGGTCAACGGCAACACGGTGACGTGGACGAGCGATAACTTCGCCGAAGCCATGGAGGGCATCGAGATTAAACCGCAGATGAACGAAGCCGACGGGAAAACCCTCACCGCTGAAACCCGTCCAACAAACACGGATAAGTAGACACCGGCCTGACTTTCGCTGGGTGTGGGGTGAGTGCGTTGTGCGCCCTCACCCCTTGGCGTTGCAGCGGCGGTGCATCCGCGGCAACCGCAACGCCGGAGCTTCCCATGCTCACACCATCATTAGAACATATATTCGAATCAGTGTCACGCCGAGAAACACTGTCACTGCAAAGAAAGGCACAAGCACCTTCACAGTCCGGGTCATCCTTACGGTGGACCTACTGCTCTGTGCTTTCTGCAAACATGAAGGTATCAACGAGGCTATAAGCCTTCCCCCTAGGGCCGTTTCAGGTTGTTGGCGCAGAGTTATCTATCTCTGCAACGTTCCGCCGTGGCCACCGATTGAGGTAGGAGATCATGAGGTTCACCAAGTCTTTCCGTGCAGTGACCGCGGTACT
>NZ_KV789382.1:147034-147467 GCF_001807575.1 Arthrobacter sp. HMSC08H08
AAACGCAGGAGAAGCCGACCGCTAATAAGTACACGGAGAACATCCAAATCGAAGCTCCAGACGGTGTGGATGGACCCCTTATCGCGAATGTTAGGTCGAAGACCGAGTTCACGGATGAGCTCCTCGAGGAACTGGGTAAGGAGCATGGCGTAGACAATCCGGACACTAAACGCACGCTTGAAGATGACGTGAAAACCTGGCCTGAGGACCTCGGTGTGAGAGAAGATCAGGTCCGTCTCATCGGCGAGTCTCATAATGTGGCCCTCATTGAGGTAGACGGGCTCTCGATGGATGGGCTCTACGACATGTTCAGGGCCAAGGTTACCTATACCGATAAGGGAACATACCTCGTGGAGATTCGTCCAATGCTTGTGGCTCCGGAAGAGGAACTTAACCTTACGACAGAGGTGAGTGTGACCGTTCCGGAGCCGAT
>NZ_KV789382.1:147487-162970 GCF_001807575.1 Arthrobacter sp. HMSC08H08
GCCGATCGCGGAAGCGAACGTCAGCGGGAGAGTCAACGGGAACACGGTGACGTGGTCGAGCGATAACTTCGCCGAGGCAATGGAGGGCGTCGAGATTCAACCGATGATGAACGAAGCCGACGGGAAAACGCTCACCGCTGAAACCCGTCCCGCAACCACGGTTGATCAGACACCGATCTGGCTCTCAGCTGTGATCTTCGTGCTCGGTGTCATCGCGGCCGCTCTGATGGTTGCTCTGGCCGTCACTCCAAGAAAGAAAGCATCGAAGCCGGACACCGGAGCGGACACCGGGGCCGATGCCGCTGAGGGCAACGCATAAGCGAGGACGTGACCCGTTTGCGCCCGTTTCCATCCGTCCTACTCCCGTTCGCGGCACCTTCTCTTGAAGCAGTGGCGGGGGACTTGCCGCAATGTGCTTTCTATAAACATGGCGGCACCAATTAAGCTATATATGGCCGTCCCCTATGGAGCTGCCTGGCTGTGGCCTTGAAGCGCCTAGCCACGCAGTGTCCAGCCTCAGCCGTCGAACAAAGTAGGAGATTATGAAGTTCACCAAATCTTTCCGTGCAATGACCGCGGCACTTTTCGCCGGCGCTATGGTGCTGACTGGTTGCTCTGCCGGAGGTGATGGCGCATCGAATGCAAAGCCTGAGGTGAATAAATTCACGTACGATGTCGAGCTCGAGGCCGACGGCCGGACTCCGGACAAGCTCGAGGGGAATGTAAATGTGCAGCTTGAGCTGACCGAAAAGATGCTGCAGGAACAGCGCAAGACGGGCGGGGACGATAAGTTCTCGGCTAAAGCCCAGCTTGAGAGGGTCAAGCAGGTGCTGGCTTCACGGGTCGGCATTGATGAGAAGAAACTGAAGGTCGTCGAGAAATCGGAGCAGGACGCGCACCTGATCGCAGAAGACCTCACAATGCAAGAGGTCACCGATCTCGTCGCGGTTCAGGCCGAGTACACCAGTGATGGAACATATGTCGCGCAGGTGTATCCGATGGTTATTGCCGGCAACCAGCAGCAGGGTACCGTTGCAGAGCTCAACGTGACTCTGCCAGCGGCGATCACTGAGGCGAATACCGGTGGCCAGATTAACGGCAACACTGCCACATGGACTACCGAGAACCTTGAAGAAGCTGTCAAGGCGAATGAGGCTCCGGAGTTTCTCACCGCTGAAACCCGTCCCGCAACCACGGTTGATCAGACACCGATCTGGCTCTCAGCTGTGATCTTCGTGCTCGGTGTCATCGCGGCCGCTCTGATGGTTGCTCTGGCCGTCATTCCAAGCAAGAAGACGTCTAAGTCGTCAAATACCGCGAAGCCAAACACCGCGGGCACCGATGCTGCTGAGGGGAACGCGTAAGCGCCACCGTTGCTTTCATATAGATAGGACTGAGTGACATCCATGGAGAAAGAAACTGCTGTGCCAGAGCCTCCAGCGCAAGAAAACACGGTGCTAGAAAACACGGCGCAAGAAAAACCAGCGCAGGCAACGGTAGAGGTTCCTCCGGTTCCGCACCCGACTGATGAAGCGGCAGTTGAGGCCGTGGTTGCAGCCGCGTTGACGGCGTTCGAGAAGGCAGGCGATCTTGACGAGCTGAAAGCCGCACGCCTGGCTCACCTGGGTGACAAAGCGCCGATCACGCTTGCTAACCGCGGCATCGGCAAGCTCGAAAATAAAGACAAAGCAACCGCCGGCAAGCTGCTCGGTGGCGCCAAGGGCCGCATCAACAAGGCGTTGGCGGCACGCACCGAGGTTCTCGAGGCGGAGCGTGCGGCCCGTCGCTTGCGTGAAGAGACCGTGGATGTCACGGCTCAGCCGCGCCGCACCGTCTTAGGCGCACGCCACCCGCTCTCGCTTCTGCAGGAGCGCGTTTCGGACGTGTTCGTCGGCATGGGATGGGAGATCGCCGAGGGCCCCGAGGTTGAATCCGAGTGGTACAACTTCGATGCGCTGAACTTTGACCAGGACCACCCGGCACGCGAAATGCAGGACACGTTCTTCGTGGATCCGCCGTCCCAGCACCTGGTTTTGCGCACCCACACCTCGCCGGTTCAGGTGCGTTCGATGCTGGACCGCGAGGTCCCGATCTATGTTCTGTGCCCGGGCCGCACGTTCCGCACCGATGAGCTGGATGCGACCCACACCCCGGTTTTCCATCAGTTCGAGGGCCTCGCGGTGGACAAGGGGCTCACGATGGCGGACCTCAAAGGCACGCTCGAGCACTTCGCTCGCCAGATGTTCGGCGTGGAAGCGAAGATCCGCTTGCGTCCGTCCTACTTCCCGTTCACGGAGCCATCCGCTGAGCTGGACATTTGGCATCCGAACGCTAAGGGCGGCCCGCAGTGGATCGAATGGGGCGGCTGCGGCATGGTGCACCCGAACGTTCTGCGTTCCGGCGGCATCGACCCGGACGTGTACTCGGGTTTCGCGTTCGGTATGGGTGTTGAACGCACCCTGATGTTCCGCAACATGGTCCCTGACATGCACGACATGATCGAGGGCGATATCCGCTTCAGCCAGCACTTCGGGATGGAGATCTAAGCAATGCGTATTCCACTTTCTTGGTTGCGTGAGTTCACCGAACTGCCTGAGGGTGCTCGCGCGGAAGACCTCATGAACGATGTGGTCCGTGTTGGCCTCGAGGAAGAGGCCGTTCACCGTCCCCTCGATGAGCTGACCGGCCCGATCGTTGTCGGTCAGGTGCTGACCCGCGAGCCTGAAGAGCAGAAGAACGGTAAGACGATTAACTGGTGCTCGGTGCGTGTTGTGCCGGAAGGTCAGGAGCAGACGTTGACGGGCGAAGGCATCGATCCGTCCGGTGTTCAGGGGATCGTGTGTGGCGCCCACAATTTCGATGTGGGGGACAAGGTCGTCGTGACCTTGCCTGGCGCTGTGTTGCCGGGAGACTTCCGCATCAGCCCGCGCAAGACCTACGGCCACGTTTCGGCCGGCATGATGGCTTCGGCGCGCGAGCTCGGCTTGGGCGATGACCACGATGGCATCCTCGTGTTCTCCGACCTCGGCCTGGACCCGGAGATCGGCCAGGACGCGCTCCCGTTGCTCGGCTTCACGGATGAAGCCGCTGAAATCAACGTGACCCCGGACCGCGGCTACTGCTTCTCGATCCGCGGCGTAGCCCGCGAATACGCGTTGGCCACCGGCACATCGTTCACCGACCCGGCATCCAAGGTCACCGTGGCCGCGCCGACCGAGGCCGAAGTTGAGACCCGCATCGAGGATCAAGCGCCGATCCGCGGCGTCCAGGGCTGCACGCGCTTCGTGACCCGCGTCGTCACCGACATCGACCCGGAAGCGACCACCCCGAGCTGGATGGCTGAGCGTTTGCGTCTTGCGGGCATGCGTCCGGTCTCGCTTCCGGTGGACATATCCAACTACGTGATGTGGGAGCTTGGGCAACCGACCCACTGCTATGACCGCGATAAGCTCACCGGCGGCATCACAGTGCGCCGCGCCGAGGCAGGCGAGAAGCTCGTGACGCTGGATGAGAAGGAACGCGAACTCAACCCTGAAGACCTCGTGATCGCGGACGAATCCGGTGCGATCGGCATCGCCGGCGTCATGGGTGGCGCCTCCACCGAGGTAACGGATGAGACCCGCACGATCGTGATTGAGGCCGCGAACTTCGACCCCGTCAGCACGGGTCGTAGCCGTCGCCGCCATAAGCTGCCGTCCGAGGCCGCTAAGCGCAACGAGCGCGGCGTGGACTGGGATATGGCGTCTGTGGCTGCTCAACGCGTCGTGGACCTGCTGGTTGAGCTCGCGGGTGGCCGCGACACCGGCACAGGCTCCGATGTGGGCGAACGCCCAGAGCCAACGCTCATCCACGTTCCGGCTCACTACCCGGCTGAGCGCGTCGGCATCGAATACACCGAGGAACAGGTCGCATCCGCGCTCGAAGGCGTGGGCTGCGAACTCAACCGCACCGATGACGGCTGGGACGTCACCGTCCCGCTGTGGCGCCCGGACATGACCATCGCCGACGACGTCGTCGAAGAGATCGCTCGCGTGGTCGGCTACGAGAACATCCCTTCCGCGATCCCGGTTCCACCGCCAGGCCGCGGGCTGACCGTGGCTCAACGCAGCCGCCGCCGCATCAGCGATGCGCTCGCCGGCGCCGGGATGACCGAGGTGCTTGCGTACCCGTTCGTGTCGCATGCACAGAACGCTGCGTTCGGTTCGGCTGAGGCCGATGCCGAGGTTGAGGCAGTGCGCCTCGCTAACCCGGTGTCTTCCGAATACGGGTGGATGCGTTTATCGCTTCTGCCGGGGCTCATTGAGATCGCGCGCCGCAACAACGGCCGCGGGTTCCGTGACCTCGCACTGTTCGAGGGCGGGCTTGTGTTCTTGCCAGCCGAGAAGCAGGGCCCGGTCGAGTTGCCTGCGGGCGGGGAGCGCCCATCGGCGGATGTGCTCGCGGAGCTGAACGCGACCGTCCCGCTTCAGCCGTGGCGCATCGCCTCTGTCATGGTCGGTAAGGCCTCCCGCGCGGTTCTCGGCGAGACCGAACGCGCGTGGGACTGGGCCGATGCGATCGATGCCGCGCGCCTCGTCGCTGACACGTTGGGTGTTGAGCTCGTGGTCCGCCAGGGCAGCCACCACTCGTTCCACCCTGGCCGTGCCGCGCGTCTTGAGACGAAGGAAGGACAGCTCGTGGGCTGGGCCGGGGAACTTCACCCTGACTGGCTGGCCTCCCAGGACCTGCCGGAGCGCATGGTCGCGATGGAGCTGGATGCTGAGGCGTTGATCAACCGGATGCCGGAAGCCGTGATCGCTGAGCCGCTCACGACGTTCCCTGCCGCTACGCAGGATGTTGCGTTGACGTTGGCGGCGGATATCCCTGCCGCCGATGTCCTCGAGACGTTGCGTGAGGGTGCCGGCGAGCTGCTGGAGCACATCGAACTGTTCGATGACTACCGCGGCAAGGGTATCGAAGAAGGCCAGAAGTCGCTCGCGTTCGGTATGCGTTTCCGCTCCGCTGACAGGACGCTGACAGCCGACGAGGCCTCCGAAGCCCGCCAAGCGGCAGTGCAGCTGGCGGCCGAGAAATACGGGGCCCAACTGCGCGGTTAGCGTGGCGAACGGCTAGTGAAGTAAGCAGCTAATGCAGCGAACAGAGCTGAGGGGCGGTGCCGTGTGGCATCGCCCCTCACATGTCTGTATTGGATCAGTACGTTTGCGTTGGATTAGATGGTGAGCACGAGTTTGCCGGTTGTCTTGCCGCTTTCGAGGTCGGCGTGGGCTTGGGCGGCGTCGGCGAGGTCGTAGGTGCCTCCGATGCTGACCTCGAGTTCACCGTCGGCGAGCATCCCGAATACATCGTTGGCCCGCCACTGGAGCTCTTCGACGGTGAGGCAGTAGTGAGCCAGTGACGGGCGGCAAACGCTGATCGAGCCTTGGGCGTTCAGACGTTGTAAGTCGAAGGGAGGAACCTGTCCGGATGCGCCTCCGAAGAGCACGAGCATCCCGCGGGTCCGCAGGCTTGCCAGTGAGTTGTCAAACGTGTCTTTCCCGACGCCGTCGTAGGCGACATCCACGCCGCGGCCATCGGTAACCTCCAGGACCTTCTGAGGCACTTCATCGTATTTGAGTACGTAGTCCGCGCCCTTGGATTTCGCGATCGCGGCTTTCTCGTCACTAGAGGTTGTGGTGATCACGGTCGCGCCCTTGGCTTTGAGCATCTGCGTCATGAGCCCACCCACACCGCCGGCGCCAGCGGTCGTGAGAACCATATCGCCCTCTTGGACGTTATAGGTCGAGTTGATGAGGTAGTGGCTCGTGAAGCCCTGCAACGGTAACGCTGCCGCGGTCGTGAGGTCGAGCCCGTCCGGGATGCGCGCGAGCTTGCTCTCCTCAACGAGCATGTATTCGGAATAAGACCCGCGCCCACCTGCGGTCGCGACAGCATCCCCAACCGAGAAGTTAGTCACACCCGGCCCTATCGCGGCCACGGTACCAGCACCCTCGCTGCCGGGAATGAACGGCAGATCCACGGAATAGACGCCGCTACGCTGATACGTCTCGATGAAGTTCACGCCTGCGGCAGCGACCTTGATCAGAACCTGGTTTTCGCCTGGCTCGGGAACCTCGATGTCGGTGAGGGCGAGGACCTCGGGGCCTCCGGTGTGTGTCATCTGGATCGCGCGGGCCATGCTGGCCTCCTTTGCATATTCTTCGGTTCGTGTTCGTCGCGCTCGGATCGCGCTGAGCTCAACGTTTATAGCGGGGTGGAGGTAGGGATCATTCCCGGCCCGTCATCATTGCATAACTATTCGTTGGAGTGAATATGGCGGCGTATCATGTGCTTATGACGTATTCGGTAGCGGTTTCTGGAGCCACAGGTTACGCCGGCGGCGAGGTTTTGCGCCTGCTCACCCAACATCCACATGTCAGCATTGGCGCAGTCACGGCGCATTCGAGCGCAGGGGAGCGGTTGGGTGTTTCGCAGCCGCACTTGCGTTCGTTGGTAGAGAGGGTGGTTGAACCCACGAACGCTGAAACCCTCGCAGGTCACGATGTGGTGTTCCTAGCGTTGCCGCACGGAGCTTCCGCCGAGATCGCTGAGCAGCTTGGCGAGGACGTGTTGGTGATCGATGCGGCAGCGGATCACCGCCTCGAAGACCCAGTTGCCTGGGAGAAGTTCTATGGAAGTGAACATGCTGGCTCGTGGCCGTATGGCCTGCCTGAGCTACCGGGTCACCGCGAGAGGCTTCGCGGCACCAAGCGCATCGCGGTACCTGGCTGCTATCCGACCTCAGCGCAGCTGGCACTCGCCCCGGGGATGGCGGCGGGGCTCCTAGAACCGCAGGATGTTGTCATTGTTGCGGCCTCCGGCACCTCAGGAGCCGGCAAGTCCCTCAAACCGCATCTGCTGGGTGCGGAGACGATGGGCGGGATGAGCCCGTACGGCGTCGGTGGGATGCATCGGCACACCCCGGAGATCGAACAAGGCCTGAGCGCGTTAGCCGGTGAACCTGTCCAGATTTCTTTCACACCAACGCTGGCCCCAATGCCGCGTGGAATCCTCACCACGGCCACCGCCCGCGTCAAGCCCGGCGTGAGCGCAGAGCAACTGCGTGAGGCCTGGGTGAACATGTATCAAAACGAGCGGTTTGTGCATGTTCTGCCTGAAGGTCAGTGGCCGCACACCAAAAACGTTGCAGGCTCGAACCATGTTGAGATGCAGCTGGCCTTCGATGCGCACGCCGGCCGCGTCATCGTGACCGCGGTGGTGGACAACCTGACCAAGGGGACCGCAGGGGGTGCGGTTCAGTCGATGAACCTTGCGCTCGGCTTGGAAGAACATGCTGGTTTGCAGCAGGAAGGTATGGCTCCGTAATGAGCAAACATGTCAGCGTTGAACCGCTTCCGGAATACACCTCAGCAGATGCCGCCCGCGAGCTCGCGGGCGTGACGGCCGCGAAGGGTTTCCGGGCCTCGGGCGTCACCGCAGGTTTGAAGCCTTCAGGTAAGCCAGATGTTGCGTTGGTTGTCAATGACGGCCCGGACTATGTAGCCGCGGGCGTGTTCACGACTAACCGCGTGTGCGCGGCCCCGGTGCGTGTTTCGCGTGCCGCGCTGGAACGCAACCGTTCTGCGCACGCGATGGTTTTGAACTCGGGTGGCGCGAACGCGTGCACTGGTCAGCAGGGGCTCGCGGATGCGTTGGCTACCCGTCAGCACGTCTCGGACCTGTTGGGTTGTGAGCCTGACCAGGTTCAGGTCGCCTCCACCGGCATGATCGGTGTCCTGCTCCCGATGGATACCTTGTTAGCCGGCACGGATGACGCGTTCAAGCAGCTATCGGTTGATGGTGGGGCGGATGCGGCCCACGCGATCATGACCACCGACACCGTCGCCAAGCAGGCTCAGGTGAGTGCCGAGGCCGGCTACACGATCGGCGGGATGGCCAAGGGCGCCGGGATGTTGGCGCCGGGACTCGCGACGATGCTCGTGTGCATCACAACCGATGCGGTGATCGAGCAGCACAGGCTTGAAGCCGCACTGCAGCAAGCTGTCGAAGTGTCCTTCAACCGGGCTGACTCGGATGGTTGCATGTCCACGAATGACACCGTGCTGATCATGAGCTCAGGCGCATCCGGTGTCAAGGCGGATGAGGAATTCGAGCAGTTGCTCGCCTCCCTCTGCGTAGACCTTGCACGCCAGCTGCTCAGCGACGCGGAAGGTGCAAGCCACGACATCGCCGTCACAACCATCAACGCAGCCTCCGAGGCCGATGCACTCGAAGTCTCCCGCGCGGTGGCGCGCTCCAACCTCTTCAAGACCGCGATCTTCGGCAACGACCCGAACTGGGGCCGCGTGGTCTCCGAGGTCGGCACCACACAAGCCGCCTTCGAACCCGAGAACCTCAGCGTGGCCATGAACGGCGTCTGGGTTGCCCGCAACGGCGGGGTAGGGGACTCCCGCGAGCTCGTGGACCTATCAGCCCAACGCGACGTGCACGTCGAAATCGACCTGCACGCAGGTGAGGCAACAGCGACGATCTGGACCAACGACCTCACCCACGACTACGTCGAAGAAAACTCCGCCTACTCAACCTAAGCTCACCGCACCCGTCGCTACCGCCACCTCAACCGATAAGGAAACCTCGTGAGCACCCCAGACCCCGGCCCACAAGACCCAGCCCAACAGAACCCGGCACCGCAGACGTCGTCGATCAAGACACCGATCAATCAGCGTTCCCAAGCGGAACGGCTCGCGCTCGCCGCCCGCAAAGCGGAGGCGCTGGTTGAGGCTCTGCCGTGGATTCAGCGTTTCGCTGGAACGCGCATGGTCATCAAGTATGGCGGCAACGCGATGATCAATGACCAGTTGCGGGAAGCGTTCGCTCAAGACATCGTGTTTCTGCATCACATGGGTGTTCATCCGGTCGTGGTTCATGGGGGTGGGCCGCAGATCAACGCGATGCTGGACCGTCTGGGTGTCGAGTCTGAATTCCGTGGCGGCCTGCGGGTCACGACCTCGGAGACCATGGATATTGTGCGGATGGTCTTGACGGGGCAGGTGGGCCGCGAGCTGGTGGGTTTGATCAACTCGCATGGACGGTATGCCGTGGGGCTTTCGGGCGAGGACGGTCAGTTGCTGCGTGCCAGCCGTCGCGGCACGGTGGTTGATGGTCACGAGGTCGATTTGGGGCTTGTGGGGGAGGTGACCGGTGTTGATCCGAGCGCTGTCGAGGACCTGATCGATGCTGGCCGTATCCCTGTGATCTCAACGGTCGCCCCGGAGATCGATGTGTGGGGCCAGCCAACGGGCGAGGTCCTCAATGTGAATGCCGATACGGCCGCCGCGGCTCTTGCTGGCGCGTTGGGTGCCTCCAAGCTCGTGATCCTCACGGATGTTGAGGGGCTATACGCGAATTGGCCGGATAAGGATTCGCTGATTTCTTCGCTGACCGTCAGCGAGTTGGTTGAACTGTTGCCTTCGCTGGAGTCGGGGATGATCCCTAAGATGACAGCGTGTTTGGCGGCGATCGAGGCTGGGGTGTCTCGCGCGCACATCGTGGATGGGCGGAAACCGCACAGCATGATGTTGGAGATTTTCACGTCCGCTGGCGTTGGTACGCAGGTGGTTCCGAACGGTGAGGAGGGCTGAAACGTGAGTGTTGAAGATTACGATGCGGTAGCGCAGTCAGCGTTGGCGCTGGCTCAGGAGGCGAGCGGCTCCCATAGCGCGGCTTCGGAGACGGGCGAGACCAATGAGAGCCTTTTGGGACGCTACAAGGAAAGCCTCATGGGTGTGTTCGGCAGGCCGCAGCGCCCTCTGGTGCGTGGGCGGGGCTCGTATGTGTGGGATGCCGACGGTAAACAGTACTTGGATTTGTTGGCCGGTATCGCAGTCAACGCTTTGGGGCATGGGCACCCTGATGTGGTGCGTGCCGTGTCTGAGCAGATCTCCGCGTTGGGGCATGTCTCCAACTTCTTCACATCTCCTGCGCAGGTGGCGCTGGCCGAGAAGATTTTGAAATTGGCCCAAGCGCCTTCCGGATCTGCCGTGTTTTTCACTAATTCGGGTACTGAATCCAATGAGGCGGCGTTCAAGCTGGCCCGCCGCAATGCCGGCACTGATGAGAAGCCGCGGACCCGCATCGTGGCTTTGAAGCAGGGTTTCCACGGCCGCACGATGGGTGCGTTGTCTATGACGTGGAAGCCGGCCTACCGTGCTCCGTTTGAGCCGCTGGTACCGGGCGTTGAGTGGATTGAGCCGGGTGATGTTGATGCGCTCACAGAGGCGGTGGATGAGACGGTTCAGGCCGTGATTGTTGAACCGATTCAGGGTGAGGCCGGGGTGCGTGAGCTTCCCGAGGGCTATCTTGAGGAGGTCCGTAGACTGACCCGTGAGCACGGGGCGTTGATGATCGTCGATGAGGTGCAGACCGGTATTGCTCGCACAGGCGAGTGGTTTGCTTCGCTATCGCGCGTCACTCCGGATGCGATGACGTTGGCTAAGGGCCTCGGTGGCGGTATGCCGTTGGGTGCTTTGGTCACGTTCGGTGAAGAGAATTCGAAGCGTTTGAGCGCAGGCCAGCACGGGACGACCTTTGGCGGTAACCCGGTCGCTACCGCGGCGGGGCTCGCGGTCCTGGAGGCTCTGGAGTCTGAAGGGATCCTGGCCCATGTCAAAGAAACGGGTGCATGGCTTGCCGAACAACTTGGGCAGCTACCTGAGGTGGAGTCTGTTCACGGTAAGGGTTTGCTGCTCGGTGTCGAGGTGGGCGAGGGGATCGCACCCCACATGGTCCGCGTCGGGCTTGATGCCGGTTTCATCATCAACGCAACCGGACCATCGACGGTCCGCTTGGCTCCGCCGCTGAACATCTCCCGCGATGAGCTACAGACATTCCTTGAGGCGTTCCCGCAGATTCACGCTGAAGCACAGTTTCACGCTGAAGCCGCGAAAGCGCGCGAACAAGAAGGCACAGGTGAGGACGATACCCAGAAAGAAGGCCAGCAAGCATGAGTTCGGTACGTCACTTCTTGAAAGACACAGACCTGAGCCCTCAGGAACAGAACCGGGTTCTGGATATGGCTGAGCGCCTGAAAGCTCAGCGGTGGTCTCGTTCTCCGTTGGCGGGCCCGCAGACTGTCGCCGTGATTTTCGATAAGACCTCAACCCGTACGCGGCTCTCGTTCGCGACCGGGGTCGCTGACTTGGGCGGGCACGCGCTTATCATCAACCCGGGTGAGGCACAGATGGGGCATAAGGAAACCATTGAGGATTCGGCGAAGGTTTTCTCCCGCATGGTTGCTGCCGTTGTGTGGCGTACGTTCGCCCACGCGGACATCGAGGAGTTCGCGGCGCACGCGAGCATCCCGGTCGTGAACTCCCTGACCGATGACTACCATCCATGCCAGATCCTCGCTGACCTGCTGACCATCCGAGAACACAAAGGGAAAACCGCCGGCTTGAGCATCGCCTACCTTGGCGATGCCGCTAACAACATGGCGAACTCGTATCTTTTGGGGTGCGTGACCGCGGGTATGCACGTGCGGATCGCAGGTCCTGAAGGCTATCTTCCGGCCGCGGACGTTGTGGCGGAGGCGCAGAAACGCACGGAAGAAACCGGCGGCAGCGTAATGGTGACAACTGATCCGGTCGAAGCGTTGAAAGACGCCGACGTGGTGGCCACAGACACCTGGATCTCGATGGGGCAGGAAGATGAGAAAGAGCAGCGGCTCAAGCTGTTCACAGACTACGCGGTCGATGATGCCGCGATGAGCCACGCTGCCGCGGACGCGATCGTGTTGCACTGCTTGCCGGCCTACCGCGGTTTCGAGATCTCCGAGTCGGTGATCGACGGGCCGCAGTCGGTGGTGTTCGATGAGGCAGAGAACCGTCTTCACGCCCAGAAGGCTCTCTTGACGTTCTTGCTGGATGAATCCGGCCTGGCGGCGGACACGCCGAAAGACCAGGAGGGAACCGCATGAGCGAGACGGCACATTCCTCCGCGGGCTCCGTACACAGTTCCTCGGGCTCCGCACACAGCTCAGCGGCGGGGCTGAAGACCCCAACCCAGTTGACCACCAAGACAGCCCGGCAGGCGCGTATCCGCGAGATCCTCAGTACCGCGTCGGTGGGTTCGCAGGCCGAGCTGGTCAACATTCTTGCTGACGAGGGTTTCCACGTCTCACAAGGAACGCTCTCACGCGACCTTTTGGATGTTGGCGCTGTGCGCGTGCGTGGGGCCAACGGTACGGGATACGTGTACCGTTTGTTGGCTGATGGTGAGGACCCCGCCGCGTTGAGCCGCCCACACGCGAGTGCTGCGGGGGAACCGGAAGCGTGGGGTGGCAAGCTCGCTCAGCTGTGCACCCAACTACTGGTCGCAGCTGATTCGAGCGCGAACATGGCGGTTCTCCACACCCCGCCAGGGGCCGCGAATTTCTTGGCGCAAGCGATCGACCGCGCCGCTATCCCTCTGATTCTGGGGACGGTGGCAGGCGACGATACGGTGTTAGTGATCACGCGTGACCCGCACGGCGGGGATGATGTGGCCCGCCGATTCCTCGAGATCGCAGGCGCGATATAGACGCGGCGGGAGCCTGATAGCTAGCCCGCTTGCGCTCGCCGACTACTCGGGTGAGCCCTCCAACAGCGGTAGTAGCGCTGTTTGGTCGAAGGTTTTCGCGGCATCGATAGCGTTGGGTGTTCCCGCATCGGGCCGTGCGCCGCGTTCCAGAAGCGCGCGCACGAGTGGCTCGTCACCGCGGAACACGGCGCACGTGAGGGCTGACTGATTCGACTGATTGAGGTAGTTGACCTCGGCGCCGGCCTCGTCGATGAGCGCGAGCGCGAGCTCGCTCTGGCCTGAATAGGCGGCAAGGATCAAAAACGTGTCGCCGCGGCTGTTCTGGATTTCAGCCGGAATACCCTGCTTGACGTATTCGACCAGCAACATGTCGCCCTCACGGGCCATGTCGAAGAGCTTGTTGAGGAACTCGACCTGTTCATCACTCAACGCCGGCCCGGTGCCACCAACGTGTGGTGGCGCGGCGATTGCTGCTTCGAAGTCCGTTCCGGAGCGGCGGCGCGGATCAGCCGGGTGCAGGGGCTGTGCATCGCCTGGCTGCGCGTCGTTTTGGTGTGCATCGTGGGTTCCACTCATAGGCAACATCTTAACGAAGCCTGGATGGCTCCGTGTCTTTGAACAGTCATAGACGGGGTGGCCATAGATAGAATGGACGGCGGTGCTTTGCGCCCGCAACCCGGCCTTTCAAGGAGTAATACATGACGGCAGAACAGAACGCAGCGCCTCACGGCACGAATGAGGGGTCGTTGTGGGGTGGTCGTTTCGCTGATGGCCCGTCGGATGCGATGGCCGCGTTGAGTAAGTCAACGCATTTCGATTGGCGTTTGGCTCGCTATGACATTGCCGGTTCGAAGGCGCATGCGCACGTTCTGCACCGCGCAGGCCTGTTGAGTGATGATGAGCTCGATGGCATGCTCACTGGCCTTGAGAAGCTGGATGCGGACGTGGTTTCGGGCGCGTATCAGCCGGCTTTAAGCGATGAGGATGTTCACGGTTCCCTCGAGCGTGGCCTGATTGAGCGTACCGGCGCGGAACTGGGTGGGAAGTTGCGTGCGGGGCGTTCGCGTAACGATCAGATCGCAACGCAAGGCCGCATGTTTTTGCGTGACCACGCCCGTTTGATTGCTCGCGGGGTTGTGGATGTTATCGATGCGTTGATTCAGCAGGCGCAAGCGCATCCGTATGCGCCGATGCCGGGGCGTACGCATCTGCAGCATGCTCAGCCAATCTTGTTGAGCCATCATCTGTTGGCGCACGCGTGGGCTCTGTTGCGTGATGTAGAGCGTCTGCGTGACTGGGATGAGCGCGCTAATGTTTCGGCGTATGGTTCTGGGGCACTGGCGGGGAACACGTTGGGGCTGGACCCTAACCGGGTAGCCGCGGATCTAGGGTTCGCCTCCGCTACGTGGAACTCGTTGGATGGTACGGCTTCGCGTGATGTGTATGCGGAGTTCGCGTGGGTGTGCGCGATGATCGGGGTGGATCTATCGCGGATCTCTGAGGAGATCATTTTCTGGGCGACCAAGGAAGCGAACTTCGCGTTCTTGGATGACCGTTATTCGACGGGTTCCTCGATTATGCCGCAGAAGAAGAACCCGGATATCGCTGAGCTAGCTCGCGGTAAGACAGGCCGCCTGATCGGTGATCTGACGG
The DNA here is from genome assembly GCF_001807575.1 of Arthrobacter sp. HMSC08H08. Classification (NCBI taxonomy): domain Bacteria; kingdom Bacillati; phylum Actinomycetota; class Actinomycetes; order Micrococcales; family Micrococcaceae; genus Arthrobacter; species Arthrobacter sp. HMSC08H08. The sequence continues at coordinate 161,714 of NZ_KV789382.1, forward strand.
GGTTGTTGGCCACACTGAAGGCTCTTCCGCTCGCGTATAACCGTGATCTGCAGGAAGATAAGGAACCGGTTTTCGATGCCGCGGACACCCTAGAGATTCTGTTGCCTGCGGTTTCCGGGATGATCGCTACGTTGCGTTTCAATACGGAGCGGATGGCTGAGCTGGCTCCGCAGGGTTTCGCCCTGGCTACTGACATTGCCGAGTGGCTGGTCAAGCAGGGCGTCCCGTTCCGTGTGGCTCACGAGCTGTCCGGGCAAGCGGTGTCTCTGGCCGAGTCGAAGGATTGCGAGCTGTGGGATCTCACCGATGAAGACTATGCCGGTATATCGGAAGCGATGACCCCGCAGATGCGTGAGGTCTTGTCCACGCGCGGCTCGCTCGAGGCTCGTTCTGGTCAGGGTGGCACGGCTCCGGATGCGGTGGCACGCCAGTTGGAGGCCCTCATCAAGTCGGTGCATCAGGTGCGTCAGTATGCTGACGGGCCGTTGCATTCCGATTCGTTTGGTCCGCGTGCGTAGAGTTTTTCAAGGAGTACACCTGTTGATGTCGAAGGATGCTGTCATGAGTCAGCCAGCGCAGATGCGTGAGAGAACGCAAGCGGGGGATGCGGCTAGTCAGCCGCGCAAGCCGGTGGAAGAACCGGTAGGGGAATCTATTGAGCAGCTGCTGGATCGTTTGTGTGCGATCATCCCGGACCACCCCGAGCCTGGCATCACGTTCCGTGATTTGACCCCGGTTTTCGCTGATGCTGAAGGGCTGCATCGGGTAGTGGATGCGTTAGCTGAGCCGTTCGCTGGTCAGTTCGATGCGGTGGCTGGTTTGGAAGCGCGTGGGTTCTTGTTGGCGTCCGCGGTCGCGTATGCCGCGGGTGTGGGCCTGATGACGGTGCGTAAGGGCGGCAAGCTCCCGCGTGAGGTGTATTCGCGGGAATATCAGCTGGAGTACGGCACTGCCTCCCTTGAGGTTCACCGTGACGCTTTGCCTAAGGGCGGCCGGGTCTTGTTAGTGGACGATGTGCTAGCCACCGGCGGCACCGCAGCTGCGGCGGCCTCATTGGTTGAGCAGGTCGGCGGCACCGTTGCTGGTGTTGCTGTGGTCTTAGAGTTGGATGGTTTGGGTGGCCGAGAGAAACTCGATCCGTGGAAGGTGCACGCTCTGCAGCGCGTCTGAACCGTAACCCACGGGTGCCGAACTCTCTGAAGCGGGTTCGGTGACACACGATAGAAGGTGGCCCGGTCGTCATACGACGACCGGGCC
>NZ_KV789383.1:0-20710 GCF_001807575.1 Arthrobacter sp. HMSC08H08
TCGCCGTATTTCCACCGATACTTGATCGGGGTCAGCTCGACGGTGACGTTTTCATCGAGGACGTCGATGGTTTCCCGCACCACACCATCAACAGCACCAGAGCTGTTGCTGGTTTTGTTGTTTTTGGTGAGGTAGAAGTTGGTCCAGGCGGTGGTGAGGGTGTTGGGTTTGATCGCGTCCGTGGTGACTGCTCCAGGGTGGATGTGGATGCGTTTGGTTTCGGTCTCGATGAGTGTGCGGATTTCGGTGATGGTCAGCGGAGCCTGCTCAGGTGGGGCACCATTCTTAGATGGTTTGCTTTTGGCGCGGCAGGCGAGTTGGGCGGTGGCAGTGTTGGTGGTGTAGAGCAAGTCGTCACGTTGACCGCACTCATCCACAGCCCGTCGGGTGCAGGCTTGGGTTTTAGCCGCATTACGAGCTTTAGAGTCCACCATCTCGGCTACATGCAGGTCACTACCAGCAACCTTAGTGGAAGCAGTTACCGCACCGGAGCGATCCAACGCGCCCGGGGTACAGGCTGGATCCCACAACAAACGCTTCCCAAAAACCTTAGGAGCAGCCGCCGGCGCATGACCATTCTCGCCCGGAAGCGTCTTTCTTATGACTGATTTTTCAGATTTCGTGACAGTGATCGTGGTACTACTTGTTTTTTGGTCGTGATCGGCACTGGGTGAAGCCGATACCGGAGTCACTCCTAAGAGTCCGAGCGTAATTACAGTGCACAAACCTACACTCTGTTTAGTCCGCAATTTGATAGAACCCTTCTAATCGCCATTGCCCCTTAACCCTGCGTAGCTCTACGAAGGCCTGGTCTACCGCGCCGGCGGGATACTCTTCAACAGGTTTGGTTTTCCCCGACGCATAACGCTTACGTGCGGTCTCGCTAACTGAGAAGCGCACCTCGTAAATACCGTCTTCGAGAGGCTCAATGTCGGGCCGTATGTTGTCCACGGTTATGTCGCCGCCGACGTTCCAGGTTTTTTGTTCCTCCATGTTTTTGAGAGCTCTTTCGACTTCCTTGCAGTAATTGCAGGACCTACTCGTCATTTCCCAGAATTCCGGGCGAAGTTTCCCTGTTTCCACTGCGTAGTTGAACTCCTTAGCCCAGTGCTCGATGAACGCGACCTGCCCTGCTTTGCTTTCTTCTTTCGCTACCTCGGGCAAGGGTCCGGGGACGGGGACATTCTGGGCCGGGCGTTTCGGGGTGGCCGGTTTATACGGGCCCTTCGGTGACGGGCTGGCCGAAGGCTTGGGTTTCGCAGGTTCTTTGCCGCTACCGGAAGCGGCCTTGCCTTTCGCTTCCTTGTCGCTCTGGCTTGCAGGCGGCGAGGCGGACGGTGCCGCTTCGGCTGGCTTCGCATCGTCGCTGGATCCGCAGGCGGCTAACCCGGAAACAAGCGCGAGCGTCAGGGCTGTGGCGATAGCGCTTCGTTTTAGATTTGTCATGATGGCGCCCCTTAGGCATGTGTTTCTGTTTAGAACCTAAAGTAGCCAAGCGCATCCAAAAGCACCATAGAAGGGCGAAAGAAAATTTATCTTTCATAACCCGATTACAGCCCGAAAGGTCAAACTTCCTTATAAATACGCGGAAGCTGAATGCTGATGAACCGTTTGTGTACAGGTTTCTCTGTCCGGTACCCCGGAAAGCGTTAGACCTGAAGCTAGCTAGGAGCGTAAAACACACACAAAACCGAGAGTGTAATTCGGTTCACAGCACGGTGAAGGAGCGATTGATTTCAGCGTTTCACGCTACGAGGATTAAGCCGTCCCGCAACGCCACTCGCGCAGCGACAACAGCGTAGCCATTCCAACGCGAGAGGAAATAAAAAAGTCTCGGGACACCGTGTGAACGATGTCCCGAGACTAAACAATTGGTGGGTCCAGAGGGACTCGAACCCCCGACCCTCTCGGTGTAAACGAGATGCTCTAGCCAACTGAGCTATAGACCCAACTGTTGGTTCTCAGTTCACTTTCGATCCCTGAGCACGAATATTTACCCTACCTTATTTTCCTTGCTTTACCCAACTGGGGTGTCCGATGTGGTGATTGCCACATCGGACACCCCAGCCTTAGGTTCACCAGCCGATGTGTCAGATCCACATCGCCGGGTCGATGTATTCACACGGATCGACCGCGGGCTTGCGTTCCTCAGGTTTCGCTGCCCGCGCCTTACCCGGCACGCCGGTAATGATCGAACCAGGGTCGGCGTCCTTCACAACCACCGCGTTCGCTCCGATCTTCGAATCAGCCCCGATCACGACAGGCCCCAGTACCTTCGCGCCAGCGCCGATCGTGACACGGTCACCAATCGTCGGATGTCGCTTAGTTTTAGCGAGCGAACGGCCGCCGAGCGTCACGCCGTGATAGAGCATCACATCGTCACCGATCTCTGCGGTCTCGCCGATCACAACACCCATGCCGTGGTCGATGAAGAAGCGACGGCCGATCGTCGCACCTGGGTGAATCTCAATCCCGGTTGCGAAACGCGTCAGTTGCGAAAGGGCCCGGGCAGGAAGCCGCAGAAGAGGCGACGCATTCCACATGCGGTGGGCGAGCCGGTGCATCCAAATCGCATGCAAACCTGAGTAGACGATCGCGACTTCAGCACCTGAACGCGCCGCCGGATCGTGTGCCCGTGCGTTCGCAATATCTTCCCGGAACGTGGAGATCAATCCCACAGAGGGTCCTTTCGGCCTAGGAGAGGGCTAACTGGTTTCAGCCGCGGATGTCATCGTAGAGCATCGTGGAGATGTAGCGCTCACCGAAATCAGGAACCACGGCTACAATGAGCTTGTCACGGTTCTCCTCACGCTTAGCAACCTCGAGCGCAGCCCACACAGCTGCACCGGAGGAGATCCCGCCGAGGATTCCCTCCTTCGCGCCAAGAGCTCGGGCGGTCTCGATCGATGCGTCCAACGGTGCGTCGATGACCTCGTCATAGATATCGCGGTCAAGGACCTCTGGAATAAAGTTCGCGCCCAGACCCTGGATCTTGTGCGGGCCCGCGTTGCCTTCAGTCAGCAGCGGAGAATCAGCTGGCTCAACAGCGACGACCTTGACCGAATCCTTCTGCTTCTTGAGGTAACGGCCAGCGCCAGTGATGGTTCCGCCCGTGCCAACGCCACCCACGAGGATGTCAACGGCGCCCTCGGTATCGTTCCAGATTTCCGGGCCGGTGGTTGCCTCGTGGATTTCCGGGTTGGCTTTGTTGGAGAACTGGCTGGCCAGGATTGCGTTATCGGTCTCCTGGACGATCTGCTGGGCCTTCTCAACTGCGCCGCGCATACCGTCAGCACCGGAGGTCAAAACGATCTCCGCGCCGAAAGCGCGCAAGATCACGCGACGTTCGCTCGACATTGTCTCTGGCATCGTCAAGACCACACGGTAGCCACGTGCGGCACCAACCATCGCGAGTGCGATGCCGGTATTGCCGGAGGTGCCTTCAACGATGGTTCCGCCCGGCTTCAGAGCTCCGGACTTCTCCGCGGCGTCGATGATCGCGCGACCGATGCGGTCCTTCACCGAGTTAGCGGGATTGTAGAACTCGAGCTTGACCGCGACGTTACCTGGAAGGTCGGCATCAAGATTGTTCAGACGTACGAGCGGGGTGTTTCCGATTGCTTCAGTGACGTTGTTCAGGATTGGCACGTCAGTGCTCCTTTCCTAGAAGAAATGTTTTCCAAAAGACGTTTGGGAAGTGGAATGTTGGGAGTTGTGGATTGGCGAGTCAGTCACCTTCGTGAGCGAGCCACGTTTGCCTTGGGATGAGAGGCCTCCCGACTGGTTTCGCTGTTCAGCCTAGGGAATTGCTTGTGGGCGCGTCGCTTTCAAGAAACTTAACGAAACGTGCCCTGGCAGCGCTCAGTTTGGGGTCGATGATGACATGGCAGTAGCCGGCCTGCCGGTTGCGTTGGTAGTAGTTTTGATGCTCGGTTTCAGCGGCGTACCACGGGCCTAGCGGTTCGATGCTGGTGACAATCGGCTCTGCCCAGTTGGGTTGATTACGTTCGATGGCCGCCTCGAAGAGCTCGGATTGTTCCTTGCTGTTGGTGAACAGCGCGGAGCGGTATTGGGTCCCGACGTCGTAGCCTTGCCCGTTCAGCGTTGTGGGGTTGTGCATCGTGAAGAACATGTCGAGCACGGTGTCATCGCTGATGACGGTGGGGTCGAAGGTCACGGCGACGGCTTCTGCGTGACCTGTGGTGCCGGTGCACACGCTGTAATAGTCCGCGGGTGCGTCGCCGCCTCCTGTGTATCCGGACTCGACGTGGTTGACTCCTCGTACTTGGCGGAACCAAGCGTCGAGGCACCAGAAGCATCCGCCTGCCATGACGATCGTGTGGTCGCTTTGTTGATTCATCAATTGGTTCAACACGTGCGGCGTTGGGAGTGTTCCCGAGACGGGGTTCACGGGTAGCTTAATAGTTATGAGTTCTACTGCATCGGAAGTCTCAGCGGGCAAGGCTCCTACGCTCGCCACGGTTTGGGAGCACATCAATCGGCTGTGGCCTGAGTCTCTAGCGGAGTCGTGGGATGCCGTGGGCCCGGTGACGGGGCGACCTGATCAGCTGATTCGACGCATCGTGTTCGCGGTTGATCCGACCGAGGACGTCGCAGTTGACGCGATCGAACGCGGCGCTGATCTGCTCTTGACACACCATCCTTTGATGTTGCGGGCGGTGAATTCTGTTGCCGGCGACCGCTTCAAAGGCCGCGTAGTGCACACGCTGATCGAGGCTGGTTGCGCTCTCTATACCGCTCACACCTCAGCGGATTCCGCTTTGGGCGGGGTTTCCGACGTCATCATCCGCGGCTTGGGCGTCGAACAATCCGAGCCGCTGGCGCCCGTTGATCGCGGTGTTGAAGGTGAAGGCATCGGCCGGGTGGGCGACCTGGCTGAGGAATGCACGCTAGCGGAGTTCGCCGAACGGGTCTACAGCATCATGCCGTCCGTGGCTGGCGGTGTCCGGGTTGCCGGCAACCCGGAAGGAGCAGTCAAACGCGTTGCAGTGTGCGGCGGGGCAGGGGACTCGCTCTTCGATGCCGTACGCGAATCCAAAGCCGATGTGTACGTAACAGCTGACCTACGCCACCATCCCGCGTCGGAAGCCCGCGAAGCCGCGGTGAATGACCGCCCGTATCTCATCGATGTATCGCATTTCGCATCGGAATGGTTATGGCTACCCGCAGCGGCCGATGCGTTGAGCCGTTCCCTGCAAGATGACGGCTTTGATGTTGTATGCCAGGTGAGCCAAGTCAACACGGACCCGTGGGATTTCATTCTGACCCCCTGAAATAGTCTCGCAGTTTGCAACGTTTCCAGCCCCGGCTTCTAGATGCGGGTTCAGGGAAGCGTGGGAGAATAGAAAGATAGGCAGTGAGGCCTCGGATACGGAAGTAGGGATCGTCGTGGTTACTGCAACACGTGAGCATCAAGAGCTGTTGCTTGAGATTCAGGATTTGATCTCCTCGGTGGCTCAATGGCGCCGCGAGCACGATGCGGTTGCCACAGCCGAGCGCGTCCGTCAGGCGCGCGCCGATGCGATCCAAGCGCGTGCTGAACGTGACGATGAACTGCGCCAGCTTGACGTGCTGAACCGTTCGGTTGCCGACCTTGAGAACGCGATCGCCGAGCTCGCAACAGATATCGACGTGAAGGAAGAGCAGCTGCTTGCCGGTGTGGAGCCGCGTAGCGAGGCCGACCGTTTGGCGCGGATGCTCGATATTTTGCGTGAACGACGCTCCACCCTCGAAGAAACCCTTGTTGACACGGCCGAAGAGCGTGAAGAGAAACGAGCCGACGCTCAAGCCGCTGAACGTGTCTTGAGCGCGGCCGTGGCGGAGAACCAGGCGGCACAAGTGTATGTGCGCGATACGCGGGCATCTCTCGTTGAACGTACTAACGCAGCCGAGGCTCAACGGCAAGAAGCGAGCGCCAAACTAGCTCCGGAACTGCTTGAGCTTTTTGAGAAGCTGGTCGCCGAACACGGGGTTGGGGTTGCCCGCCTCGATAACGACACCTGCACAGCAACCGGGTTGCCTTTGAACCCGCAAGAACTCGAACACATCCGAGCACTCGGGGAAGAGGAACTCGCGTTCTGCCCCCAAACCGGGATTATCCTCGTACGTGAGCGCGGTGCCTAACTGAGTGCGTGGACACGGTGCGTAACTGGTCGTATGAGCGCGGCTAGTTTTCGTCGAGAACGACCGTGAGTTGCCCGGCCTTGCGTGGGGTGGGTTCGGTGAGTTCTGTTTGTGGCCAATGTTTCTGCATCGCGGTGAGCAGGGCATGCGGAGTTTGGGGTCCTTCGCCACGGGTTTGCATGAGTAGACGAGCAACTATCCCGCGCGTGTGTTTAGCGTGATGCGAGACGACCTTGCGTTTCCCATCTTTGATCTGAACCACGTTGACGGTCACGGTCTGTTGGGGGTCTGGAACGTAGGCTGCTTGATAGGCCGCTGAGCGGCAATCGACGATGAGCTCGCCTTCCGCGCGGTCTGCAAGCGCTGTGGCGAGCCGTGGTTTCCAGTATGTCCCGAGTTTGCCGAGCTCGGGTAGCTTCACGTCCATCGACAACCGATACGCCGGGATGCGATCGGCCAGCCCGACAACACCCCACAACGCTGAGATCACAAAGATCCGGTCTGCGGCCTTTCTCTTCTGTGTTGGGCTCATCCCTGCGTAGTCCAGGGCGTCGTAAAGCACACCAGTGTAGATATCGTGCGCGGGAGCGGCTGGGGCATCGAAGATATCGATGTTGCGTTCAATCTCGTGAGCAACAGCCTTGCCGACTCCAAGGACCTCCGCGGCATCGGCCCCCACAGAAACCTCCTCAAGGTGGCGTGCCACTTCACGGCGGGCCTCGGCCAGTTCCGGGCATGCGAGCGAGTCAAGGTCGATGCTCGCGCCGTTGCTGGCGGGTGTCTTACCTTCGGAAGGCGGCAGAAGAATCATCACGATGGCCATCATAGCCGCGCAGAAACCTGAGCGGGCCGCATGCATGGGTAGGATGAAGGGTGCGGAAGGAGACGGACAGACGATCGCGACACAGTATGTCGAGGAAAGTCCGGACTCCACAGGACAGGGTGGTGGATAACGTCCACTCAGGGTGACCTGCAGGAAAGTGCAACAGAGAGCAGACCGCCGCGATCCATGATTGGGTGCGTGGTAAGGGTGAAAGGGTGGTGTAAGAGACCACCGGCGCGCTAGGTGACTAGCGCGGCCAGGAAAACCCCACCCGGAGCAAGACCGAGCAGACTACACGATCAGGCTGTCCGCCGAAGTAGTCGGGTTGGTTGCTTGAAGCCACCAGCAATGGCGGCTCTAGATAGATGATCGTCCCGCGGGGTGCGGTAACGCGCCTCGTGTACAGAATCCGGCTTATGGCCGTCTTCTTCCGCCACAGCATCGTTCTGGTACGCCCCCTCAGGCGCTCCACGTCCAAGCTAGTCTTTGCGTGGAAGCGGGTGGCTTTATGGCTCTCTTAGCCAGAGCCGCTCCCTTAGGTAGAATGGTATGCGGATTAGCGCGCGCACCGAACAGGTGGAGCGGGCACCACACCGTCTTGGCCAGCGAACGCTCACAACATGCGTGGTTGCTGGCTGATCCAATCAACCAGGAGTTGTCAGTGACCCAGCAGACTGAAGCTGTATACGCAGACTGGAAGAACCGTGAGGCTCTAGCGGAGAAGATGATTCCGCTGATCGGTCGTCTCTACCGCGAAAACAACGTGGTGACCTCGATCTACGGTCGCAAACTGATCAATGTTTCAGTAGTCGACATCCTCAAGGCTCACCGTGTGGTTCGCCGCATTGAGGGCAAGGAACTCGACCCGCAGCGCACCTACGATCTGCTGGTGAAGCTCGATGAACTCAACCCAGGCAACGTCTCGATCGACCTGGGCCGCCTGAACCGTGCACTTGAAGAGAAGGGTGCAGACGACGCGGATGCGTTCCTCGCTGAACTCTACGCAGACGTTCTAGGTCAGAAGGCAGACGCGAGCGGCGCTCGCGACGTTGTCCTCTACGGTTTCGGGCGCATCGGCCGTCTCCTGGCCCGCATCCTCATCGAACGTGGCGGCGTGGGCCTGCGCCTGCGCGGTGTCGTCGTCCGTAAGGGCGCAGACAACGACCTGCAGAAGCGCGCATCCCTGCTGCGCCGCGACTCGGTTCACGGCGCATTCGACGGCACGATCGTTGTTGACGAAGAGAACAACACGATCACCGCTAACGGCACCCAGATCCAGTTCATCTACGCTAACGATCCAGCCCAGGTGGACTACACCCAGTACGGCATCGAGAACGCCATCGTGGTTGACAACACCGGCCGCTGGCGCGACGAAGAAGGCCTCGGTCAGCACCTCAAGGCTAAGGGCACCAGCGCGGCCCTGCTGACCGCACCAGGTAAGGGCGACATCAAGAACATCGTGTTCGGTGTCAACGACGGCGACATCACCGCCGAAGACACGATCCTCTCGGCAGCTTCCTGCACGACCAACGCGATCACCCCAGTCCTGAAGGCCGTCAACGACCGCTACGGCGTTGTACAGGGCCACGTCGAGACCGTCCACGCGTTCACTAACGACCAGAACCTCATCGACAACTTCCACAAGGGCGAGCGCCGCGGCCGCTCCGCTGTCCTGAACATGGTGCTCACCGAAACCGGTGCCGCGAAGGCAGTAGCGAAGGCCTTGCCGGAGCTGGAAGGCAAGCTCACCGGTAACGCCGTACGCGTACCAACCCCGGATGTTTCGATGGCGATTCTCAATCTGACCCTTGAGAAGGAAACCTCGGTCGAGGACATCAACAACTTCCTACGCGAAACCTCGCTCTCGGGTGAACTGCACAAGCAGATCGACTACACCGACTCCCCAGAGGTTGTGTCCACTGACTTCGTCGGTTCCCGCCGCGCCGGCATCGTTGACGGCCGCGCAACCATCGTCGCAGCCGATAAGAAGCACGTGATCCTCTACGTTTGGTATGACAACGAGTTCGGTTACTCGTGCCAGGTGGTACGCATCATCGAGAAGATGGCAGGCAGCCACCCGGTCGCAATCCCAGCCGTCAAGTAAGGCAGCCGATTCAGCCCGACTAGCGGCATAGAACGAAAGGTGTGGCCCGGAGGTTTTCCTCCGGGTCACACCTTTCTCCGTTGCACGCCTGTATCTGTCTGGCAGCGGGCGGGTTCCTAGTGTCCGAAAGGGTCAGGGTCAACGCCGGGCATCCAGGTTAGCCCCGGCTCGGTCATCCCGGCTTTCTTCCGTTCGCGCTTCCACCGGCGGGTCCACCGGTCATTGAGCATGTCAACATAGAGCTTGCCTTCAAGATGCCAGTATTCGTGCTGCAGGATGCGAGCGAACCATCCGGTCGCCTCGAAGTCAACGGGGTTACCGTCAACGTCGATACCGGTCAGGTGCGCGTAGTCGGCGCGCTGCAGTGGGAAATCCAGCCCGGGAACTGACAAGCACCCTTCGGTGTGCCGCTCCGGATCAGGGTTAGCACCCGAGACCTTCGACAACGTGATCTGAGGGTTGATGACCACGCCGCGGCTCGGTGCATCGTCTTCATGCTCATCGTAGTCCCACGTGAAAATCCTCAAGCCCACACCAACCTGAGGTGCGGCAAGACCCACACCGTTAGCCGCATCCATGGTTTCGAACATGTCCGCAACCAAGGTGCGGACCTCGTCGTCAATCTCGGTGACGTCAGCGGCACGCTGATGCAGGACCGGCTCTGTATAGATCACTATGGGGCGTACGGCCACGAGGGAAGCTCCTGGTGTTGTTGGAAAACTGTGGGGTTTAGCGTTTGTTGTAGACGCCGCGGGCTTGGAACACAGGTTCGGACGTCACCTGCACACCAAGGTTACGGAAGATGCCTTCGTCGACTGAGCCGAGGATCGTGGTTGTGTGGACGTCGCACCCCCGTAAGGCCTGGAGCTGGTCCAATGCGGCGCGTGCGTTCGGGTCACGCTCCGCGGACACCGACAACGCAATCAGGACCTCGTCGGTGTGAAGCCGCGGGTTCTGGGATCCGAGGTGATCGATCTTCAGCGACTGGATCGGACGGATCGACGTCGGCGCGAGCAACTGCACTTCCTTGGGCAATCCAGCAAGATGCTTGAGCGCGTTCAGCAGGGTAGCGGAGCACGTTCCGAGCAATGCCGAGGTCTTGCCGGTGACGATCGTTCCGTCGTGCAGCTGGATAGCCGATGCGGGCGCGTCGGTTTCTTCAGCGACCTTGAGCGCCGGACCGACCACCGCGCGGTCTTCCGGAGTGCAACCGACCTTACCCATCACCAGAGAGATGCGGCGTGAATAGATCGGGTCGAGCCCCTCGCGGCGCTCTTGGACTCGAGCCTTATACCAGCGGCGGATGATCTCTTGGGTTGCGGCCTCCCGGCAGACATCGTCGTCGATGATCGCGTCAGCAACCATGTTGACGCCCATGTCGGTGGGGGATTCGTAGGGGGAGCCGCCAGCGAGTTCATCGAGCAGGGTCTTCAGTAGCGGGAAGACCTCGACGTCGCGGTTGTAGTTAATGGCTTGCTCACCGTATGCGGCGAGGTGGAACGGGTCGATCACGTTGACGTCATCAAGGTCCGCGGTCGCTGCCTCATAAGCGAGGTTGACCGGATGATTCAACGGCAGGTTCCAGACTGGGAAGGTCTCAAACTTCGCGTAACCGGAGGTCGTGCCGCGTTGGTGATCGTGATAAATCTGCGAAAGGCACGTCGCAAGCTTGCCAGACCCTGGCCCCGGGGCAGTGACCACGATGAGATCGCGGGTTGTTTCGACGTATTCGTTACGCCCTAAGCCCTCGGGGGAGACCACCTGGTCTGTGTCGTCTGGGTAACCGGAAATCGTGCGGTGCACAGCGACTTTGAGTCCGAGTTTGATCAGGCGCGCCTTGAAACGCTCCGCGGCCTCATTGCCTTCTTCGAAACGCGTCAAGACGATGTGCTCCACAAGGAAACCCATATCGCGGAACGCGTCGATCAAACGCAGAGCGTCTTCTTCGTACGGGATGTTCAGATCGGCCCTGACCTTGTTCCTCTCGAGGTCTTTCGCGTTGAGGGTGACCAAGATCTCGAGTTCGTCGGTCAGCGTCTGAAGCATCCGGATCTTGTTGTCAGGAGTGAAACCTGGCAGCACGCGTGAAGCGTGGAGATCGTCGAAGAGCTTGCCGCCCATCTCCAGGTACAGCTTGCCGCCGATCTGTTCGCGGCGTTCAGCAATGTGCTTGGATTGGAGCTCGATGTAACGGAGAGGGTCGAACCCGACTTTGCGCTGGAACTGCGTGGACATGGTGCTGCATCCTCCAAACTGTCGGGGGCGATTCAACTGCGGCATAGCCACAAGTTCCGCACCCTCCCAGCAGTCCGCCATTGAATGCGGGCCTGGGCCATACAGAGGATAAGTCTAACCCCCGGAAGCGCCCGGAAAGGTATTTCGCTAGAAATGGCATGAGGTGGCCGCATAGCATAGTTGTGCCGCGCAGAGGAGAAATGTTGTGCCGGCCACACCAGGAATGAGCGCTTCACGAACTTGGCAAGAAAGGTGTGTAACTTTCACTGATATTTTGCTGGAGATGTGGGCAACGTTGAGGATTCTTCTGGTTCGAGAAGGCGTTGAATGAGTCGGCGAGGAATAGCATGTTGGTTTCGGCATCGAATACGTAGACCAGACGCGCGGGTTTGCACCGCATACCGTCTCTAGTAACGCTAGTTCCCATATGTCGGGAATCTCCGGGGCGGGCTAGTTCAGCTCTCGATCTGCCAACATCACTCGTTGCGTGCTACCCAAACTCAGATCACGCACAGAACACACAACCGTCTCCACGCTGGGACTGACTCGCAAGTTTAAGGCGACAGATAGGACCTAAGACTCGACGATTGCTAAGGATAATTAAGTATCTCGCGACATACGCAAAAAGCCGCTCGAGCGGTTCCGCTGGCGTGTCAGTCTTCAGGCTACCTGGGTCGTTCGAAACACTTAGTTGCGAGAGCTCCGGTCCACATATATTAGGGCAAATATAGGTTTCCGTTTTTGTGGAATTGCTGCAGTCTGAACTCGGGCTTGCATTCGAGTAGTTGGGGGAAGGCTAGATCGGAAGCGCAGGACTTCGAGAACAGCCAATCTCTTGCTAGTGCCGTGCGTGTACTTTATAAACAGCAGCAAAGAGACGAGCACTGCCAGCAGTATGTATGCACACACAGCGAATGCAAGGGCGTAGTAGTTGTCAGTGAGCTGCATCGAATCATTCGCTTTAGAGGAAGCGATCACCCTCTCAAGCGCTGTCCCAAACGCGAATATGGTTGTGACTAGTAGCGCTGAGAGCGTTATTACGATCGTGAGGATCTGCGTTGCTGAATGAGCGTGCGCTGCATTGTATGACAAATAGGCGATCGACTGCTCTTGTGGGTCAGCAATATGTTCTTGTTCTTCCTTGGCCATCAGCTCATTCACCGAGTCAAGGATCCGACGCCGCTTCCGCGTAGGACCAAAACGGTCAAAAACCCTTTTACAAAAGCCTTTCATGCAGAAGATATTATCGCTTGATGAAAGGGGTTTCCATAAACATTTTCTAGCAAAGGCGCCCTATAGGACGTCTAAAATCACAACGAGAAGCGGGAGAAGTTGTGGTGACCATGAGTCCATTGACCTGGTACCAAGGATACATGGGGACTAACTATCGAGGTAGCAACGTGTATCCATATCTCGCTTGCTCGGGTAGGTATTTCGGCAAGGATGAATTTAGAACGCCTGTACCACTGAGCCAAAGAATCTAGTGCCTCTTGGAGAACTGCTAACAAGTCAGCGAAGTCTCGCCCGGTTCGTCGCGAAGGAGATGAAAAAGGTCTCCCGACCTACAGGAGAAGCGGGCAGCACAGTTACGAGCCTCTCCGTTTCGCTCTTGGGTAGTGATGCTTGGCGAAGGATCTGAGTTGAAGGCCCGAAGCGAACAAAATGAAGAGGCCCTATTCGTCGCGACAAGTATGTTGCCTGTCTCAACGAATAGGGCCTCTCGTACCTGGGTGAGTGACGGGGCTTGAACCCGCGACCTTCTGGACCACAACCAGACGCTCTACCGGCTGAGCTACACCCACCATATTCAGTTGTCAGCCTCCCACGTTGGTTTCGGCTGGAACCGAAGCGCCTGGGATTGAGGCAACAGCAGAGACTCTACACGTTAAAGTGTTGGCAACCTAATCGCATGCGTTCACCGTGGCGAAAGCAACACAAAAACGGGGTAGGCCTCGCTGTTGCTCATCGTAGCGCTGTGTTTCATGATCTCGCTGCCTTCATGATGGTGCGGCGGTAGTAAGCGAGCTCATCGATCGAGTCTTGAATGTCACCCAGAGCCCGGTGGTTACCGGTCTTAGCGGGTGCCGCATCGAAATCTTGCGGGTACCAGCGGCGGGCAAGCTCCTTGATCGAGGACACATCGACGATGCGGTAGTGCAGATGATCAATCACCTCAGGCATGTCGCGGGCCAAGAACAAGCGGTCATTGCCTATCGAATTACCCGCAAGCAGCGCGATGCCCGCCTCGGGGACGAACCGTTGAATATAGCTCAGAACAGAATCTTGAGCCGCTTGCATCGAAACACCGGCATCGAGCTCTTCCAACAACCCCGAATTCGTGTGCATACGAGTCACGAAATCGTCCATACGCTCAATCGCCCCAGCAAGTGGCTTGATGACCACGCTGATGCCCTCATCAACCGGCTGCAACTGCGCGTCAGTGATGATCACAGCGACTTCGATCAGGGCATCGTTAACCGCATCGAGGCCCGTCATTTCGCAGTCGATCCACACCAGCGGCATGTCATCGCGGCCCAACGTCCGGCTGTTGTGTGAGGTGGGTTTTGTTCCGATTGCAGATCCGGAATGATGAACCTGGTCAGATTTCGTTGCATGATCAGAGCGAGATTCCATAGATCTCAGCGTAACCTTAGGGGAGCACGGTTGTAGAGAACCGGGCTTATAAACAGCGCCTCATTGAGCTCGAATCGAACAGGGGAGTCATGGATCACAGCGTTACAGCGCACGAAAGCCCGCAGGCTTCGTCTCGGCCACGCTCCTCACGTTCGGCGTGGTCGCGTATGCGTAGACGCGTGCTCCCTGATGCTTTGCGGCTCAACACCACCGTATGGGTCGGTTTCCTCGCATCGGTGCTCGCAGCGGTTTCCGCTTGGGCCATCGGGTTTGTAGCCAACACGCCAGATGCGACCTTCACCGGCTCTACATTCGTGAATGCTTTGCGCGCTAATGACGCGGTCCTCTGGGCGGCAGTCATCGGGCTCGCTACGGCCGTTGGGCTCGCAAGTCACGCCTGGATCCAGCTTGCCCGCCGCCTCTCGCTATCGGACGGGCACCACGTCCAGACCCGCATCGTGGTTCTATGGAGCGCGCCGTGGTTCTTCGCGCCACCGATCTTCAGCAACGACATGTATTCCTACCTCGCCCAAGGTCGGCTCTTGATGCTGGGTAAAAACCCATACACGGACTGGGTCTCCCAGGTTCCGGGCTGGTTTGGGCAAGGTGCCGCCTCAGTATGGGCGGAATCCGCCTCCCCTTACGGGCCGCTGTTTCTGATCATGGCGGCAGCCGTCGCGCTTGTTTCGTGGGGTAACCCAGACATCGCGCTGTTCCTCTTCCGTCTCATCGCGCTGGTCGGGGTCATCATCTTCATGAAGATCATCCCCAAACTCAGCCGCGACCACGGCGTGAACCCAACCTGGGTTCAATGGGTCACTGCAGCGTCACCGCTTTTCCTGTATTCGATGATCGCCTCAGGGCATAACGATGCGCTCATGGTCGGTCTCATGATGTGGGCATTCGTAGCGCTACGGCGCAATAAAGTAGTCGCTGGGCTGTTGCTGGCTACAGCTGCGATCGCGATCAAACCCATCGTGGTTCTATGCCTGCCGTTCATTGGCCTCACCTGGGCGGGCAAGAACGCGAGCTGGGGCCGCCGCTGGATGTGCTGGATCATTACCGGCGTGACCGTAGCCTTCGTCTTGACCCTCCTCGGAATCGTGACCGGGACGTGGTTCGGTTGGATCACCGCGATGGCTGGACAAGGCATGGCGATCTTCCCCTTCGCTCCGTTTGGGCTGCTCGGTCTAGGGTTCGGCAAACTCGTATCCTTCGCGGGTGGAGCACAAGCAGGTTTGATCGCCCAAGCCCTCTTCTATGCGGTCGGTAAACTCATCGCTATCGGGCTCGCCGTGTGGTTCGCGCTAGCCCGCCCCAAGATCTCGCCACTGACGGCATCCGGCCTCGTACTCCTGGCGGCAAGCCTGCTCAACCCCGTCATCCAGCCGTGGTACTTCTACTGGTTCTTGCCGTTCTTGCTGTGCCGCCGCATGTACTTCGGATTCGTTGAACAGCTCATCGTGTGGGGAAGCATTGCCCACGTCATCTGGACTACCTCAACACAGATCTCACTACCGCCATGGCAAGAACTCGGTAGCTTCCAGCTTGTATTCATCCTGATCTCTACCACCATCAGCATCCTGGCAGTGAGCCTTCCACGTACTCAACGCAAGCTACTTGTTCCACCAGCATGGCGTGACGTTCGCACACCAGCCAGGACCAGCATCGTTGTACCAACCCTAAGCAGATGGCACAGAAGCACCATCGGGCCTGGCATCTACAGCAGCCCGCGTGTCATTGACGAACGCGTCTGGTAACCCCGCGCGTGCGTCCCTCATGGTGAGAAACCGCATTGGTGAGCAACTACACAGTGCAGTCATGAAACCTTCAGGTTCAACCGGTAGTCTAGAGCGGGTGCCTGAAGCGGAATAGTGCGCGCTCTAAAGAACTCGCGCTTGGTCCTGTATACGGCACTGCACCCGTTCGGGAACACCGCTTGATCTAAGGAGCTGGCAGCACCGGTGACGAGAGCATGGAAAGAACTAGACGACCGCTTGCGCGAAAAAGTCGTTGCATACATCGACGAATACCGCGAAATGCGGCCAGAGCTGGAAGTCATCACCGAACAGTTGCGTGTGCAGATCAAACAGCTTTTCAATGACACCGATGTGCGGCCACTCTTCGTGGCGGCACGCACCAAATCGGTTGAATCTTTTCGGCAGAAGGCCTCCCGCACGGTGTATTCGAAGGAAGAAGGCCAAGAGCGGGAACTTGAATTCCCGGACCCCATTTCGATGATGCACGACATCGTGGGCATCCGCGTGATCGTCCAGTTACCACGCCAAGTCAGGGCCGCAGCGCAGATCATCAAACGCTGCCGCAACGAGTTCTATATCGAATCTGACCGCGAGAAAGACACCGGCTCGGTGGAGACTGGCACCTACGGCTACTCCTCACGGCACCTCATCGTGCGGCCCAAAGACAATCCAATAGTCGCCGAATATGAAGCGCGGCACCCTCAACGTGTCTTACCGTTCGTGTTCGAAATCCAGATCCGTACGATCCTCACGCACGCTTGGAGCGAATTCGAGCACGAAATCCGGTTCAAACGCAGAAACTCGGAAGCCTGGACTCCATACCTTGACCGTGAGTTCACTGGTGCTGCTGCGATGCTTGATTCAGTTGAGCACCTGTTCACCGACATCGATCACCGTCACCAGCGCATCCTCGCTTTCTGGGACGCGAACGGTGTTGGGGGAGAAGAGCTAACGTCTGAACTGATCGGTGAAGTGTGGTCCACGATGTGGCCGCACCTTGAATATAAAGAAGACTCCGACTGGGGTTGGGCGCTCGAATTGCTCGCCGCGCACAACATCACCACACCTAAAGGGCTTGCATCCCTACTAGATGCGACAACGATCACGCATGTGCGCCAGGCCCTGGACCACCGATTCTCTCCAGGCCCGGAGCGCCTACTTGATGACCTGTTGCTGTGGAAGTTCGGCTACAACCATCTCGACTTGACCGCCCAGGACGATCCGCGGCGACGCGCATCGCTCTCGCGGCGTCTGCAACAGATCCGTACATACCGGCGGCAAGGAATGCAGCCGGAGTGATGCCGCAACCCCGAGTAGCACCGTAACGCCGAGTAGGGGACGCAACCTAGGGGGCGGAGCTTAAGCCCGGGGATACGCCGGTGTGGTGTAGCGGCTGGTGAGGCGTGGCGGCTAGTAACGCGCCGCTAGAAACCGGGCTTGGAAAACTAGATGAGAACTAGATGCGTGGCAGGTTGTTGCGGGACCATTGGGCCTTGCGCACAATGGTTGCCGGGATACCTCGAACCAGTGAGCCGGCAGGGATTTCCTCATCGATCAACGGGGTCATTTCCAGAATGCTGCCGGTACCGATATGGGAACCTGCGCGCAGCTGAACGTCCGAGCCGGTCACCAACACCTGGTTTTCGATCGTGACGGCGTTCTTGCTCGCTCCACCGAAAGAGGCCTCGGAATCCGCATCGATCCACACGTCCGTGCGGAAGTAGCAGTCTGATCCGACTGAAACCTGGGCCTCGGGGACAGTGGCGATGTTCAACACGCCCTCTGTCGTAACGTTCTCTCCGATCACGATGTTAGCGCTTTCGGCAACAATCACTTCGATGTTGAGGTTCTTATTGCCTGAACCGATGACGAGCTGACCGTTATCGCCAAGGAAACGGGCCTTCAAGCCAGAAAGCATGACGGAACCATCGATCACTACACGGTTGTTACGACCTTCAAAGGTGAACTCGACGTCGGAAGGGAGCGTGTTGTGGTGGGCCACGAAGTTGCCGCGGCTATCCAGGGGAGAGGTACGGAAGTCGTGTTGACCTTTCGCCGCACGGTTCGATGAAGCGGTGTTGGAGGCGGTCATCGTGCCGCGGTATTGCTGTTGCATGGTCCCTTCCCTGATCTGAACAGAACCAAAACTGTGGCTCGTGTACATCAAATTCTAAGACCTTTTCTGTGTTGTGCCGATATTCCTACTGTGCACGGTCCCGTGAGCCGCCAGTAAGCGCCCCCGGCGCGACTCGAACGCGCGACCGGCAGATTAGAAGTCTGCTGCTCTATCCAACTGAGCTACGGAGGCCGGATGCCTCAAGGCTGGGATAGAGGCAACCCCTTCAGCATAACGGTTTGATCCGTTGTTCACATTCCCCAACTCACAAGGATTCATCCACAAATCTGCGCTCCACCGTCTTTTTCGGCCCTGTTTTCGTGAACCTGATAGTGCAAGAGCTCTCAACGCAATCGCTATACCGAGCACTACCTAAGGAGAAGAAGATGACCGATTATGTATCGCTACGGGGATTCGTTGCAACAGAAATCCAACTGAAACACCACGAGAACTTCAAGGTCGCCTCGTTCCGGCTAGGGTGCCCCGAATCACGTTTCAACCGGGAAACCCAAGAGTGGGAGGAAACGGGGATCAACTGGTATTCGGTCTCCGCTTTCCGTGACCTTGGCAGCAATGTGATGTGCTCGCTATCGAAGGGGGACCGCGTCATGGTTTCGGGCCGTCTCAAAGTCAGGCAGTTTACGCGGGAGGACAACAGCACCGGCACCACTGTTGAAGTTCTGGCGGATGCGGTTGGGCCGGACCTCCTGTTCGGTACCGCTTCATATGTCCGTACCTCCCAAGCCAAGCGTGGCACTGGCGCGGCCAATGGGGAAGCCCGAAGCGAAGAAGCCCGTAACGGGCTCAGCAACGGTATTGGCAATACGGAGACAGGCAACGAAAGCCCCGCCGGCAACGTGGACTCATCCGCATCATCGTCCACCACGTTCGCTTTCGGTTCCACCACACTCGTAGAAGACGATGCAGATGAGGATGTGACTGCCCGGCTCACTGCCTGAGGCTGAGCTTGAGTGCCCGCACCCGTAAGTGTCAGGCGGCAATAGCCGTTGCACATTATTGGTGCCCTGCTTTGGGTGATGTAGTGCTTTGCTGATGTAGTGCGACAGGGCCGTGGTAGGGGACTAGAATGGTTGATGGCCGCACCCGGCCCTGTCCGCGCGCCCAGGAACTGATCTCTTGCGGCGGAATAGCAACCGAAAGGAAACATGGCGGAGTTCATCTACACCATGGTCAAAGCCCGCAAGGCGGTGGGCGACAAAGTCATTCTCGACGATGTCAGCATGTCGTTCTATCCCGGGGCAAAGATTGGCGTTGTCGGCCCGAATGGCGCCGGTAAATCCACGATTCTGAAGATCATGGCGGGCCTTGACCAGCCATCCAACGGCGAAGCCCGCCTCAGCCCTGGCTATTCCGTAGGGATCCTGTTGCAGGAGCCACCTCTCAACGAAGAAAAGACCGTACTGGGCAACGTCCAGGAAGGCGTTGGGGAGATCTACGAGAAGCTGCAACGCTACAACCAGATCTCTGAAGAGATGACCCAGCCAGACGCTGACTTCGATGCGTTGCTTGAAGAGATGGGGTCGCTTCAAGCCGATATCGACGCAGCTGATGCGTGGGATATCGACTCGCAGCTTGAGCAAGCGATGGACGCGCTCCAGCTACCGCCAGCAGATGCTGATGTAACCCACCTCTCCGGTGGTGAGCGTCGCCGTGTCGCCTTGTGTAAGCTCCTGCTGCAGAAGCCAGACCTGCTGCTACTCGACGAACCAACCAACCACCTGGACGCCGAATCCGTCTTGTGGCTCGAACAGCACTTGAAGACGTACCCAGGTGCTGTGCTCGCTGTAACCCACGATCGTTACTTCCTCGACCACGTTGCCGAGTGGATCGCTGAAGTCGACCGCGGCCGCCTCATCCCGTATGAAGGCAACTACTCAACCTACCTTGAGAAGAAGCGTGAACGTCTCGAGGTTCAGGGTAAGAAGGACGCGAAGCTCGCCAAGCGCCTGCAGGACGAGCTTGAATGGGTCCGCACTAACACTAAGGGACGTCAGTCCAAGCAGAAGGCTCGCCTGGCTCGCTATGAAGAGATGGCGGCTGAAGCAGAGAAGATGCGTAAGCTCGACTTCGAGGAAATCCAGATCCCGCCAGGCCCGCGCCTAGGCAATCTGGTACTTGAAGCCAACGAGATCAAGAAAGGCTTCGACGGCCGCACGCTCTTCCACAACTTGTCTTTCACGTTGCCTCGCAACGGCATCGTTGGTGTGATTGGACCGAACGGTGTAGGTAAGTCGACCCTGTTCAAGTGCATCGTTGGGCTCGAAGAGATTGACGAAGGCACCCTCAAGGTCGGTGAAACCGTGAAGCTCGCCTACGTCGACCAGAACCGTGCCGGGATCGATCCTGAGAAGTCCGTGTGGGAAGTGGTCTCTGACGGCCGTGACTACATCAACGTTGGTGAAGTTGAAATGCCATCGCGGGCCTATGTTTCCGCGTTCGGCTTCAAAGGCCCTGACCAGCAGAAGAAGTCAGGAGTGCTCTCCGGCGGTGAACGTAACCGTCTCAACCTGGCACTGACCCTGAAACAGGGCGGTAACCTGTTGCTGCTTGACGAACCGACCAACGACCTCGACGTTGAAACCCTCGGTTCCCTGGAGAATGCCCTCGAGAACTTCCCGGGCTGTGCCGTGGTCATTTCCCACGACCGTTGGTTCCTCGACCGCGTGGCAACCCATATTCTCGCTTACGAAGGCACCGAGGAAGATCCAGCCAACTGGTACTGGTTCGAGGGTAACTTCGAAGACTACGAGAAGAACAAGGTTGAGCGCCTCGGCCCAGAAGCCGCGCGCCCAACCCGAGTGACGCACCGCCGCCTCACCCGCGACTAAGGTAGTCGAGAATCCAAATGCTGGTGGCTCCCGCGTTATATAACG
>NZ_KV789384.1:0-5519 GCF_001807575.1 Arthrobacter sp. HMSC08H08
AGCCTAGGAACAAAACCCGGGACACTTCACCCCACGGAAAGTAGAAACCAAGCAGTATCTCGTCCAGCCCGCCACCACAGGGTCTCAAAAGATGAAGAACTAAACCCAGGATGCTGATTTAACGGCGGTACCTTCCGGGCAAGATTTCAAAGACATGCCCCCTCTTCCAAAGAACTCATGAAACTCGCTCTAGAAGGCAAGTTCGCTCATGGCGGGCACCCGGTGGTGGTCTAGATGGTAGATATCATTCATGTGCACACCGACTCGGCCGGTAGTTTTAAGCTGGATAAGCAGGAGTTTACAAAGAAAACCGGCGGAGTCGTCGCTACCATTCATTACTATAGATTGGTCAATATGACACGACAACACCTCAGAGGCGAGTTCAGTTTATGAATCGTATGGCTGATGGTGCTATAAATTAGAATACGATAATCAGTACGTGTCTCAAAACGAAGCGACTACCACTTTAGAGATGTCTTACTGGTGCATCCCAGGTAAGGGGCAACCTTCCTGGCGTGTCTTGCAATACGCACATAAGTATCCAGACTTCACCACCCGTTTCTCTATCACAGGTGGTCAGACCGAGGGGACCAACGTGATGATTTGGCGTCACACGCGATCCGTCATTGCCGCAACAGTTTCCGTTGCACTTTTTGCACCTACAGTCGCCACAGCCGTTGCCGACGACACAACAACGAGAACTTCTCATCCGCAACGAATTGAGCAAATCGTTGATACTGCCCAAGAGAGAGTGGGAATCAAGGATCATGCTCCACAGATTAGTCCCAACACCAATGCCGGAGAACTGAACTATGAATCCTCAAAGGGTTTTAGTTCAGTCACTGTCAACGAAGCAGGCATAGCTTTCGCGCCCTTGGCTTCGGGGAACGCAACTGGCTTATTTTCACTCGAAGATAGCTCGGTCGGCGCTGACTTCTCGACCACTCCTGATGGAAGCGCAGTTCTTTCGGGCAATGATAAAGACTACGTAGTTGATTCCTATGACAACGGTTCCCTAAGAGTTCAAACAGTCATAGCATCAGCGGATGTCAGCCACGAAATCCCCTTCGAGCTGAACCTGCAAGATGATGAAAAAGCACAGGTTGAAACAGACGGTTCAGTTGGGATTTACAGAGTATTTGAAGATGAGGGAATACAGCTCCTCACGTCTTCCATCGAGAAACCATGGGCCGTTGACGCTGCCGGGAAATCCGTCCAGACCAAATTCGCACTAGATGGCACAAGGCTCATTCAGATTGTCGAGGCAGACCCAGCTACGACCTACCCCGTTACTGCGGATCCTTTTTGGGTTCCTGCAATCATTGCTGGACTACGGGCCGGTGTTCACGTTGTTATTAAAGTCGGCCCTCGCGTTGCTAAGTATGTTGTCGCACCAGGCTCAAGGGTAGTCAATGCGCTTCGTAAGTTTGTGCCTATTACTTTCCGTGCGGGTTCGAATGTAGTTCGTCTTGACAAGACTGCCATGAAACATATCCTCCAGAGACATCACCCGCAGTACTGGAATGGCACTAAGAAGAGCACCCAATCATTCTTTAACCCTAGAATGTCCGTATCAGACGTTCGTGCAACTATTCATGGTGCACTGCGCCAGCACTCGTCATCTCTTCGGAAGCTTGGCTCCAAAACGGGTACGTATACAGGAACATATAACGGCGTCAAATATAAGCTTGTAGTGTCCAAAGGCCGCGTTGTGCAGTTTTATCCACGCTAGGTTGGGAACGGTATGAACCATTGGATGAATGAGACGAAACTGGAGATCGAAACTTTTGTCCTCAGAGGGACAGGGCTTACGTTTCCAGAGCTTTTTTCTAAGCAACATGACGAGCACCTGGTATCTATTTCCGCTAATCCAGGCGAGGCAGCTCGTTGGTGGCATTGGCAAAATGATAAGTGTTTGCCTGGTGAAGGATGGGTCTCTTTCATCCTTAATGGGGTTCAGATCATGCCGATGGATGCGTGGACAAACGTCGACATTTTCTGGCAGGAACTACTTAACACTCTTGAGAGGTATGTATCCACCGGTAGGGGCCAAGGGGAGTTTAGCGAGGAAACAGCAACCTTCTCCCTCGTCAAGAGGGGAACGGTAGCTGTTTTTGAGCTACGCGGACAGAGGTATCCGGTAGAGCCTGACTCGTTCCTCAAGACGGTATTGAGGGCTGCGCAAGAATTTTTTACCTGGGTTGAAGAATATATTGGAGGAATCGACAGAACATCCCTGGCGAGAATTGAGACGCTGATGCATGGCTTCAAGTAACGAGATATTCGGTATCCGCTAGATAGCAACAGGCAAGCAAAGCTATAGGTATTTCCGCGTGGACCTACTCCCTCAACCTGACTATGGCCCTCGACCATTCCTGTCGACGTTGCTTCACTAACCACTTAGGTACGAGGGGATACGGAAACGCGACACCAGCCAGCCCGACAAAGCCAATATCTATGCCAGCAAACATCGGCATTTTCACAAACCGGCGTCCCACCACCTGCGGCACATCCAGTGGAGTGAGGTGTTCAGTCTCTGTGTGCGTCGGCTTCTTCCTGCCATGAAGCGATCACCGGTTCCGGTGGAAGCACCTCCATGGCGCGGAGGAGGATGTACCAGCCGGGCGCGGGCTCGAGATGGTGCTCTTTACGCAGCATCTGGCGCTCCGTGTTATGAAGAAGGTAACCGTGCGGCGTATCAAAGTAGACGACGCTCGCTGTCTCGTCGCGATCTCCGCTTTCCCACTCACCCATGATGGAGATGATCTCGTATTGACCGTCCACAAGGTCTTGGGCCATCCCAGGTTGCACGTGAGCAACCGAGTCAGCGAGTGCTTTCGCAGACGCAGCCAGCTCGGAAGACGGTAGACCATCAGGCTCGAGGAGCTTGAGAATATCCTTCTGCTGGATCACGCCGTATCCCGGCTCATACTCTCGTGGGAAGTCGCGCCGCCCCAAAACCATACCGTCGATCAGGAGCGTGAATCGGCTATCGAGGCTTGCGGCACTCATCGTCACAACACTTTCGGTGTGATTCTCGACCGCAAAAATAACGCCTCGCGGGCCGGTCCACATATACACCTTGTTTTCGGTTCCATCCGGACGCAGCCGCCGAACCTGCATGAAGCTTCGACGGGTCGTGTAGATGCCCCAAAACTGTGCATACTGAGCTGGAGCCTCACCGTTCGCTAAAACACACTCATCGGCTACGTCATAAAGCGTGGGACCGTCACCTTCGAATTCGCCGCGCAATAGTCGAAGGAACTGCTCGCGGAGCAGAACGATTGCGAACTGTTGTTCCTCTTGATTAGTTTCTAGACTGTCCATTCGAAATCCTTCGCCCATGCGTATGCAAGGTCTGCCCACACCGAGTAGTCAGCAGTAGGGAACGTGATGGCAAAATTCACTTCTAGGCCGGAGCGTAGCGCATTCCACTGATACAGCATCAGCGGTGTCCCTTCCTCATTCCGGTAGGAAGATACGCGCAAGACGGCCGCGCTATCCTCACCTAGCGTGTCCCAGCTGAGGTGGATGTTGCGGTATTCCGCCAGCTGGTCCGCTAGCCCTGCGTCCGTGGCGAGGATCTCGCGGTAAAAGTCTTCATCGTTATCGTGGCGATAATCGTAGGCTCTCTGAATCACCACAATGTTCGGACGAAAACGGCTACTACCCCACGCTTCTGACCCCATGTAGATGAACACTCCCTTATCACTGCCGGAAGTGTCCATCTCCCAGTCTTGCGGGATGGGGAGCCTGAACCGTGCATCACGATGCTCTGAGAGCGTGAACTCAATCTCTGGGTTATGCATGAGCTAGGTTGTCCTTTTATCTCGACGTCGCCATGACGAGGAAACATTTACTTGGCGTCAGTTTCAGGCTTTGCTACTCACTGAAAGTTCAGTCTTTCCACGAGCTCATGACCTCTTTGGCCCCGTCTCCAGCCCGTCCACCGACCATACCGCCTGCAACACCGCCGACGAACCCTCCGATAACCGCACCTACGGCGGTACCGGCGCCTGGAATAACAGAGCCGACCGCGCCACCGACCATGGCGCCAGCTTTAGCGCCGCCCAAGCCACCGGCAAGCGTAGCTCCCGTTGTCACACCGGCTCGGACGGCTTTCTCTCCATTACCCATGGATGGGTGCGTTTTCGAGTCCTCCTGCCAGCTGGTAGCAGCTGTTACCCCTATACCTATAACCGAGGAAGCGCGGCCAGCCACCTTAGCGTATTTCCCAAGATCATCAAAGGCGTTCTGGCTAATCGAATTGGCTGCAACCCATTTACTGTGACCGTTAGCGCGCAGCCGAACGCGAGTCGCCAAGGTTTCGACGGCGCCTTTAGCCTTGCCAGCCGTCCGCATCGGGTTCCACGAGTCGCCTAGCGGGGACCATCGAACAGCGGAGTGCAGTAGACCAAAGCTCCCTGCCGTCATTCGCTGAAGCGTTTTAGGCATCTGCCATTTGGCATCAGCAAAACTCATGGGAACCTTCTTACCCATATCCCGCTGCGCCCACTCGAATATATACTTCCATTTATCAAAATATATATTGCCAATTTGTGCCACAGCGCCCCATCGGCCATCTAGATCGTTGCTACGCGTAACGCTATCCCACATAGCATTGGCGAAGGCACCCACGATATTCTCTCCGGCGCCTTCTTTCGCCCTGGGTGCTTTGTCTTTGGCATCAGAAGCATCATTTTCATCGATGCTGACTGCTAGCAGGCGGTCACGACAGCGGTTCTGGATGTCGTCTTTATCCTGTGCAAGTGAAATAGCTTCGGTTACGATTTCCTTCCGAAGCTTGTCCTTATCCTCCTGTCCGGATTCATCGTCATCATCCGGGTCCATCGCTTTATAGTCATTAATTTTGTCTATGAGTGCCTTACGGCGCTCCTTTAGACCGTCAAGGTCAGAGGCATAGTCATCTAGGGCAGACTTGATCTTATCGCCGGCATCATCAAAGTCGCCAACAATCTTATGCGGAGCATCCATCGCCCCGGTCACGGTAGGCGCCTCCGGAGCCGCATATTGGTCTTGAATTGGACTCCAGCCTTTCCGGACCACCTGCATGGCATCTGCAGCGTCGTTAAACTTTGACCGAACATCAGATGCCTTTGCCCTAATTTCGCCGGGATCATCGAGATCAACAACAGCAAAACTCACTTACCCCACCCCCGGCATGTCTGGACTACCCGGCGCAGAACCGGCATTAGAAGACATTGTCTGATCACCCTGCGCATAGGAATCTAAAGCATCACTGGTGGAACCAGTCGCGGTACGGACCTTAGACATCACTGTGTCTGCAGCAGGCGTAACAGCACCCTCTTTGACAGCGGTCACCGCACCAGCGACGGCATTTGAATGCTTCAGCACGTTTCCAAGGTCGTCCAACGCGGATTTAACATCCTTCAGGGCATCATCCAAGTCTTGAGCATTTTCCTGCGTCGCTTTGACGGTCTTGGACGCACCCGAATGAACAATCGAATAGTGCATGTGTCACAACTTTCTGAAAGAAC